>CBFHTF010000019.1:0-33916 GCA_965658685.1 Luminiphilus sp.
TTCCGCAAGCCCGATCAGCCAGCAGATACCGGCAAGGGCTACACACTTGCGCAAAAAATGGTGGGGCGTGCTTGCGGTGTCGATGGTGTTCGGCCCGGCACTTACTGTGAGCCTCGCATGACCACAGTGGGCTCACAAGACACCACCGGCCCAATGACCCGTGACGAGCTAAAAGACTTGGCGTGCCTTGGCTTCTCGGCCGATCTGACCATGCAATCGTTCTGTCACACTGCGGCTTACCCCAAACCGGTTGATATTGACACCCAGCACACGCTACCCGACTTCATCATGACCCGTGGTGGCGTATCGCTGCGCGCCGGTGATGGCATTATCCACAGCTGGCTCAACCGCATGCTGTTGCCCGACACCGTCGGCACAGGCGGCGATTCACACACCCGTTTCCCCATGGGCATTTCATTCCCTGCAGGCTCTGGCTTGGTGGCTTTCGCCGCCGCAACCGGCGTTATGCCACTCGATATGCCCGAGTCAGTCCTGGTGCGCTTTAAAGGCAATATGCAACCGGGTATTACCCTGCGAGATCTGGTTCACGCCATCCCTTACTACGCCCGTCAGGAAGGGCTGCTGACCGTTGAGAAAAAAGGCAAGACAAACATCTTCTCTGGCCGCATTTTGGAAATTGAAGGTTTAGACAACCTCACCGTTGAGCAGGCCTTCGAGTTATCCGATGCGTCGGCAGAGCGCTCCGCCGCCGGCTGCACCATTAAGCTAGGCGAAGACACCATTGCCGAGTACCTACGGTCTAATATTGTATTGCTGCGCTCCATGATCGCCGAGGGTTATGGTGATCCACGAACCCTCGAGCGACGCGCACGCAAAATGGAAGAGTGGCTAGCGAATCCATCGCTAATGACTGCCGACGCCGATGCCGAATACACCGCGGTTATAGAAATCGACCTGGCTGATATTCAGGAGCCCATCGTCTGTGCACCCAACGACCCCGATGACGCGCGCAAACTCTCGGATGTCGCCGGTGATAACGTCGACGAGGTCTTTATTGGCAGCTGCATGACCAATATCGGCCACTTCCGCGCGGCCGGTAAATTACTGGATGCCCATGGGCAGCCGGTTAATACCAAGATGTGGATCTGCCCTCCTACGCGCATGGACGAACACCAGCTCATGGAAGAGGGTTACTACAGCATCTTCGGCAAAGCCGGAGCACGCACAGAAATGCCCGGCTGCTCACTGTGCATGGGTAATCAGGCGCGAGTAGCAGCGAAGTCTACCGTGCTGTCCACGTCTACGCGCAACTTCCCAAATCGATTGGGAGATGGCGCCAACGTGTATCTGACATCGGCAGAGCTGGCTTCCGTCGGCGCCCTACTCGGCCGACTGCCAACGCCGGCCGAGTATTTGGAATTTGCCTCTAAGATCAACAGCATGGCGGCGGACATTTACCGCTACATGAACTTCGATCAAGTGGTTGAATTTCAAACGCGCGCTGAAGAAGGCAAGCGCATTGCCGCCGTCCAAATAGACCAGGTAGCTTAAGCTACCTAGGTCGCTAGCCCGGGGGTGCCATTAGGGACCTCCGGGACTTCTCCTCTCTGCTCACCCATTTGATTAAGCGCCGCCAATACCGACTGGAAACTCGCCTCAGGTTTAGCCACTAGCGACAAGCTAGCACCTGTGATCGGGTGATCAAATGTCAAACCTACCGACGCCAGCAACAGCCTATTGCAGCCCAGTTGCTGACGAAAAAAGCGGTTATGGGTTCCTTTACCGTAACGTGTATCGCCAATGATTGGGTGCGCAATATGCTTTAGATGACGTCTTAATTGGCGAAAGCGCCCCGTGCGCGGCTGAAGCTCTACCAGGGAATATCGTGCTTCGGGGTAGCGATCGACGGGCATTGGCAGTACCCATGACGCCATGCACCGTAAATACGTTTGTGCTTCACGGTGCTCACCATCGTTACACACCCGTCCTTTCGAGTCGACCTCGTCCCGCAACGGGTGATCAATGTCCTTGAAGGCTGGGGCGTGACCGCGAACAACGGCCCAATAAGATTTATGGACGGTGCGCGACTCAAACTGCTGCGCTAGCACGGATGCGAGTGCCGGCTCCAGAGCAAACAACAGTAGCCCAGAGGTAGGCTTATCGAGCCGGTGTACAGGATAAACCCAGCACCCCAACTGATCGCGCAGTTGTTGCACAGCAAACCGTGTCTCGTGGCGGTCGATGGGTGAGCGATGCACCAGCAAGCCTGCGGGTTTGTTAATAGCAACCAACGCGTCGTCTTGCCAAACAATGGCCAAAGCATCGTCTTTCCCAACAGTGGAGGGTTGCGTCAAAACCAGGTCCCTAGCGTAGGCTTGGGATGACGATAACGGCATCTACGCCCATTGTCACCGCAGGTGAACCCTGCGCATCTAACATGCAGTGTCTTTTCGGAATGAAAAATGAGCACAAAAAAGCCGCCTGTAAGCGGCGGCTTGTTATGGAAATTTACTTTGGGGAACCCACAGTGGAGCGGTGTTCAGGCTCCAATGAAGAGCCCCCTCAGTGGCAAGGACTTAATCGTCGTCTTCGTCTTCGTCTTCGTCGTCCTCGTCGTCTTCGTCTTCGTCTTCGTCTTCGTCTTCGTCTTCGTCAGCAAAATCGTCGTCGTCATCGCGCGCTGATTGTCGACGCTTTCGCTTTTTCTCCGCCCTTGCAGCGCGTCGCTCAGCCCTCGCTGCACGACGCTCAGCACGTGCGGCCTCACGCTCTGCTCGACGCTCGGCACGAGTCTTCTCAACATCGTCCTCGGCTCCGATCTGTGCAACCTGTTGCTGCTGAGCCGGCTCATCTTCCACCACAGGCGCCTCTGCGTCTGGCTCTGCAGGGTCTAGTGCCACAGGCGCTTGCGAACGTACTAAGGGTGTCGTGGTAACGGCTTGCTGCTGAGCATTGCCGCTAGCGAGACTTGACTGGTAGTGGAAGTTCTCCACAGAGCCATCATCGAGGGCAGGACCCCAGCACTGCGCCAATCCGTCTTGTCCAACCGCAGGTAACGCCTCACCAAAATCAAGGGACAGAGAAGGGTGATCAAACACACCAGCATCGCAACGGACACGGTCATCGGTCAGTGCCAGCATAAATGCTACCAAGTCATCTGCCTGCTGGTCAGTCAGACCAAGTGGATCCAACTCGTTACGACCGCCTCGGAAATCGCCACCCCGGTTATAGAAATCCACTAACTGACGCAATGTTAAAAGTCCGCCGTTCCACATGTAGGGGTTATTGATTTCGACGTTACGAATACCTACGGACTTGTGCTCACCACGGCGCAACCCTTCGCTCTCGCTGACGGGGCGCAGACCAATGTTGGCGAAGGCACGACCACCACCGCCGTTAGTAAGTGCAGCATTGGACGTCTCCGAACCCCGATGACATCGATCACATTCGCCATCACCCTCAAAGACTGAGTGACCGCGAACAGCCGCCGCGGACACTGCATCAGTGTCGCCGCGCACGTAACGATCCCAAGGGCTGTCGTCTGATACCAGCAGCGCTTGGTACACGTTTAATGCCAGACCCCAGTAAAGCGAAAAGTTTGCTTCCTCGACCGTCCAGCCAGAATCGGCAGCCGGCAAACCCGACACATAACGCTCGTCAAAAGCTGCGTAGATTAAGTCTCTGTAAGTAACGCCATCGGTGAAGCTACCACTACTGTCAACATAATCACCCAATACACTGTCATTGGGGGCTATTTGCTGAAGCGCCAAAGGTTTACGGGGCAATAACTTCTGAGCGAGATCACCCCAATCCCTGAACGCACAGGACATCTCAACCGCATTGAGTGCGGGACCAACAGCCTGGGAGGCCAATGAGGCATTGTTAATGGCCACATTCACCGCTACAACTTGGCCATCGCCACTTATTTCATAAACTGTGGGGTAGCTATTGGCGTCGTGATTAGTACCGTGAATGTCGACGCCATTAAAGGTGGGCTGCGCCCGACCGTCCCAAAACTGCTGCTCTGAAAATATGGCGTTGACGGTAGCCGGTGAATGCATACCCGTTACTTGATTGGCCGTAGGGTCTCCACCTAGTAACTCGCAGGTTTCATTCCCAAGCCCGTCTACACCTAAAAAGGCATGGGGCGCCACACCGATGGAGCCCACAATATCGTCAATGCCTGGACCAAATGGGAAATCAGCGGTTGTCAATTGGTCGCCGTTGATATCAATCTGTCCGTTTGCACCGGGGTGCAAAGATCGGAAGTTAACGCGGCTATCACCACCTGCTTTGTGGTGGCAAGTGGCGCAAGCATAGCCCTCATTGACACCCACTTGCATATCCCAAAAGAATGCTTTGCCTAGGGCAATGGCAGCATCCCGGTCTTTAATGATTGTGTCTAATTGCTGGGGCATCGGGACGGGCACGTCACGCAAATCACCCACCTCCGCTCGTGCGGTCATACTAAGAGTCACCATTGCAGTTGCCGCAACGACACCTAGCAATGGAAACGCTGGTTTGAAATTCACCATGATTTGTTGCTCCTGTCTGTGTTTTGCAGCGAGTCCCACCGAATCAGCTGCCGTTATCCAACATGTCCACGCAGGCCGGTGGGCATGGGCAGGACTCTAGTGAAGCAAGGCGCCCGGAACAATCTGATGATTTCATTTTTAATCGCAATTTGTTAATTATGGTCGCACTATGCACAAAATGCCCTTCAAAAAAGGGGCTAAATGCTTTTTTTTGCGAACATATGTATTCGCATTATCGAATAATTCCCATATTGCAATTGCCAGATCAAGGCGTTGACCTGCAGACATATAGGGCACTGACAGCACAACAATAGCTTCCGATCACAAACCTAAACGAAAAAAGCCCCCGACAGTGCCACTGCCGGGGGCTCGCCAATCTCAGAGTTCACTCCCTAAGATAGGGGTTCCCGTTAACGGATACGAAGCTTGTAGTGGAAGTTCTTGGAACCGTCGTCCAGGGCAGGCTTCCAGCATTGACCATCGTTCAAACCACTCTGGCCAACGGCAGGTAAGTCTTCACCGAAATCAAGCGCCAGCGAGGGATGATCGAACACGCCCGCATCGCAACGCACACGGTCATCGGTCAGAGCCAACATAAAGGACACCAAATCGCGCTCTTCACGGTTAGTCAGACCCAGCGGATCGAGCTCATTACCACGACCGCGGAAGTCACCACCTTTGTTGTAGAACCGAACCAGCTGTCGCAGGGTCAACTGACCACCGTTCCACATGTAGGGGTTGGATAGCTCCGCATTACGAATGCCAACCGACTTATGCTCGCCGCGACGCAAACCACGGTTCTCACGGATTGGACGGACACCGATGTTGGCGAAGGCCTTCGAATTGCCGCCATTGGTGATAGCCGCGTTTGAGGTCTCTGCATCTCGGTGGCAGTGGTAGCACGCTCCTTTACCGTTGAAGACCTCATGCCCGCGCTTAGCTGACCTCGATACTGCACGTTTGTCACCGCGCATGTACTGATCCCACGGCGCGTTGTCAGACACCAAAGAGGCCTCGTACAGCATTACCGCAACACCAAAGTACATGCTGAAGTTCGCTTGCTCCACCGTGAACCCAGTGTCACCCGCAGGCATATTAGAAACATACTTATCTTGGAATGCCGCATAGACCATATCCCGATAAGTGACGTCACCTGTAAACTTGCCATCGCCACCAACATAAGCGCCAAGCACGCTATCGTCTTGCGCAGTCGTTTGCTCAGCCAATGGCTGACGAGGCAACAGCTTCATGCCAACGTGTGGCCACTCTCGACCCTGACAGTTCATCTCGACCACCGACATCACGGGGCCGACCGCCTGTGAAGCAAGCGAGGCAGGTTCAATCGCAAATTTAGTGCTCATGACGCTACCGGAAGCGTCCGTGACATACAGTACAGGGTATTCATCTCTGTCCAGGTCATCACCATGAATGTTGACGCCGTTGAACACCGAGCGTGCGCGACCATCCCAGAACTGACGCTCAGAGAATACAGCGTTGACACTTGAAGGTGCGGCCATACCTGTCACCAAGTTGCCGTCGGGGTCCCCGATCAGCTCACAGGTTTCCTCACCAGTGGCCTCATCGACGCCTTTGAAGACGTGCAGAGGTACACCAATCGAACCCACCACATCATCGGTTCGACGACGGAAGGGGAAGTCGCTAGCGGTCAGCTCTGGGCCAGCAATATCGATCTGGCCATTGGCACCACCGTGTAGTGAACGGAAATTCACCCGGCTATCGACACCCGCTTTGTGGTGACAAGTCGCACAGGCGTACTCATCGTTTACACCTACTTGCATATCCCAAAATAAGGCTTTACCCAGTGCAATCGCGGCATCGCGATCTTTAACAACCTCGTTTAAGTTACCGGGCAATGGAATCTGCACATCGCGAAGATCTCCCGTATCCCGAGCCTGCGCTGTGCCACTCAGGGCCAGCAGTCCTGCAGCCATCAACACACCGAGGCGTCGTTGGCCATTTCCTTTAGTCGCTTTCATCATTGCGCTCCTATTGGTTTTGGTAAGTTTTGACACCCCTCTTTCGGGGAGAACTGAAAACCTGTTTAGCCAGCGACTCACTGACAACAAGGTGGTTAGCCTCTCGGCTGGTGTGCCCGCTTGGAAGCGCGGCCTTGGCCACAACTCTCCAAGCTGGGATTCCTTCGATACCATGCCGGCAACCTCATACTCTGTGCATGCGGTGACGCCGGCGGCGGCAACTACTGAGGAAATTGCGTAATCTGAAGAGATCAAATTCGAGTTCATGATTGCGAATCCTCGCGGCGAGAAGTGCTAATGCACATCACGCCGCTTGAATCAGTCGTTCAATGAATCAACGCTGGGTGGCGTAGATAGCGTTGTTGACGCCCACTTGCGCAAGCTGCATAACGTTGGCGTCACCGTACTGGCTGGCCACGATGGTGCTCGCCTCACCTTGGGTTGCGCTGAACAGGTTGTCTGAACCCTCAATATTGAGTGACACTGCGTTGCTGCCAAGCTCCTGCGTAATCGACACGGTGTTGCGGTCACCCACCAACGTTGCATCTAGCGTGTCTGCATCACTCTGCATTGCAGCAAAGCTATTGCGGTCACCTTCAAGTGTCATGGTCGCACTGTTGCCACCCACAGCTTGGGCGACGTCAACGGTATTCAGATTGCCTTTAATGACGGCATCCACTGCATCCAACTCAGCCTGAGCGGCGCTGAAGGTGTTGCGGTTACCTTCAATCAACAGGCCCACCGCATTACCGTCATCTGCCTGCGAAATCGTGACCTTGTTGCGGTTACCAAAGATGCCCCGAGAGCCTTCCTCAATACTCAAGTCCGCCACGTTATCGCTGCCTTCTTGGCTAATCGCGACCTCATTCAAGACCGAACCAAAGAGCTCAACAGCAGCGTAGTTATTAACCTGTTCGCGAGCCTGGGTGATATCAATCGTGTTGCGGCGACCTTCGTCAACGCGCACTACCAATTCACTATCACTTGAAAGTTGTCGCAAGTTCACTTTGTTGCCCAGTGACTGATCACGCAATTCCACGGTGGCAATGTTGTTACGACCACCTTGACGAGCATCCACTTCGTTACGGTTAGACTTGTCATCGACACCGTCGCTGTCGTCAGACATGTCGAACAGGTTGTTGCGACCGGCCTGCACTAAGTCAATGCGGTTGAAGCGCGAACGGTCATCCACATCAATTAAGGCCGTGTTCTCAATGCCTCGCTGGGTAATCACAATCTCTTGATCGCTACTGCGATCGAGGATGTTGACCTCAATCAAGTTGTCGCGGCTGGCATCCGGGCGGCTGCCCTGATCAATGGTCACCTGGTTGCGCATACCAAAGTCGATAAGCACTTCAGCCGTCTGACCAGCACCCGCCTGAACAATGGCCACTTGGTTGTCGTCACCAATGATCTCAGCAAGGGCCACGTTGTCGGTGCTGGCTTCGCCATTACCCTGCTGGATCAACGCCGTGTTGTTGAAACCATCGACGAACAACTCAACATCCTGCATCAAACCGTTCTGCTCGATGTCCATGACATTGTTGCCACCGGCTGATTCAACCAATGCACTGTTGTCATCGGTCGTCTGGGTCACAACCAATACGTTACCGTCGTCGGCCACTTCACCTTCGAAGGTGTTGCGGTCACCCAACTGGATAACCGAGAAGCCGTTGTTGGCGCCATCGGAGTCCAAGCTCAAGAAGTTGCCTTGCCCTTCCTGGTACAAGAATCCAGCGTCACCCGCCTCTGCCATAAGCTCTGCAACGGCTACAGCGTCCGCTTCACCTTCAGCCACAGGCTCTTCATCGGTGTGATCTTCCTCTACCTCAGCCACTGCATCGGCTTTCGCCTCGGCTTCAGAGGCCAGTCGGTCACCGAGCATGTCAACCCGCGCGTCAGCACCAAAGGGCGCGCCCTGGTCAGCGCCATCACCAGAGAAGCTCATGACGTTCTCAGCGCCATCGACGGCTTCGTTAATCTGAATGGCTTCAACCGCAATGTTCTCACCGGCCATGCCGATATCCATGCTGTTTAAGCCAAACTGGCCACCTACCAAGGAAAGGTTGTTACCTTCTTGAAGGATGGTGGCGATGTTGCTGCCGATTTGATCGAAAGAACGATCGGCGGTACCGACAGTGTTGTCGTTACCTAACTGATCGATGGTTAATGTTGAGCTGCCAGACACCCTCTCATCTTGAGCGTCGATATCGTCAGCGAAGGTTTGAGCGGCCAATACGCTGCTTGCTGCGGCCACTGCGATTGCTAGTGTTGCTTTCAGTTTCATGGTGTTTCTCCTGATGTGAGATTGTTTTGTTGTTGCATCGTGGTGCCGCAGCAGCGGGTACCCGATTTGATTGACAAGGCGGCGAGCCGACTTGTGCAAAGCGTGAGTGAACATGCAAGGCTCAAACCACCCCATGGGAGGCACCGGGGTTGTGCCCGTGCCTTCCATGAAGTTGCTGAGTTGTTGCTGTTCATTTGTCATATTGTTTTCCCATTCCACGACCCACGAAGGTGGGCGTTGAGATCACAATAGAAGTGGAATCGTCACAGGTCAGAACATGAATCTAGAATTGTGATTCGGCTCGCTCTTTTAATGGCCCCGTGTGATAGTGGTCACAGACAAGGGTGAATTTCAGGCTGACAACCCCTCTTGAAACCGCATCCTTAGGCGAATCTTGAACAACGTAAAGGACCCACACCGTGACAGCACATGACCAGACCGCCGCACTGATCGTGATTGATGTTCAGAATGATTTTTGTATGGGGGGAGCGCTGGCTGTTGCTCAAGCTGATGCTGTTGTTCCGATCATCAACAGCATGTTCGAAGCCTTTTCATTATCGGTGCTTACTCAAGACTGGCACCCGACCAACCATTTTTCCTTCGCGAGTCAGCACCCGCAACGATCGGCTTTTGATGTCGTTAGTGCCAGCTACGGTGAGCAAATATTGTGGCCTGACCACTGTGTTCAGGGCTCTACCGGCGCTGAATTTCATTCAGCGCTCGACAGTCACAGAGCCAGCGCTGTTGTTCGCAAGGGCTGTCGGCAGCACATCGATAGCTACTCAGGTTTTTACGAGAACGATCGAAAAACACCCACAGGCCTGCATGGGTACCTACAAAACCAAGGGATTCAATCAGTCACATTGGCAGGACTTGCCACGGATTTTTGCGTGTATTACACCGCCGTCGACGCCATTGGCTTGGGCTATCACGTTCAGCTTGCGGAGCAGGCCTGCCGCGGCATCGACACTAACGGAAGCCTGAGCCACTCCCTAGACTCGATGCGTAAATTAGGCGTTAAGTTCGTTTGATTTAAGGCGTGACGATATTAAATACAGGCGCTGGCGGTTGCAGCATCGACAAGAAGCTTAGTAAGTCCAGGCGCGAACCATCAATATTGAGATCATCAGTACTAAGCAACTCGCGGGCATTGGTTTGACCGGTCATCATCTGTAAAAACAGCGTCTTAGTCAGTGACACTGTGGCATTCGCATTAGCAACGGGGGCTTTTTGCTGGTTGCGCAGTACAGCGTTTTGCAGCGTAAGCACAAAACTCTCGTTGATGTCAGTGAATATGAAATTAAATACAAACTGCTCACCGTCAGCGCGCTCCGCATTTACAAACGTACCAATGAGCTGCATGAACTCAGCTAGCGGTGCAGCTGCCAGTAATTCGACGATGTTTGCATTGTCACTAGCCATTTCAGGTGGGCCAACTCTCAGCTCCAGCGCAGCGGTAAGGTACACATCGCGCCAGGGTGCTGATTCCGCCTGATAGGCCAGCTGATCGTAAGTGGCGGCTAGGAGCTCCCTGGCACCTGAATGCTCCGGTTCAGCGAACATCACATGATTGAGCAGTTCGGCAGTCCAGCGATATTCGCCCGCTGCAAAGGCCTTGCGCGCGTGTTCAATAACTTCATCAGCACCACCCATTAACGCCACATAGCGCTCTGCGGCAGTAACAGCAGGCAACGCATCGAGATTTGCTGGATTGCCATCGAACCAACCAAAGTATCGCTGGTACACGGCTTTGGCATTGTGTTTAAGCGTGCCGTAATAACCACGATTAGAAAAACTCTGCTCAAGAGTACTCGGTAGCTTCAGTGCTTCAGCAATTTCTTCTGGGGTGTGCCCCTGGGCTGCCAATCGCAGTGTTTGATCGTGGATAAAACGATATCCATCACGCTGTTTTGCCAAGAAGTCGCGGATGGCACTATTGCCCCAAAGCGGCCAATGATGACTACCAAAATACACCTCAGCATCACCAAATAATCGCAGAGCCGTATCGATATGTTCACTCCACTGCCTGGCATCACGCACTTTTGCACCGCGCAGGGTATACAAATTGTGCATCGTTCTGGACACCAGCTCGGCGCCACAAAATGTCTTTAGCTGCGGTAGGTAAAAAACGAGCTCTGCAGGCGCTTCTGAATTAGCGGCGTTTTGGAATTCAAATTCCACACCATCGATAACATGCTTTTCGCCGGTGTCCGAGATCTCCAATGTGGGCACGGCTATCCCAATTTGCCCAAGTGCGGGCGCTTTGCCTAAGCCTGACCCTATGTGGCCCTTTGGACCTCGCTCGAGCCGACTGCCGTACATAAACATAGAGCGCCGCGCCATAGTGCGACCCGCCAAAATATTTTCACTACTGGCTTCCTCTAAAAAACCTTCGGGTGCAATAACTAGAGTGCTTCCATCGGGCTCAAGAACTGACGCCACACCACCGAAATGATCAACGTGGGAGTGGGTAAGTATCACTGCCGATACGCGACTTATATCCAAGTGCTGGCGGGCAAAGTTGAGCGCAGCGGCAGCGGTCTCTTGGGCAGTAAGAGGATCGATCACAATCCACCCCTCACGACCACGAATGAGGCTCATATTAGATAAGTCGAAGCCTCGAACTTGATAAACGTCGGGCGTCACCTCGAATAAACCAGCAATATTATTGAGCGTCTCCTGCCGCCAGAGACTGGGGTTAACGCTATTTGGACTGGCACCCTCAATAAAGTCATAGGCGCTGGTATCCCACAATGTGGAACCATCAGCGGCAGTTATGACAACGTCATCGGCCTTGGCAATAAGACCACGGCGCGCGTATTCAAAGTCGGCCATATCACTAAGGGGTAGCTGCTCACGAAACTGCGCATTGTGCTCAATGGTAGCTGGGGTCGGATCAGTATTACCTTGACTACCGGGCATAGTAGATTCAATTGGCTGCCGAGAATCGCACGCCAACAGAGAGGCTGTGAGAATGAGCCCTCCTAGAACAAATGAAAACCTGTGAACATAGAGCATTGGCAGACACGTGGGCACTGATAAGCGTAGTGGGGTGAGTGTATTACTGAGCTCTTGGAATGACCATGCTGCCAAGCGCCAGTCTCCCTCAGGTCAGTTCATCGTCATGGGCGATACAGCGGCTGGGCACGCCGGCTCCGGCACCACATGGCTTTCTTTATGCAGTGCCTGAGGGTATGTTGGGAAGGTGTAATCGGGAGACATAGGGTCTGGCTGGCCACGCGACTCCACCATCTATTCTAAAAATAAGGCACAACACATGATTGCATTAACGACTCGATACTTTTGGCTCTCGACACTCGTCACCCTGCTATTAGACACTCGTCACCCTGCCATTAATAGTCTCGCTTACCGCTTGCGGTGGCAGTGACTATGAAGCCCAACCGACAACCGACACAACCGCTGATGCCGGCGATGAGCAGGGCTCGGGCGGCGCGGATGAGACGCAGACCGAAGACTCAGCTAGTCCCGATTTCACAGCGGTCGATGCCGCTTTTCAGAGTTTTATTGACAACAATGAAGTTTTCGACGGGGTCAGTTATATGCTCGTGAATGCTGACGGTGTGGTACACAAGGCAGTTTTTGGTGATCATACCGAGGACACCGTGGTGCAGTTGGCCTCAACCAGCAAAGTACCCGCCGTGATGACTCTGCTGGCATTGCAAGAGGATCCGGGGGTGGAATTCTCTATCACAGAGCCAGTGAGCACCTACTTAGCTTATGACGGCCCCTATGCCGATCGAACAGTAGAGCAACTGGTTAGTAACACCTCCGGTATTCCCGGGCTCCGTTTATTGGATCAGTAAGGATCGCCCATCGGCCCGACACTCGCCGACTTTTCGCCGGCGTGACCGCAAGTACCGCCGCCAACGCCACTTGGAACCAGTTGGTCGATGAGTATTTGGGCACACCCTGCAATCTGGAGGTATTCACGTTCGGTAACCCCTGGGAAAACCCCACGGCTTTCACCGGCTCGCCCGACAGCCTTGCTGGCGAAGCTAATCCCAACATCGAGGGTGGCGCCATTAGTAATATGGCCGATTACGCCAAACTGCTACAGGTTCACTTGAACGGCGGATTTTGTGGTGAAACTCGTGTTCTCAGCGAGGCGGCAATCGTAAGTATGCAAACCGACCGGGGTGGCTTGGTGGCAAACAACCTCACACCGTAGGGTATGGGATGGTTCATTCGCGATGATTTGCCGGGCGTGTATGCGGATCCGGGTGCGTTTGGCGCAGTAAGTTTTATTGATGTAAACCGCGGCATTGGCGGCTATATGGCTATTGATGACTACAACGATCGTGACGCGGGCGCACCGCCAGCCTTCTTTTTTGAGCAGGCTATTCCAGCAATTCAAGCGACAATTGATGAGCAAGCAGGGATCGCCGATTGAACTACACTTCAACGTCGATGAGCACTTCGCTGATCCCGACAAGCTCGGCACTACTAGGCAGATTGCAGATAACAAGCAGCCATGGGTATCGTCGCGCCGGGGGTACTTTCAGCATCGGTGAGTATCAGCAGTTACAAGTACAACATCTCGATCGTGGCGCCAAAAGAACACCGTACCACTTACACCCTTTACAGGAGTCAATCTATGAAACTGTATGATCTGGAGCTGTCTGGCAACTGCTACAAAATCCGATTGTTTTTAGCAATGATCGGTAAATCGTACCAACTGGTACCTGTCGACTTTTTGGATGGAGAGCATGCTCGCCCACCCCTGAGTGATTTAAACCCCTTCAAGGAAATCCCCATCCTTGAGGACGGTAATCTTATATTACGCGACTCTCAAGCCATTCTGGTGTACTTAGCACGCGAATACGCCGATGCGAAATGGTGCCCAATGGATAACATTTCGTTCACACATATCTTATCGTGGTTGATGTTTGCTGAGAGCGAAATTGCACGCGGTCCAAACGATGCTCGGCTGCACGACAAGTTCGGTTTCGAACTTGATCACAGTCTAGCTGTTACGAAATCCCAGCGAGTGTTAACCCTACTCGAGCAGCACTTGAGTGACCGTGAATGGCTTGTCGGGGACAACGCGACGATTGCCGATATCGCTTGCTTCCCCTATGTAGCCCTCGGCCACGAGGGTCGAGTGCCTATCGGCGAGCATCGGGCCGTGAGAGCATGGATAGATCGAATAAAAGCCCTGCCCGGTTTCATTGGTATGCCTGACCTCCAGTAACCTGGTTTGGGACCAATAGGTTTCGTTGAGAGACACTGCCCCGCGTCGATTATGGGGTACCGATGTCCACTTTGCCTAGGTCAAGCAGCTCTTTGGCAACCTCTTGCAGCGCCTTGAGCTCGGTCTAAGTGATGTTCGAGCGTTCGCCCTTTAAGAATCCGAACAAGAAAAACCAGACGCCCGTGTGACGCATCCTACCGCTCTCGGAGTGAGCGGGGGTGTTTGCGGATGCTCGAACCGTGGTGACAGCCCTACTGAATCGGCTATTACACCACACCCATATCGTTCAAATAACTGGCGAGGGTGCCGACTCAGGGAAGAAAGCTGCTGGAATATCGCCCGACCATCACCTCACAGGAGGTGCGCTTAGGCCTGTTCTTGGCGCTTTGGATTCATCGAAGATCGTACCAAACTCCTCGACCGCTTCCGTGCTGATTTAACGCACCGCGCTCTACCAACGCTCTGAAGTGTTGCTTCAATGTATTGCGACTGGCGCCCGTCAACTTAATGATTTCGCTCATGGTGACACGTCCGTGGTCTCGAGCAAACTCTACAATCTGTAGCGAGAGCTCCGGCAACGCAGCCAACACCATCTGCTCTCGTTCGACTTTTCGCTCGAGCCGTTCGACTTGCTTGGCAAGTGAACGGAGGAAAAACACGAGCCATGGCTGCCAGTCAGGATTTTCTGTGCGAATAGTGCTCTGCGTCTGGCGCAAGGCTAAGTAGTATGTGTCCTTGCTCTGCTCCACCACGCTTTCCAGGGAACTGTAAGGGACATAGGCATAACCCGCTTGCAATAACATCAGTGTGGTCAGAACCCTGGACAGGCGTCCATTACCATCCTGAAACGGGTGAATCTCCAAAAAAACCACAATGCAAATAGCAGTGACGATAAGCGGATGAAGCTGACCCACTTCTCGCTCATGGGAAACCCACGCCATAAGCTCGGACATCAATCGAGGTGTATCAAAAGGTGTAGCCGTCTGAAATACGATACCCACCTCATTGCCGTGCTCGTCAAAGGCTGCAACATTGTTGACATGGGTCTTGTAGTGTCCACGATGCCGAGCGTCTTTCTCACTGTAACGCAAGAGCATAAGGTGTAGTTGCTTGATGTAATTCTCAGTCAGTGAAATGTCCTGCCACGACGTGAACACTCGGTCCATGACTTCTGCATAGCCTGCGACCTCCTGTTCATCGCGCGTTTCAAGTGACTTAACTTCAAGGTTTGACAGCAATCGCTCCACGTCACGATCTGACAGCCTGCTACCCTCAATTCGAGTCGAAGAGCCCACGCTTTCAATTGTCGCGACCCGTCGAAGAGCAGCGAGTCGGTCGGGTGCAAGCGTGCCTAAAGCACGCCAGGAACCTTTAAACTCATCGATCCGAGCAATAAGACTCAAGATCTCTGGTGTGATGCTGAGTGTGTTCGTTCGAAGCATGAACCAATAATACACCCATTTACGCCCATTTTAAATTTAGAGCGAAGCGTTGTTGAAGGCTATCAACTTAGGAAAGCAGCCTAGCTGGCGGTCAGAAGGATTAACAAGTTCATAGGACCACGTCTAAACCTTGTCGGTCGATTAAGCTAAGTAGCTTGAGCGAGGTCCCGCTGGGCTTTTTTTGCTCCAGATTCCCGCTTATGAACCGCTGATGTGTTTGTGTTTAACATGGTGGAAAAGACGGCCTGACTAACCTTCGCATTCATGCGAATAGCCATAATGCGCTGAGGCGGCATGCCGTGGGTAGAGCCGAACATCTTTGCAGTGAGGGGATGGCGGAGAAGGAGGGATTCGAACCCTCGATAGAGCTATTAACCCTATACTCCCTTAGCAGGGGAGCGCCTTCAGCCACTCGGCCACTTCTCCAGAGGGCGCGAAGCCTATCATACACATTGGCCTCGCGAAAACCTTCATACGTCTAAAAATTAGCTGTCGGATGTATCTGTCGGTGCGGTGCTTTGCGTGCCACCTCCAGTGACGTGAGCAGCAGCATCTCGCTCGACAATTTCCTGCCGATGCACTGCCACGTCGCGGGGCGCATTGACGCCAAGACGAATCTGGTTGCCCTTCACCGCAAGCACGGTAATGGTGACATCGTCACCAATCATCAGCGACTCACCTACTCGCCTCGTCAATATCAACATCGCGCACGTCCTTGTTTTTCGATGTCCCGCCCACTGCATCAGACAGTGCGCTTCGTCTGGTTAGCGCAACTGCGTATGCATCAATTAGCTGCTGCGTTAAGCCACCAGCAATGTACGCTTGACACTTATGAAGCCCGGGCGGTCTGATCCTCCGGTTCTACATCTAACTCAAAGGCAGAGTGCAATGTCCGAACAGCTAATTCAAGATACTTTTCTTCGATGATCACCGAAATTTTAATTTCCGAGGTGCTGATCATCTGAATGTTTACACCAACCTCGGCCAAGGCCTTGAACATCCGCGATGCCACACCCGCATGAGAGCGCATGCCCACCCCCACAACCGACACCTTTGCAATACGCGGATCGGCACGCACTTCAGAGGCGGATAGCGCATTAGCGGTCTCTCGCAAAATGGTCTCGGCCCTTGCTAAATCACCCCGAGCCACTGTAAACGTAAAGTCGGTCTTTGCTTGCTCACCAATATTTTGCAAGATCACATCAACTTCAATATTGGCTTCACCAATGGGGCCCAGAATTTGATAGGCCACACCGGGGGTGTCGGGAACACCCAAAACTGTCAACTTAGCCTCATCACGGTTGAACGCAATGCCCGCAATCGCTGGCGCCTCCATCCCTGTATCCTCTTCTAACGTAATAAGGGTCCCTGGACCTTCCTCGAATGAACTTAACACCCTGAGCGGTACAGCGTATTTCCCAGCAAACTCCACAGCTCTAATTTGCAGCACTTTTGAACCCATGCTGGCCATTTCGAGCATTTCCTCGAACGTAATCTTTTCCAGCCGTCGAGCGCCATCAACAACCCTAGGGTCGGTGGTATAAACCCCATCGACGTCTGTATAAATCTGGCATTCATCGGCCTTCAGTGCAGCCGCCAAGGCCACGGCTGTCGTATCGGAACCGCCTCGACCCAAGGTGGTGATGTTGCCGTGTTCATCAACTCCCTGAAACCCGGCCACAACCACAACGCGACCGGCATCGAGGTCAGCTCGCATATTGTGATCATCAATGTGCTGTATACGCGCCTTTGTGTGGGCGGCGTCAGTAAGGATACGCACCTGCCCGCCATTGTAAGAGCGTGCGGCTACTTCACGTTTGTGTAGCGCCATGGAAAGTAACGCTGTCGTCACTTGCTCTCCAGTGGCTACCAAGACATCGAGCTCACGGGGGGTGGGGTGCTCTTGGATCGCTTGGGCCAAACCAATGAGCCGGTTGGTTTCACCGGACATAGCTGAAACCACAACGACCACATCGTGGCCATGACGGCGAAATGAAGCAACTTTATCGGCGACGTGTTCGATGCGCTCTACACTGCCCACCGACGTGCCGCCGAATTTTTGAACGATCAGCGCCATGATCTAACACTTTCACACTTGCTAAAAAGGCCGCGGAGCATAGCGAAAACCCCTGACGAAATAAAGCCATGCCTCGCTAGAAGCCTTGGCGTATCAGCTGTTTAACTGCGCCTCTACCCAGCCTGGTAAATCAGCCAGCGCGGCAGCTAAACCCGCCACATCGTTACCGCCTCCCTGCGCCATATCGGGGCGTCCACCCCCTTTACCTCCAAGACGCGTGGCGAATTCTCGAATGACATCGCCAGCTTTGATACGGTCAGTGGCATCTTTAGTAACACCGGCTACCAGGGTTATCTTGTTATCAGCTACTGTCGCCAACATAACGACAGCCGTTCCCAGCTTGTTTTTGCACTGATCGAGGGTGTCGCGCAAAGTGGCAACGTCGGCGCCATCGATGGTTGCCGCCAATACATTTATATCTGTCACCTTAACGGCACTGGCAGTGAGGTCACCGCCAGAGGATGTAGCAAGCTTCTGCTTAAGTCGCGCTACCTCTTTTTCCAGATCGCGAAGCTCTACCCTTAGCGACTCTGCCTTTGCCACCACATTAGCCGTGGGTGTTTTGAGTGCCACAGCAACATCATGCACCGTTTGAAAAGTCTCCCGGGCGTAGTCGAGCGCAGCAGCACCCGTAACCGCCTCGATGCGCCGAACCCCTGCAGCCACACCACTTTCACCTAAGGTTAGGAATAAACCAATGTCACCAGTGCGATCGACGTGGGTACCGCCACATAACTCCACCGAAAAATCATCGGCACCCATGCGCAACACGCGAACTTGATCGCCATATTTCTCGCCAAACAGGGCCATGGCCCCCGCCGCGATCGCCTCTTCCATCGACATAACCGCCGTTGACACCGGACCATTGGCGCGAATTTCCTCGTTTACCATATTTACAATGGCAACCAATTGATCGCTGGTAAGAGGTTCGGGGTGAGAAAAATCAAAGCGCAGGCGCTCGCTATTAACGAGCGACCCCTTCTGGGCTACATGCTGACCCAGCACTCGGCGCAAGGCTTCATGCAACAAATGGGTTGCCGAGTGATTTGCGCGAATCCGCTGACGCAAATCGTTGTCGATGGTAGCTGTTAGCGTTTGTCCCACCCCGATACGGCCTGTGTTGACGACACAGTGGTGCAGATGATGGCCTTGCGCCTTGGTCGTATCTCTCACTTCTAGCCTGACACCGTCACCCGTCAGCACACCGCAGTCACCCACCTGACCGCCACTCTCTCCATAAAAAGGTGTTTGGTCGAGCACAGCAATGCCCTGCTCACCCTCCTCCAAGGCATCAACAGGCTCACCATCGCGCAGTAATGCCACCACAACGGTCTCGGCAACGGCTTGCTCGTAACCCAAAAACAACGTCTCCCCATCGAGGGCAACCGTAGCGCTGTAATCGACCTTGAAGCTGCCACTCTCCTGTGATCGCTTGCGCTGCTGCTCCATAGCGTCATCGTAACCGGCGAGATCCAACGTCATTCCTCGCTCGCGAGCGATATCGTTGGTTAGATCCACGGGGAAACCGTAGGTATCGTAGAGACGGAAAATAAGGTCGCCTGGAATCTCATTACCATCAACTGCCTGCAGGGCCTCGTTGAGGATGCCCATGCCTTTATCGAGAGTGCGTGCGAATTGCTCTTCCTCAGTGGCCAAGGCTATCTTGATTGTCTCTTGCTGCGTCACCAGATCGGGATAGGCACCCCCCATCTCACTCACCAACACTGGCACCAAATCCGCAAAAAAGGGTGCGGTGGCACCGAGCTTGTTGCCATGGCGTACCGCCCGACGGATGATACGACGCAACACATAGCCTCGTCCCTCGTTGCTGGGAACCACACCGTCGGCAATTAAGAAAGAGCAAGACCGCAAGTGATCGGCAATCACCCGCAGGGACTTTTCCTCAAGGTCTGTCACGCCTAGGGCTTTCGCTGTTGCCCCAATAAGCGTCTGAAATAGATCTATCTCATAATTCGAGTGCACGCCCTGCAGAACCGCCGCAATGCGCTCGAGTCCCATACCGGTATCAACAGAGGGTGCAGGCAAAGGATGCAACGTGCCCTCGGCGTCGCGGTTGTACTGCATGAACACCAAGTTCCATATCTCGATGTAGCGATCGAGATCATCATCTGGACTACCCGGTGGACCACCAGGAACATCCTCGCCATGATCGTAGAAAATTTCAGAGCTGGGACCGCAGGGGCCAGTATCGCCCATTTGCCAAAAGTTGTCCTCATCGAGGCGCGATAAGCGGGCGGGATCCACACCAATCTCATCAACCCAGATGGCTGCCGCCTCGTCATCTGAAATATGCACAGTGACCCACAGTTTCTCAGCAGGTAACTGGAGCACCTCGGTCAGAAACTGCCAACCAAAACGAATGGCGTCGCGCTTGAAATAATCACCAAAACTGAAATTACCTAGCATCTCAAAGAAGGTGTGATGGCGAGCGGTGTAACCAACGTTTTCAAGGTCATTATGCTTACCGCCAGCACGCACGCATTTTTGAGCGGTGCAGGCACGCGAGTAGGAACGCTGCTCTAAACCGAGAAAGGTTTCTTTGAACTGATTCATGCCCGCGTTGGTGAACAACAGCGTTGGATCATCATGGGGTACGAGTGAGCTGGAACTCACTCGCGTGTGATTCTGCTGCTCAAAGTAGGTTAAAAACGCTTCGCGAATCTCGGCGGTTTTCATTGTCAGGGTCTCTTTTATTCGGGCGGTGACATGCTTCTCGATTCATCATCGCCGTGGGAAACAGTTGATAGTTAGTGCGTAATGGAGATTTTGTGTCAGAGCCGTTACTGCATATCAGGAGCCAAACCCGCTTCGGCCATGGCGACACCAGCGAGCAAATGCACATGCAAATGAAATACCGTTTGTCCGCCGCCCTCGCCATTGTTGATGACAATCCGAAAACCATCACCCAAGCCCCGCTCTTCCGCCAATTCACGAGCTACCAGTAATAAGTGACCGAGCAGCGCTTGGTCCTCGGGGGTGGCATCGACTAAACGAGGGATTGGCTTACGTGGGATAACCAAAATATGGGTGGGCGCCTGGGGGTTAATATCGTTAATCGCGACGCATAAATCGTCTTCATAGAGAAATGTGGCCGGTACTTCACCCCGGGTTATCTTGCCAAAAATCGTGTCGGCCATTGCCTTGCTCTCCTTACGGCTCATCAATCAACGCAACTTTTCGTCAGCAGTCAGAGGGCGCGCCTCACTCTCCAACATGACAGGGATGTCATCTCGAATGGGGTAAGCGAGCCCACTGGCACGACACAGGAGTTCTTGGGCATCGGCATCGTATTCCAAAGGAGCTTTCGATACGGGGCAAACAAGAATGTCTAGCAACTTGGGGTCTAGCACAGTGATATCTCCAGGGGCATTGGTGAGAGTGCCACAGTATACGAGTTAAGACGGCGTTGGGTCAGGGGGATTTATCGTCTGCTGGCATTGAAGGAACCAGTAGTTGGGGGTCAATACGCTGATCAAACCAGCTCATACGCCAATCGAGATGCGGACCCGTTGCTCGCCCCGTCGCTCCAACAGCGCCAATCACGTCGCCTGCACCGATTTCTTGCCCCACCGTCACCGCCACTTCACTCAAGTGTAAGAAAGACGACGATAAACCATAGCCATGATCGAGGATAATGGTGCCCCCCGAGTAGAACAGATCGGGCTCAGCCAATGTCACGACACCAGGGGCGGGCGCACGCACCGGGTGCCCAGTAGCGGCGGCCACGTCGACACCGTAATGGGGTGATCGTGGGGTGCCGTTGTATACGCGCTGGCTGCCGTAAACACCGGTGATGGGACCCAATAGAGGCCAACGCATTCCGGCTCGCACCGCCGATAGAAGGTCTGGACGCTCCAATCGCAGGGCTTTAGCCTCGCGCACCACAGCACGCTCTCTTGCGATGCGGTCGAGTTGCTCCTTGGGGGGAGTAACCGTGCGCTGCGGCACGCCCTCAATGCGTTGAACGTTGTACTGACGCTGAGCCACAGCCACTGACTGTTGACAAAGGCTGGGGCTTTTAATGGCCAATATAAGCTCAGCGGGTGCGTCGCGTCCCAGACCCAAAACGAAACTGCCATTAGGCGCTACCGGTACATCACGGCCACCAAAACGAACCTCGTTGGTCGGATCTACTTGGCCCCACAATAACCCACCCTGAATGGCATCACCCGCCAAAGGCACACAGGGTTGCGCCACACAAACTATGCCCATAAAAGCGCCGGTGACAGCGGCCATCCATTGCCCTAATGACACCATGGCAACTCCTTCATTGCGTTAACACATCAGATACATTCAGGGTGCCACAGTCTGCGACAAATTACCCAGCGGCCAGTAAATGAGCGCTAAATAGCACCCTAAGACGTCGACAGAGGCTGTCAATGTCGCTCAGAAGCATTAAAATGGCGACATGAGTCGCTACCGCCCCCCCAGACCCCGGGGTTCGCCCTACATTACGCCCGGGGGCGAGGCGGCGTTGCGCGCCGAATTACAGCAGCTCTGGAAAGTCGAGAGGCCTGTTGTGACCGCCGCCGTTCAAGCAGCAGCCGCGAACGGCGATCGATCGGAAAACGGTGATTATATTTACGGGAAGAAGCGGCTTCGGGAAATCGATAGTCGGGTGCGTTTTCTACGTAAACGGCTCGACGAGCTGACAGTTGTACAAGAGCCCCCGAGTGACCCGACAAAAGTGTATTTCGGGGCGCAAGTGACGCTGGAAGACAGTGACGGCAACCCTGCCACGTGGCAGTTGGTGGGCCCCGATGAGTTCGATGTCAAGGCGGGTAAGCTCAGCTGTGACTCACCGCTAGGAAGAGCGTTACTGGGTAAGTCCATCGACGCAGAGGTCACAGTAGAAAGCCCCACAGGACTCCGGCACTGGTACGTCGTTGCTGTCGAGTACCCCAGTTGGCAGCAGCAAAATCCCTGAGCGCCGGTCACGGACCGTGCATTCAGAAACGCATTTTTAATTAACTTAACGCCGCCATAAGCGGCATTCAAGGATGCTCAAGGAGCCCCATGACCACGTCAACATACGAGCAGCTCGATCCCATCGCCGACTTTGATCGACGACACATTGGTCCCACACCCGAACAGCAAGCCGAAATGGCTCAGCTCGTTGGGTTTTCGAGCCTCGATGACCTCATCGACACCGCGGTGCCCGCACAAATTCGACGCAAGGACACCATGGCGCTCGAACAACCAATGACCGAGCAGCAAGCGCTTGCACGTTTGCGGGAGTATGCAAACCAAAATGCGGTTAAGCGCTCATACATCGGGATGGGCTACTACGACACCTATACACCTACGGTCATACAACGCAACGTTCTGGAAAATCCCGGCTGGTACACCGCGTATACACCCTATCAGCCGGAAATCTCCCAAGGCCGCCTCGAGGTGTTGCTGACTTATCAGCAAATGGTGATGGATCTCACGGGCATGGAGTTGGCCAACGCCTCACTGCTCGATGAGGCAACCGCAGCGGCCGAAGCAATGACACTACTTCATAGGGTCAACAAGAAAAACCGATCTCAGCGCTTTTTGGTAGCTGATGATTGCCACCCTCAAACTATCGCGTTGCTGCAAACTCGCGCAGAACCCCTGGGCATTGAGGTGGTAGTCACCGGCGCCGAAGAACTCGAGCACGGAAGTGATGCCTTTGGCATGCTCGTCCAGTACCCAGGCACCTATGGAGATATCCGTCCCCTTGAGTCACTTGTTCATGCGGCACACGGCCGAAACACCCTAGTCTGCGTTGCCTCTGATCTCCTTGCACTAACCGTTCTCCGATCACCGGGGGCACAGGGAGCCGATGTGGTAGTGGGTAATAGTCAACGCTTTGGGGTACCCATGGGTTTCGGTGGCCCCCATGCCGCGTTCTTTGCCACTCGCGACGCCTATAAGCGCTCGGTACCTGGTCGTGTCATTGGCGTATCGATTGATCGTCGTGGCGATCAAGCATTGCGCATGGCAATGCAAACCCGCGAGCAACACATCCGTCGAGAGAAAGCCACGAGCAATATCTGTACGGCTCAAGCTCTGCTGGCAATTATGGCGGCGCTTTATGCTATGTATCATGGGCCCGATGGGTTGCGTCGTATTGGTCAACGAGTCCATGAGTTGTGCCGATTACTCGCCACGACGCTCAACGAGCGAGGCATCAAGCTGATCAATACCACGTTCTTCGACACGATCACGGTGCATGTGGGTGATGCCCAAGAGGCGGTCATTGCCAAGGCGCGCGCACTTGATTGCAATTTGCGCGCGGTCTCAAACAACGCGGTGGGCATAGCCCTTGACGAGACCACCAGTGCCGCCGACATCGACCTTTTGGTGTCTGTATTTGATGACCTCGCAGAGGGCGCTGCCGCCGCCATTAACATTCAAGGCGTTCCCGAGCAGCTGCATCGCCCGGTAGATTATTTGCAACATCCGCTGTTTCACGACTACCACGCCGAAACCGAGATGCTGCGGTACTTGAAGCGTCTGGAGAACAAGGACATAGCGCTAACCCGCGCCATGATTCCGCTGGGTAGCTGCACCATGAAGCTAAATGCGACGACCGAAATGGTGCCTATTACGTGGCCCGAATTTGGGCGCATTCACCCCTTTGCGCCGCCGGAACAAACACAAGGCTACAGCGCCATGCTGGAGGAATTATCGCGCTGGCTGGTCACCTGTACTGGCTACGATGGTATGTCGCTGCAACCCAACGCTGGTTCGCAGGGGGAATACGCAGGACTGCTCGCCATCCGCCGCTACCATCAGGCGCGGGGCGATCACCATCGCACTGTTTGCCTTATTCCGTCATCAGCCCACGGTACCACCCCTGCCAGCGCCGTGATGGCGGGTATGGAAGTGGTCATTGTCGGCTGCGATGACGAGGGCAACGTCGATATGGACGACCTACGCAGAAAGCTCGAGCGATTCGGTGAGAAGCTTGCGGCCATTATGATTACCTACCCCTCGACCCACGGTGTCTTTGAAGAATCGGTAGTCGACCTGTGCGCCCTTATTCACGAACACGGCGGACAGGTTTACGTTGATGGCGCCAATTTAAATGCCCTCATCGGCCTCGCTGCGCCGGGCAAATTCGGCGCCGACGTATCGCATCTGAATCTACATAAGACCTTCTGTATACCCCACGGTGGCGGTGGCCCTGGCATGGGCCCTATTGGTGTAGGTGCACACCTGATTCCCTATTTGCCAACATCACCCGTCTCACCGGTACCCGGTTTATCACCCGATAACGATGTCGTTTCAGCCGCCCCCTATGGCAGCGCATCGATTCTACCCATCTCTTGGGCTTACATTGCCATGATGGGTGCGCAGGGGTTAACCGATGCCAGCAAAGTAGCGATCTTAAGTGCCAACTACATCGCTCATCGCCTAAAGAGCCATTATTCGGTTTTATACACCGGACGTCAGGGTTTGGTGGCACATGAATGCATCATTGATATTCGGCCCCTGAAAGAGCAATTCGGAA
Organism: Luminiphilus sp.; assembly: GCA_965658685.1. Classification (GTDB taxonomy): domain Bacteria; phylum Pseudomonadota; class Gammaproteobacteria; order Pseudomonadales; family Halieaceae; genus Luminiphilus. Next base: position 25,016 of record CBFHTF010000019.1, read on the forward strand.
TCAGCGAAGAGGATGTCGCAAAGCGCCTGATCGATTACGGCTTCCACGCGCCCACCATGTCATTCCCGGTCGCCGGCACGCTGATGATTGAGCCTACCGAATCGGAAGCATTAGCCGAGCTCGATCGATTCTGTGATGCCATGATTAGCATTCGAGAAGAAATACGTCGGGTTGAGCGCGGCGAGTGGGATCCCACAGATAATCCGCTAAAAAATGCACCTCATACCCTGAACGATGTGGTCAGCAGTGAGTGGAGTCACCCGTATTCACGTGAAGAGGCGGCATGGCCAGTAAGCAGCTTGCGCCAAGATAAGTACTGGGCGCCGGTATCTCGCGTCGATAATGTCTATGGCGACCGCAATCTTTTCTGTGCCTGCCCCGGTATGGAGGTGTGGACCGAGGATACGAGTGACGCCTGAGACCATGGCCTGGTGTTAAACGTGATTGGCGGCACAGTGATACATTGCTGCGCCGACACTCACTGCCGACATGGCACTACTCGGAATCGCTATCTCGTCGATAGACCAGCCGCCCGTCAGAGAAGGTGGCATCAACTTTAATGCTGTGCAGTGCGTGCACCGGTGAGAAATATGGGTCGCGCTCCAACACTACCACATCGGCTTTTTTACCCACCTCGAGCGTGCCGATTTCATCTTCTAATCCCAATTGCCACGCTGCATCCACGGTGTGGGCGCGTATCGCTTGATCAACGCTTAAACGCTCACTGGCCAGAGATTGCACCGGATAGTCGGGCTTGCCCGCGGCCTGGCGCGTCACCGCCATTTCAATGTTAAACATGGGGTTTAGCGCATCTTTGCCAATCCACGTAACGGGGTAGTCACTGCCCAAAGTGACCTTAGCGCCATGCCTGGCAATAGATGCTAAAGGATACAACTGTTCAAAGCGTTGTCTGCCCAAATAATCGAGAGCCACATAATCGTACTCAAACCACGTTGGGGTGGTTTGAGCCACTACACCTAGCTGTCCAAAGCGCGGCGTATCCGCCGGGTCGACAACCTCGATATGACAGATGGTGTAGCGGGATGTCGATTTGGGATGCGTCTCGCGCGCAGCCTCAATGGCATCCAGTGCGTTGCGCACGGCACCGTCGCCAATAGCGTGCAAATGAAGATCGACATTACGGCCCGCTACAGCAACAACCGTCTCAATGACAGCGGGCGCTGGCAATAACGGTGTTGCCCTATGCCCCTCGGGTTGAATATAGGGCGAGAGGGTCACCGCAGTCTTCGCTTCGACGGTCCCATCGAGTGACAACTTGAGGGTGTTAACATCGAACAGCGGATGGTCGTAGGTCGTATCTAACACCGCTAAACGATCTAGTGCGTCGTCTAAATCGTCAGGGCGATTGACGTACAGTGATGCCACCATGCGTAAAGGCAAGGTGCCCTCCTCTGCCATTTCCAGGGCTAATTGGCGCCCCAAATCAGCAGTGTCGATCATGCCCGCATCAAAGGCTGCAGTGAGACCAACCGCGGACATATCTCGAAAGAACCCCGGCGCTGCAGTGCGTAACGCAGGCATTGACACTACCCCCAATGCGGTCATGACTGGATCAATTGCTGCACCCTCCACTAACCAGCCTGTAGGGTTACCGTCGGCATCGCGTTGAAAGAAGTGAGCACCTGGCACGGGGTCCGGGGTAGTGGCATTGATGCCGGCCGCAGCAAGCGCCGCACTATTTGCCCAAGCGGTATGTCCTCCCTCGTCAATAATCAGAGCCGGTTTATCACTGACCACCTCGTCGAGTTGCGCCGCCGTCGGCCCATCGGGACCAAATGCTCTCGCCAAGAAGCCAGCACCCAATACTGGGTTCTGATCGGGCTTCTCGGCGACATGGGCAGCCAGCGCCGCCAGCACCTCTTCGGCCGATTGCCCGGGCGACAACATGGCACCCTCTACCAGAGGCAATGTGTCCATGGTGTGAATGTGCGTATCAATGAAACCCGGGAACACTGCGCGGCCAGCCAAGTCCACTACTTGGGTCTGTGGCTCAATGTGGGACCTTGCGCCAATATCTGTGCCCACGTAAACAATTTGATTGCCATCAATTGCCAATGCACTGTGACGGGTAGCAACGGCATCCATTGTGTACACGCGACCTCCCGTCAGCACCCAATCTGCTCCGTAGCTACTGGCACTGATGAGCGGCACCAAACCTACGCAGAACAGCCGCACCGCGAGACCTATTCTCGATAACACCGGTAAAGCAACCACCATGAAGAACTCCCTCTGTTAGCAAGCGCAACCCGAATAGCTGCCACTGCAGCGCAAGTATCACACCAGATCCAACATTTGCGAACTGCCGGTACCAAGGCCTGTACGTTGACTCACAAACAGCCATTCCCAGATCAAACAAATGTCCGTACTATTAATGAAAACAGCCAAATTGACGGGAGCGCACAATGACACAAGAACGTCCACTGGAAGGCCTCAGAGTTATTGAAATGGGACAGTTACTTGCGGGGCCGTTCGCCGGCACTGTAATGGGCTACTTTGGTGCAGAAGTCATAAAGGTTGAGCCACCGACCGGTGACCCTATTCGCCAATGGCGTGAAGTACGCGATGGTATGTCGTTGTGGTATCACTCGTTAGCGCGCAATAAGAAAAGCGTGACACTCGATTTAAAAACTGACCGTGGCCGCGAGCTTGCGTTCGAACTACTCAGCAAAGCCGATGTGGTGGTTGAGAACTTCAGACCGGGCGCCATGGAGAGCTGGGGACTGGGTCCAGATGCAGTGAAAGCTGTGAACCCTGGCATTATCTACGCACGTATTTCTGGCTACGGCCAAACCGGTCCTTTTTCTGAAAAGCCCGGGTACGCCTCGGTTACCGAAGGATACGGCGGCTTTCGTTATATCAATGGCGAGCCTGGTAAGGCACCGGTGCGTCCAAACATATCACTGGGCGATACCGTCGCCGCCATTCATGCAGCCCTCGGGGTGCTACTAGCGGTCATTCAGCGACACAAGACTGGCTTGGGCCAAGTGGTGGACGTCGCCTTGTACGAGGCGGTATTCAATCTGCTTGAGGGTATCGTGCCTGAATATGACGGCGCAGGCGTCGTACGGGAACCCTCGGGGACCACTATCACCGGCATCGTACCCACCAACACCTATCTGTGCGGTGATGGCAAATACGTTGTTATTGGTGGCAACGGCGACTCGATTTTCAAACGGTTGATGCGTGAAGCCGGCCGGGAAGACATGGCCGAAGACCCTGAGCTTGCTCAAAACCCAGGTAGGGTGATTCATCAAGAGCGTATCGACCAGGCATTATCGGATTGGTGTAGTGCGCATTCATCAGTGGAAATTATTCAACGATTGGAAGATGCGAAAGTGCCTGTGGGCCCCATTTACAGCGTTGAAGACATGATGACTGATCCACATTACAACGCACGGGGTATGTTTGAGAGTGTGGATGTGAACGGTTCGCCGCTCAAAATCCCTGCCATAGCACCAAAATTGAGCGAAACCCCTGGGCGAACAGATTGGCCGGGGGCACAGATCGGTGAGCACAACGAAGAAATTCTGGGTGGTTTATTAGGCCTTAGCCAGGAACAGCTCGAAGAGCTTGGGCAGCAAGGCATTACCAATTGAGTAGCTCGTTATGAAGCTAGAGGGCTATACCGTTATCGACCTGTCGCTATTTTTGCCAGGTCCCGCCGCCACACAAATGATGGCAGATCACGGCGCGCGCGTTATAAAAGTGGAAAATCCCGGGTCGCCAGAGCCAACGCGCTCACTCACCGCCTTTCCCTGGGCGCAAAACGGTGAGTCGGTAATGTTCCGCAACACCCAGCGGGGCAAAGAGAGCATCGCCCTTGACCTCAAGTCTGAGGCCGGCAAAGCGGCACTTACAGAGCTCATCAAACACGCAGACGTGCTGGTGGAGGCGTTCAGACCGGGAGTAATGGAACGCTTGGGATTTAGCGTCGATAACGTTAGAGCGCTGAACCCCAAAATCGTCTACTGCTCGATTTCTGCTTTTGGTCAGACCGGCCCTTGGCGCGACCGACCAGCCCACGACACTGCAACCGTCGCCGCTTCAGGTGTACTAAGCCTGACACGATCGCCTGAATCTGAGGATGCGGGGCCCGCTATGATTGGCGTCGCCATCTCTGACATGCTGTCTTCTTATCTCGCTTTCTCCGGCATTCTCATGGCGCTGTTGCGCCGCGAGCGTACGGGTCAGGGGGATTATGTCGACATCAGCATGCTCGAGTCCGTGCTAGCAGCGTCGCCCAATATTCTGGGCCCCGTATTTGGTGGTCAGCAGGCACCCGATCGTCTCGCCGAGCGAAGTTTAGGCGGTGGCGCGATGCTTAACATCTATCGCACCGCTGATAACCGATTCCTAGCCTTAGGCGGTGGTGAACACAAATTTGTCCAAGCACTATTCGATGGTCTGGGGCGACCCGATTTCATCGACGCCGTTGTTGGTCCTGCGGGTGAAGGCCACAAACCGGCCATTACGTTTCTGCGAAAGGCATTTGCGGAGCGCACTCTTGATGAATGGCACGACTGGTTCGAAGGCAAAGATATTTGCTGGAGTCCCGTCTTTGACTTAGCAGAAGCCTGGGACACCGAGCACGTATATGCACGCGAGATGCGTGTCACCGACGCGTCAGGCAATGATCATATGGGTATACCCATCAAGTACAGCCAAGAACCCGGCCGCATCAACACTGCTCTGCCGGCTGTAGGTGAACACACGACAGAAATTCTTAACGACTTGCACTTGACCGACAAACAACGACACGAGATATTGTCTGCTGTCAAGTGATGTACGGACAATTGATAACCAAAGAAAAAAGTACCTAGCAAATAAAAACCAGCACACACCAGGAGCGAGGAAGTACCCAGAATCCGAGCAGCCACTGAAATGGCATTCCCGGCAAGTGAACTAACGAGGTGAAGACCCTATGACCAGCCACGTCCTTGAACAAAAACGACCGGCGAGTACGCCGAAGTTTCTTTCCCTAGCCATTGGCGCTTTGGCGTCAACATCGGGGGCTTTGCTTATGCCAGCAACCGCCCAGGCCCAGCTCGAGGAGGTCGTAGTAACGGCTCGAGCGCGCTCTGAATCTCTGCAAGATGTACCTGCATCGGTAACGGCCTTCACAGAGTCGCAAATTACTGACAGCGGCATCCAGCGTGCTGAAGACTTTGTTGCAATGACACCAGGTGTGACCTTGGTCAACACGGTAGAGGTTGGCGATACCCAGCTGTCGATTCGAGGAATCAATGGTGCGCGAGATGGAGAAACCAACTTCGCCTTTATTGTCGACGGCGTCTTGTATACCAACCCGTCAGCATTCAATCGTGAGTACCCGGATTTAGCACAAATCGAGGTACTCAAGGGCCCACAGGGCGCATTGTACGGTCGATCTGCAGCGGCTGGCGCCGTGATCATGTCCACCAAGCGACCCAGTCAAGAGTTTGAAGCCACCGCGCGTGCCAGCGTTGGGAACTACAACACAACTACCGGTATGGCGTCTGTGGCTGGCCCCCTAGGCGACAAAGTAGCCGGTCGACTGACGCTTGACTATCGCGATACCGATGGTTTCCTCACCAACGACTATTTGAATGACGATGTTGTTAATGACTCACGCAATTACGGTGTCAGTGGGCGCCTCGTTTTTGACCCCACAGATCGCTTAAGCATCGATACCAAGCTGCGTTACGCAGAAGCTGAGGGAGCATCGATTGCCTTCAATGCGGCGTTTGCAATCCCAACCTTTACGCAGGTATTTGGCGGCATCGTGGCCACCACTCCCGGGTATGAATCGTTTTATCAAGACGTCAACTCCCACGACTTTGTGTTCTCTCCTAATGTCCGCCCTTTCAACGAGCAAGAAACAACTGAGCTCTCTGTCAAAGTCGACTATGAAATGGACAGCGGCACGCTAACGGCTTGGGCTTTGTACAGTGATGTTGAGCAGTACTTCGTCGCCGATGGCACGTCGGGCGCATTTGGTTTCTACGGTGGTGATACGGCGTGTATTGCATCGCTGCAAGAGCGGGTGGGCTTCTCCCCCGATGCTAGTCGCGAGGGCTATCCCGGTTTCGCGCCACCCGTACCCATGCAAGCGCCAACCTTTAACTTTGGTTCTGGTCAGCTAGGCGTCGACAACGTGCTGCCTCCTTACAGCCAGACCACCTGTGATGGTTACCAATACCAAGAGCGGAATCAGGAAGATATCTCCGTTCAAGTTCAATTCACCTCTAACAGCGACCAGCGTTTGCGCTGGCAAGTGGGCGCTTACTTCCTCGATATCGATCGCACTGTGGGCGTAGCGCAACTACGGGATGACGGCACCGACAACTACCCGCTGTCATTCGTCAACCAGTATACCGACGCGCTAGTACTGGATAACTTCGCGACTTCGGTCATGGCGGGCTTCGGTTCTGTTAACTACGACATTACCGATCGCGTTGAATTATCCGTTGCATTGCGCTACGACCGAGAGGAACGCGACGTTGATAACCAAGTGCCCTCACCTGCTGATGGGTTTCTATCAACGAACATCGACTACTGTGCGGGGCGTTGTACGCTGGATGGCCAAGTCCTTGACGGAACGCCTTGGAACCCAGCATTTATTACCAGCTTCGAAACCTTCGAGGTAACCGATACTATTGCGGGCCGAAGCGCCACATTCTCGGAATGGCAACCAAAAATCAGCTTAACCTGGGATGCCACCGACACCACCACCTTCTTCGGAAGCTGGGGCGTAGGCTTCAAAACAGGGGGATTCAACAATTTAGGCGGTACAGAAACAGTACAGGCCTTCTTGGTTGATCAGGGAGCTGCACTGGTGGCACCACCGGAAATCTACGACAAAGAGACCTCTAGCGCATTCGAAGTGGGCTTCCGAACCAGCTTCCTTGACAACAAGATTAACTTGAATGGTGCAGCGTTCTATACGGAAGTCGACGACATGCAATTCTTCGAGTTTTTCGTTGGTCCCTTTGGCTTGCTGCGTACCGTATCAAATATCGATGAAGTAACATTGCAAGGCTTTGAATTGAGCGGTGCTTGGGCCATTACCGACAACCTGCGGCTTGACGCTGGCTACAGCCAAGTCGATGGGGAAATCGACCAGAACTCGATTCGTCCTTATACAGTAGGCAACGAGGTACCCAATAACGCCGAGTTCACAGCCAACATCGGCTTGCAGCTGACGCAACCCGTGGGTTCCCTAGAAATCATTGCTCGAATTGAGCATGCCATTCAAGGCGACACTTGGTATCACACAGTACAAGACGATATTGTGCCAGCCACCCTTTTCGGCGGTGGGCCATGTACCGACGGTACCGCTCTTGATGGCGTCTGCGGCAACTTTAATCAAACCCAAGTTAATGAATATGGCATCACCAACGTTCGCTTAGGTATTGGTTCAGACTCTTGGCGGGTGACAGCCTATGCACGTAATGTCTTTGACGAGGAATACGTTGCCGAGGTAATCATGGCGCCTGAGTTTGGCGGAGCCTTCCTTACACCAGGTCAGGTGCGGATGTACGGCCTCGAGGCGCAGATTGACTTCTAGCCATCCTTCTAAGTAGTCATTGAAACCGTCGCAATGCGACGGTTTTTTTTGCCTAGCGGATGCAGCACTAACTAGATGAGTGGAAATGAAAGTGAAATAATTGAGTACTCTCTGACTCAAAAGCGGGTGTCCTGAATGCCCAATGCGGTTCATCTGGCCTCCGTTCAGGACCACTATATGCCACGCACCTCGCTATACCTCCCATGGCATTGCTGACAGGCAACCATCGAACGACGCGATTGCATCGGGATAGCTATTCGCTACAATGAGCATGTAGCTATTCACTACGTAGCTTGTATCTCTTGAGACCTAGGAGTAACAGACTATGGCCAAATCCAGCACCCCGCTTCGTCTTGAACACACCCTCGTAGAAGCCGCTGAGCAAGCCCGCAAACTGGGTCACCGCAGCGTCGCTGGACAGATCGAGTACTGGGCCGCATTGGGACAGGTATTGGCGCGCATAGCCACTCCCGAGCAGATCACCTCTCTCCAAGCTGGCATGGCCAGATTGCACATCGAGAGCATAGACTCGGCGCCGATCTATCCCGACGCCGTCTTTAGCGAAGTTGAGCGTGCTCGTGCTTCAGGCAAGCTGTCCGAGCGGGTCACTGCCAGCGCGGTTCGCTACCAAGCCAGTCGCACGTATCCAGGCTTGCTGGAACAGATCGCGCCCAATGGAACAATCACTGTGGGAACCTTCCACAACGGACAGTTCCATCCGCTGAAACCTGCAGCGGCTACGCACTAGCATGCCTCAGTTGTGGGTGCTCGCGGGCGGTAATGGCGCCGGCAAGACCACGTTCTATCGCGAGTTTCTGGCGCCGCAGGGTATTCCCTTCGTCAATGCGGATGTGCTCGCCAAGGCCGCTTTCCCGGACGACCCCGAAAGCAAAAGCTATGAGGCCGCGGCTGCGGCTACACAGCTGCGCGAGCAACTGATACAGGAAGGCCGGAACTTTTGTTTTGAAACTGTGTTTTCCCACACATCGAAGATCGATTTTTTGGGTATGGCCAAAGCCCGTGGCTACCAGATCATTCTCGTGTACATCCACCTCGAAAGCAGTAGCTTGAATCTGGCTAGGGTTGCCCAACGTGTCGGCGAGGGGGGGCACAGTGTACCCGAGGAGAAGGTTACGACCCGGATTCCCAGGACGATGGCCAATGTGAAGGCCGCCCTGCCCCTCTGTGATCGCTGCCGATTCTATGACAACTCACGAGCGAATAACCCAATGGTTTTCGTTGGTGAGTACCGAGAGGGGCAGTTGAGCTACACCGAAGAGCCGCCACCGCACTGGTTTTCGTTTTTTTCCTCCTGATACCGGCCAGAAGTACGG
>CBFHTF010000020.1:0-33547 GCA_965658685.1 Luminiphilus sp.
CACCGCCAGCGCTCGAGCGACCCTTCACTTAAACGCCATCGCTCGGCAAGTTCAGTCTGATTGAGGTGTTGTGTTGCCATGAGTTAACTCCTGTTGGTTGTTGTTGGCAGGAGCTATGAATGCTTCGGTTTAGGTGGAAGGCAAGTGGAAATTATCGATTTAATTCCTTTTCTGGGAGTTGAACCCGCATCCATTTAATCTATCAGTTTTGGCGAGGGAGCTGTTATGAATTGTTCGCATTGGCACTGGCGAGCTATCAGGAATTGAGAGTGTGTGGTTTGATTCGGGGTTACACCCCACCAATATTCTACTGAGGCGTACTTAGATCAGCGACCACTTGCTATTTGGTACTAGCGAAAGCATCAACTCGCTTTGCCAATCTCCACAAAACCGCTATTTTCAAAGGCGCGCACTGCCGATTCAGGATATCGGACCATTTTATAGCCCATACGAATGAATGACGGGCCAGTCTTTTTATAACGCCAGAATTGCAATGTCCGTTCGCTAATACCCCACCGTTTGGCGAGTTCCTTTTCAGAATACATCTTTTCGTTGCTTTGCTCGTTACTTGTCGTCATGGCTCTTGTCCTATCGATTTTTTACTGTATAGGCACACAGTTTAAACATGCCAAATACCGGCAACCACCCTGTAGTTGCCAACCCCTTGGTACTCGTGATGGCTGCTGCGAAATTCGCCTGAAAATAATTTTTCTGGCCGCTACTGTCAGACATCAGTGCTGTGGCGACACCGATTTTTTGGTGCCGAGCTGCATACACTGTCGCTCAAAATCCTCAATATCGATCTCACGATAAACGACGCGCCCTTTGATTTTCAGGTAGACCGGGCCGATGCCCTCACACCGCCAGCGCTCGAGCGAGCCCTCGCTTAAACGCCAGCGCTGAGCCAGATCTGATTGTGTTAAATGCTGAGTTGCCATGCGTTAGCTCCTGTTGATTGTTGTTGGCAGGTGTCATCTACGCTCTGAAGGGGCTGGATAGCAAGTTAAAGGTGGCTAGTCAGATTAGCTCTATATAGTCAGCCAATTTTTCAGCTGTCACTACGAGGCCTTGAACGGACAGACGTTCTAGATATTCTTCAGCCGTAAGCGGTGGATTCTTCCAACGCCCGCGCTGTTCTTTGGCGGCTCGAATAACAAGATTTGGCCGCAATCCAAACTGGTATTCAAGAAACTCATCAGGGTGCTGTGCTTCGATTCCGTATTGATCAAGAATCACTCTGGGGAAGTCTTTAAGATTATTCGTCACTATGACCTGAGCTCCACAACGTATCGCCGCCGCGAGCACATGACGGTCATCTGGATCTGGCAATTGCAAGCCATCTATTAAAGCCTCATATCCAGTAACCAGACAGTCAGGGACAGCTGCATTCATCATTTCCCGGGTTCTCGGCAGCAGATCAACTAATTCAGGGCGTTCCTTGACCAAATTTCGAGTCCATTCATCATGGATCCGATCTGTCCATTTAGCCTGGTATAGTTCTGTAGTCGCCAAAGTGATTAAAAAATCACGCAAAGTAAACGGGTAAAGTACGTTGGCGTCCAGAAGAACTACAAACCCCATCTTAATAGATACCTAGCTCTTGAGCCTGCTGCGCAAGATCATCCAATGCTTTTGCGCTCTGCATCGTTTGACGCTTTTTATATGCCATAAGGTCATCGAAACGTATGCGACGATGTTTATTCACTTTGTGGTGAGGTATCTCGCCTTCCTCTAACAATTTGATCAAAAAAGGTCTTGATACGTTGAGCATGTTAGCAGCTTCCTGCGTGGTAAGCTCAGCATGTGTGGGAACAATCGTTACCGCATTCCCCTGTGCCATTTCAGAAAGTAAATCTCTCAGAAGGCCCAGGGCGTGACGTGGTAAAATAAAGTCATGCCCGTCCAACTTTACATGAGCACGCTCCGCTTTGGGAGTCTTTGCCAGCAGTACACTAAGTTCTTGAGCACTAGCGCGAGCTAGCAGCGCGTCCTCATTATTTGGAAGTGAGGCCTTTTCTTTTGAAGTATTCATACTTCTCCTCTCATTAAAGGCTTTAATTGTTTAATGCTAAACGAATTATTCGAAATTCGCAATATTCGAAAAGACCCTTGGTTTCGCAGCTGTCTGAAATGTGCAAATCCAGTTAGTTAACCTTCCTTATTAGCTAACACCTTCAACAACTAACCTATAGGCGCATCCAGAAGCTTCAGAGACTCTTGTTTGGCTCGGGGCTACCACCCACCACCAATTGAAGAAGGTGAACTGATCTCAGTTCACCTTTTTTTATGCGTAAGCCTTTGTATTTTTTCAGATTATTAGCGGCATAGAAGGGCTGCCGACCAAAGGAAGGCATATCGAAGTTCGAAAAGCGAACGAAGACTCTAACTCCCGCGGCGTCCACCGTCTTGTATACAACCCTAATGAGCACTCACCAGCCATTAGGACTTTTTATTGGCTCTACTTAACTATCCGGAAGAAAGAGCTGAAGCGGGAACTTGCGTACTAGAAAACCCGGTACTAACGAATCCTCAAACAGCTTCAAATTTGTCCTTGCTCAGGCAACTGGCCGATGTATAAACAACAAATACAGGAGATCGCGAGTGGATAATCTTTCTCTTCTCATCGACTTGCACCGAGAGGGTTGAAACTAAACCGCCCCCGCCTGCTCTCGTCAACAAGCTGATGACCCTATCCTCAACGCTGGTCTTCCAACCACGTCAAAGCACTCATAAGTCCCACCAAGCGTCTAAGGTAATGGGGTGACGTCTCCTGAAACACCGACAGTGATCTAATCAGCAAACCATGGGAATTGAGTGGACCGGCATCCTCGGGGAGACTGTTCAGCGCAACTTTGACACTCGCCTCAAGATCTTTTTGCCAAACCTTCTCGCGCATATGATTAAGCACTCGCAGCTGAGAAGGACGCCCCAATTCCTCATTGAGCGCAATCAAGTCTGCCAAACCGCCAGCGTGATTCACCGGGTGATTCGGGTGCTTAAGCGTTGTGTTTTTTTGATTCATGAAACGCCCTTCACAGTTGAGCTGACATAGCACATACGCTAAAACAACACCTAGGGTTGCACTGTTTAATCGGCATTTGTTTCAGCGCCAGAAGCTTCCATCTTTGAAATCCTTGGCACGGGTGCCATTTCGACGCGACGGTTTTGTGCGCGTGCAGCATCACCGCTATTAGCCACAACCGGCTGTTGTTCACCGAAGGCGGCAGCAAACACACGTTCAGCAGGCAGGCCCGACGCTATCAACTCTCTGGTGACCGTTAGCGCCCGTTGCGCGGACAATTCCCAGTTGTCAGCAAAGCGTTGATTGCCACTCTGGATGGGTAAATCATCGGTGAATCCACTGATCATCAGCAATTGATCATTTTCTCGAAGATACAGGTCGAGTGGTGCCACCAGGCTGCGCAGAAGCGCTCGGCCATCGCTCTGCAGCTGGGCAGAATTTAATGCAAACAACACACTGCCACGAATGCCGATCCGGCCATCTTGCAGTGTGACACGCCCACTGCTCAACGGGGCGGCCAGCGCCTGCTCTAACAACACACGCCGCGACTGCTCCAGTTCGCGCTCAGCCTCTGCACGCTCTAGGTCTTTGGCGAGATCGAGCTGAAAACCCAGCACCCATATCAACAGCAGGACGAATACACCCACCAATCCGGTCATCAGATCGCCGAAAATTGCCCAGACAGGTGGTTCGTCACCCATCCCGTCGTCTAGCAACTGATTCATTTTATGCCACTCCCACTACCCAAAGCCCCGACAACCTCTTCGAGACGATCGAGAATGGTTTGCTGTGACATCAGATTGTGATCAATAACCTCTCTCGCCTGCGCCACGTAATAAGCCATCTGCTCATCGCTGCGTGCACCCGATTGAACCAAGGTCTCAGATGCGTTGGCTAACGCTGTTATCAACTGTTGGTTGGCATCATTAAACCCAACGACAGCAGCGCTAAATGACTCGCTCAAGTTCGAGAACTCGCCCGAAGTACTTATCAGCTCACGCTGACAGTTATCGAGGGTGTCGGCGACCTTACTACTCAGGTCGTTTAAGCTCACTTCATTGATATCTAATAATGCAGCCAGCTTGTTGGCTTGCTCTTTGTGGCTGGCACGTATTTCTTCTATCAACAGACCAACAACCTGAACCAGACTTTCACGCTCAACCAGCAACGCTTTATCGCGCTCCAGAGATTGTTGAGTTGCCTCTCGCAGCGATTCAACGAGAGCAGCAGACGCCTTGGGCGCTTCAGCGGCAGACTCAAGTAGCTGTCCGATGGGCTCTATAACCGAATCCGAGAGGCTGGAGACTTGGCTCACCATAGCTGCCTGCAGTTCTTGCAACTGCGCGGTCGCTTTATCGGAGCGGGTGCGCTCAAGGTCTGTCATGGCAGCTTGGTGCGCCGCCATAACCGAGAGAAATTGCTCATGGTGGCTGGCCTCACGCGCCATTAACTGCTCGCGATGCGCGCTCAGAGTGGTTATCAAAGACGCGTTACGCTGATCATCCTGCGCCACCACTTCAGCGCGGTGTTCAGCCAACGCTGCCAGTAGCTGCTCCATACGCTGCTGGAAACTGCACTGCAAAGTGTCCGAGGCCACCGCTTGTGCGCCCATGAAGGCTTGGTGCTGCTCGCTGAAACTCGTTTGCAAGGTCATCAGCAGCTCAAATACCGACGGTGCTATTTTTGTCGCCGTCTCCTCGGCAATACCCGCTAAGTGCCCGTTAACAGACTCTGCCACTGTGTGTTTCAACGCAGCAAAGTCGTTATGTAGAGCGTCACGCTGCTGATTCTGGTTATCCAGCAACTGCTGTCCCATTTTCGCGGTCATGTCGCTTATCTGACTTGCCAAATCACCCAATTGCAGTGTCAACGCCTGCAATTGATTCGCCGTCGCGGGCATTGATGCGGCTTGGGTTTGCAAAGCTTCATAAGCCTGTTCACGTCGATGTGACAGTGACTGATTTTTGAATCGATTTCCCCGTTGGCGGTCGAGTGCGCGCGTTAAACCGATGCGCTCTTTGCGCGTCAATACACTCATGAACCCCAACACTGCCGAAGCTGTGACACCGGCCACTGATGTCCCAAATGCCATACCAAGGCCGGCAATTGGGGCAGCCAGACCCGCTCGAATGGCACTTAACTCCGTACCTCCTTCAAGGGCCTGCACCGCCCCGCTCAGAGTAGCGACCATACCCACGAAGGTACCCAGCAAACCCAACATGACGAGTAATCCCACGAGATAGGGCGTCAGCACTGGCGCGGGCAACCCAATGCTCTCACCAGTAATGCGCTGACGGACCGACTCACTCAAGGAACCCGGTAAGGTGTTTATCCAGTGCTCAAAGTCATCATTTGGCAAGCTATCCAAATCACGGGGGGAGGCATCGCTATTGAGCGCCCGATCTAGGCGCTGGTTGTCCCGTTGATAAATCATCAATTCGATGGCACCGATCAAAAATGCCAACGCAATCAGCAGCATGACTACCAACGTCATTGTGTTATCGGCGACCACAGCGGTAGTCATCCAAACGATCATCGCTGTGCCACTCAAGAAGGCAGCCAATGTGAATAATCGAGTCATAGTATTTCCTCAGTGGTGATCACACCCTCGCTTATCTCAGGGTCACCCAGAAGCTCAGGCGGTAGCTGCAGCGCTTCTAATAATCCTTTCGATGGCTCCAACCGCAATTGCAACTCAGCTAGCAAAAACCGATGCAGCTCATTGATAAAACATCGAAGCCAGCCCCTGGGCGCTAACCAAAGTTCAGGGGTAGATGGACTGTCGGTCACTAGATCTTGCTGTTTCTGTTGCTCACGCAAGATCTCAAAGCGCTTTGACAGAAGATTTGGAATCTGAGCGAAGCACTTGCGAGCGTATTTTGCCAAGGTCGGCTCCAAAGCTCTGTCGACCACCGCCAACCTAGCCCCTTTAACATCTGCATCAGATAACTGCGCCAGCAACAGTCCCTGTAACATTTTCACTCGACGCTCCATTTCACTTTGCTGCAGCGCATAGAAGCGAAGGTAAACGGCAACGCCATCGGGTTGATCGATGAGGGTGTCAACAACCTCGGGCAACCGAAAGCTTCTACTGCTTAACCCTTGCACCCCCTGCCCTGGCACAGCGCCAGTAAAACTTTGCTCTATCACCGACACCATCGCCTGGTAGTGTTCGCGGCAAATTTGCTGCAACGCTGTGCCATTGGAAGGCGTCATTGGCGATTTTGTGGGAGCCTGGGGGGCTCTCAATGCATCAGACAGATCCATCGCACGAGCGAGATCAATCGACGCCGATAAGCGCTCAACAAAAGACGGAGAGGATCGAGGCAACTGACCAAGACCTAATTGCGTTAGCTCACGAACCAACGGCACCCGAGCCATTGGTAACGGGGTGTCGACCTTTGACATGACATCCTTAAACGGGGTGACTGAATCGGTTGGAGCCAGTAAGTCCGTGGCCAACCATGGACTCCGGAATACTCAAAAAAGAGCTGGTAGCTCTACCTGGTGACAGGAGCCGTGCTTCAAGAAAGGCTCAAGGCCGGTGATTATCGCTGTTTGCACCAAGGATTCAATCCCCGACTCCCCATGGTTGCCCTGCCTTCATCGTCAGGGCTATTCGTAGCCTAACAGTTGAAGTTCTTCGAGGCAGTTTTCCCGAATGCGTGATGCAGCCGACTCGTTCTGCGCTGACCCCTTTTTCGAAACAAATTCGAAGTGGTGATTGGGATTAAAACGCCTGTAGGTACTCTCTTGTTCTGCCATCCGCTCACGGGTCGAGGCCGCAACCGCCTCAGTAAATACGTGATCGGCAATGTTCCACCCAAAGTTGTGATTGAGTTCGCGCAGAGATTTGTGTGGGTCGCTCACTAAATTTTCGTAGCGCAGTAAATGCACGAAAAAAACATCCGAGCCAAAGGCATAGTCGACCAACCAGCCATTCACATGGCGTTTCCAGGCTGCAAGGCCAAGCACAGGGTGATCGAGGAAATCGTCCGCAGAGGCTGGGTCCCACCAGCCCCGACCAATGGCGTAACGTAAGTTGCTAGCCATAACGTCTACCGGATGACGCACCAGATAAATACTGTGGATGAACCGCGACGAGAACACCGAATGCGTCTTGTAAAAGCGTATGGGGGGATCGGTGAATCGATGAGATACCACCTGCTCAGCCACACACAAATCGGTAATGTAACTTCTCACTGACGCAAAAGTTGCACGCGCTCGATAGTTATTGGCAATAAGTAGGGTGTTGGCCAACAACACCGAGAGATAAGTAATGCCCGACTTTGGAAACTCGCACAGATAAAAGTCGCCAGAGCACGCATCTGGCCCCGGCGTGCTCAATTGGCGGGTCACATCGGGTGCGACACCTGTCTGGAGGCTTCCGCTTTTCATGGTCGACGACCTTGATGACTCACTGCTACTAAACCAACCGCAAGATGATAAATGACGACCCGTGCATACCCTCGTCAAAAAAGGGCCTAGTACATGGTCAAGGTTTGAGTCGGTAAACTATCAGCGATCTCGTCGGGCACAAAGAAATCTCGCATCAGTGGCTCTCCCGGGCATACCGCATAGCGCTCGAAGTCCGTAACACCGCGCTCACGCAGTATGATCTCATCAATAAAGAACTGACCTGTGGTATCGGCAGCCGGCTGGGTCAAAATAGCGTAGGCCGCATCTGCCATAATATCGACCGTTCGGCTGCTTTTGCTCAAACTATCACCGCCCAGCACATTGCGCACCGCAGCAGTATCAATGGCCGTAAGCGGCCACAGAGAATTTACCGCTATCCCTCGGGGAGCCAGCTCTTGACTCATGCCAAGGGTGCACAGGCTCATACCCATTTTGGCGATGGTGTAGGCAACATGTGGGGCAAACCACTTCGATGCCATATCTAACGGTGGAGCAAGATTTAAAATATGCCCGTTATTAGACTGCTCGAGGAAGGGAATACACGTTTTTGACGTCAAAAAAGTGCCACGCGTATTGATATCGTTCATCAGATCGTAACGCTTCATGTCGGTATCAAGTGTAGGTGTCGGGCTAATGGCGCTGGCGTTATTGACACAAATATCAATGCCGCCAAAGGTATTCGCCGCACTCTCAACGGCACTTTTCACCTGATCCTCGTAGCGAATATCGCAGACTAAAGGCAGGGCCTTTCCACCCAACGCCTCGATCTCTTCGGCTGCCGTGTAAATCGTGCCGGGTAATTTAGGATGCGGCTCTGTCGTCTTGGCAGCGATGGCGATATTTGCACCATCCATAGCCGCACGTTTGGCGATGGCCAAACCAATACCCCGGCTTGCACCGGTTATAAACATTGTCTTTCCTGCCAAATCCATGTTGGACCCCCACTGGTTATGTTTATCGCTATACTGCCCGAGAACGCTGAACACCCTGCAGTCGAGCGTCGTTAAGGTTGTTCACAGGTTTACGTAGACCCATCGACAATTGGATGGCATTGATGCGCGCCTTTTTTGCAGCCTTATGGATCCACTAAGTCAAGCGGCACTCGGCGCGGCCGTGCCTCAGGCAATCAAAACAAACCAGTGGCAACGTGCTAGTTTACTGCGCATTGGCTCAGTGGGTGCGCTCGCAGGTATGGCACCCGACCTTGACGTATTTATACGCTCATCGAGCGACCCATTGCTCGCGCTTGAATATCACCGTCAGTTCACCCACGCTTTATTGTTCATTCCCTTTGGCGCCGCACTCGTTGCAATAGCTCTGTGGCCGCTAGTGCGCAGGCATATGACCTTTAAGGTGACTTGGTTTGTATGTCTGCTGGGTTATGGCACTCACGGCTTGCTCGATGCCTGTACCACCTATGGCACGCTATTGTGGTGGCCCATAAGCCATATTCGCGTGGCTTGGAACAACGTGTCGGTGGTGGATCCGGCATTCACGTTACCGCTGCTCACTGCCGTGATCATTGCGGGTGCAAAAAAATCGGTAACAGCGGCGCGCTTTGGCCTGGCCTGGGCCTTGATGTATTTGTGTGTAGGCTTCATTCAGGGACAGCGCGCCGTAAGCGCTGGAGAACAGCTCGCAGCAAACCGTGGGCATGTGGGCGTACAGGTTTCGGCGAAACCCAGCTTTGGCAACATTATCCTGTGGAAGACCGTATACATTCACGACAACAATTACTGGGTAGATGCAATCCGACTGACCGCAAACACCCATATTTTTGAGGGGAAAACCACCCCAAAACTGGATATCTCTCGAGACCTTCCTTGGTTAAGCAGCAGCTCTCAACAGGCTACGGATATTGAGCGTTTCCGCTGGTTTTCAAATGACCATCTAGCGCTCGACGAGCAGGACCCAACGCTAATCGTCGATATGCGCTACTCCCATTTGCCCAATGACATTCATGGCCTTTGGGGTATACGTGTAAACGACACCGCCGGCCCCGAAGACCACGTCGCGTGGGTGGTGCGACGATCCCCCAACAAAGATCGTCAGAGGGCATTCTGGCGCCTTTTAATCAACGCTGAACCCTAAGGCGATGGGGCGTTACTCCGTTTTGTCGTGCAATTTTGAGCAGTCGTAGATGACATACATTTTTCGATAGCCCTCGCTCTCCCACACCCCCGTCCAGCCTTTAGGTAACAGCACCGAGTCTCCTGCCACTACGTCAACTGCGGTGCCACCAGTGGGGGTCAACCTGACGCCGCCATCGATAAACATCATTAACTCATCGTAGGGATAAGGCTCGGTTATCGTGTACCTGTTGGGACCCGTCTGATACACACCCGTTTGCAAGCACCCATCTTGGGATTCATGCCATACACGATCGAGTGCCTGAGTCTCACCTACTTCAGAGATCTCTGGCAATCGCTCGGTATCAGGATGCTCAAACACTGAACCTGTTAAATCTGTTGCAGACAAGCGCCGAATTTCAGGGACGGGGTCGGCCGCCCACAGCATAGACGTCGTCATAAGAAATGGTACAGAGATGGCAGTGAATCGACGAGATAACACCACCGGGAGCCATCGAATTAACATCAAGCAACCCTTAGCGCTTTAGCTGCGTCTTCAGCGTTTGCTCTGTCTTAGCATTGTAGGGAGGCAGCATACCCCCAAGCTTGGCGACATTGACCGATGTTTGCCGGTAAACCGATTTCGCATGACTGAAAGTCCTGAATCCCTCAAGACCATGATAGCTACCCATGCCACTTGGCCCAATACCACCAAACGGCAGATCTTCCTGAACGATGTGCATTAGCACATCATTAACGCAGACCCCGCCCGATGTTGTGCGCTTGATAAGCGTCTCTTCTTCTGCGTTATCACGGCCAAAGTAATAGGCGGCCAAAGGTCTTGGTCGGCTGTTGATGTACTTAATCGTCTCATCAAAGGATTTGTAGGTCAGGATAGGCAACAACGGACCGAAGATTTCCTCTTGCATTAGCGCCAGATCATCTTCGGGTTTCACGATCAGGGTCGGTGGTATTTTGAAACTGTCCGATTGTCCAGTGAAGTCTTCATTGCCAGGGTTGATTGAAACCACGCGTTGATCACGAGCCTTCGCTTCATCCAAATAACCACTGAGACGCTGGTAATGTCGCGCGTTCACGACCGAGGTGTACTCGGGGTTTTGCAACAGTGTTGGATACATGGCTTCAACTGCACGCTGCGCTGCGGCAACCACCTGCTCTAGCTGCTCTTCGGGTACGAGCAAGTAATCGGGGGCCAAGCAGATTTGACCCGCGTTCAATGTCTTACCCAGCATAATGCGCTGCATGGTCAGTTCAAGATCTGCCGTTCGAGAAATCACTACAGGAGACTTACCACCTAGCTCCAAGGTCAACGGCACAAGATTCCGACTAGCCGCAGCCATGATGTGACGGGCGATCCCGGTAGCACCTGTGAAGATCATGTGATCGAAGGGCAAACCCGCGAAGGCCTGTCCAACTTCCGGACCACCTGTAAATACGGCGGCCTCGGCAGCATCGAACCCTTCAGCAATCATGCTGGCAATAAGCTCCGACGTTGCCGGCGTAAACTCCGAAGGCTTAATCATCACCCGGTTGCCCGCTGCAAGTATGCCGGCCATGGGCTGAAACACCATCGCAACAGGGAAGTTCCAAGGAGCCACAACCCCGACGACGCCCTTGGGTTGATATTCAATACGAGAGCGTCCACCCAACAAATTTAACGGGAAAATTGTGGGCCGCTTTTCTGCCTTCATCCAGCCTTTTAGGTGCTTACGCGCATGCTTAAGCGTGCTCACCGAACTGGCAACATCTGAAAGTAGATTGACTTGTCGCGGTCTGCAGGTGAAATCTGTATTCAGCGCATCACTGATGGCATCGGCGTGACGAATCAGCAAATCAATGGCGCGGTTAATGCGATCAATGCGAGTGCTAGCATCGACAGCACCCTCTTGTATGTAACTGTCACGCTGCATTTGTAATGCCGACAACATGTCCGCCTCGATACCGCTCTCTAATGTCATGGGGTGGGGTGCATTCACCGTCAAATCCTCTGGTCGCTGTTATTGTTTTAGTCCGAATCTGTAGTACCTAGAGTAGGGAAGCTGGGGCAGGAAAACCACCCCTTGTTGACAGCAGATCTGGGCATTCACCTTGAATTCTGACGCCGGAGTGTACGACCCCAAAGCGCCGCATCACCATCAGGACATGAAAGGCTCGCTCCACTGTTCACGAAGACGATTCTTTTGCACTTTCCCCAAGGCATTGCGCGGCAATTCCGATAGCACCTGAATCCTTTTGGGTAGTTTAAAAGCTGCAAGTTGCGCGGCAAGCTCGACGCGCACCGCCTCTGTCGACACAGCACAACCGGCCTCCATGACAAGAGCAGCAACAACGGCCTCGCCAAAGTCCGGATGTGGAACGCCAAAGACTGCGGATTCTGCTACCCCGGGTAAGGCATTTAATACCGCCTCAACTTCCTTGGGGTATACGTTGAGCCCGCCAGAAATCACCATATCCTTGGAACGGCCAACAATACTCAAGTAGCCGTCGCTATCAACAAGCCCTTGGTCGCCGGTGACAAACCACCCATCAGCCGTAAAGTCCGCCGCGGTCTTTTCAGGCATGCGCCAATACCCTTTGAAAACATTGGCGCCCCGCACTTCAATCTCGCCAATTTCACCCACAGGCAGCGGACTATGCGCAGTATCGCAAATACGAATTTCCGTCCCCGGCAAAGGCAGCCCCACGGTGCCCAACCGCCTCTCGCCACTGAGAGGATTGGAGCTATTCATGCCGGTTTCACTCATCCCGTAGCGCTCCAGCAAAGTATGCCCTGTGCGCTGCCTGAACTGCTCGAAGATTGTAGGCAACAGTGGCGCACTTCCGGAAATAAACAAACGCATAGTGCGGCAATCGCCTCGCCCAAATGTTGGCTCAGCCAGCAGGCGGGAGTAATAAGTAGGCACACCCATCATCACCGTAGACCGAGGCAAGCATGACTGCACATTTTGCACATCAAAACTCGGCAACCATTGCATGGAGGCACCACTCATTAGCACGCAGTGGATCGCTACAAATAACCCGTGCACATGAAATACCGGCAAGGCGTGCAATAGAACATCCTGCTCAGTGAAACCCCAATAGGGTACGAGCACCTCCGCATTACTGTGTAAATTTCCATGACTGAGCATAATGCCCTTTGGGCGACCGGTAGTGCCCGAGGAATAGAGCAAAACCGCCAGGTCATCATCCTTCCGATGCTCCGTCGCAAAGATCTCAGAAAAACCGTCAACGTATCTGGCGAAACTACCCTGGCCAGCGCTATCCAAACTCATTAGATGAGAAATTCCCAACGTCTGGCAGAGGGGTTCGTAGTCCTCCATTGTTGATGGATCGCACACCAGAAGGCCTGGCGCCGCATCACTTAAAAAGAAACGTACTTCTTCCTGCGTATACGCAGTATTTAAGGGGTGAAATACCAATCCGGCCCGAAGCACCCCCAAATAGAGCCACAAATTAGTCACTGACTTTTCAATTTGAACAGTGACGCGATCGCCCGGTTTCAATCCTAAAGATCGCAGCGCCAACGCCACTCGTGCCGACTCTCGTGCTAGGTCACCATAGCTATACTTTCGCCCGTCAACATCCGTGAGCAGTGTTGTCTCCAGTGCCGGAGCACGACTCGCCAATGCGGAAAAAAAGTTTCTGTCTTGCATACTTGGGCGACTCTTTTGGCTGGGCCGTCAGTTTAACGGCGTGGTGAATACACCTTGGGACCATGTATAGAAAGAACCGGCATAGACCTGCTTGAGGCCGTAGCTTCGAACCATGTAACGATACCCCGGTCGCCAGGCGGCATCCTCAAAGTGGTTATCTGCCAATAAACCACTGATTGACTGGAACTCGCCAACTTCTGGGTCTAGCCGCCACACCTGATAACCAAGAACATCATCAGTGGCAGCGCTTTGCCAACTCAATTTCGCAGCTCCCTGGGCTATCTCGCTACTCAGCTCCACGGGAGGGGCGAGGGGAAAGGCATGCAATGTCGGATCACCCAACAAATTCACCCAAACAGGTGCTCGCCACAAATAATTGCCCATAGGGTAGTAGTCCACGGCATTTTGATAGTCGCCGAAATACCAAGGACCATTGTTCACCGTAGCAAAATGAACATCACCGATGGTCCCCCCTAAAGCCATGCGCTGTAACCACCAAGCCGGTCGAGCTCCCCAACCCACGGTGAGGGTGTAGCCCTCTTGCGCCAATAACTGGGTCATCGGATTGCCGTGCTTCCCAAAGTGCTGCTTGCCGCTGCCAAAGTTAATGGCAAATACGGGCTTAATGCCTGCCCCGGGGTATTCACTGCCCTTCCAATGCCCGAAGTCGACACCCCATAAATAGGGTTGAGTTACGCCTTTATCGTGATGACCACCGTCGCTGACCTGCTCGGGTCCGACGATATTGTTGAGCATAGCGATCTCAACCGATAAGTGGCCGCTTTGACCATAGGCATTGCGCAAATCACCTAGCTGGCCATGACGCCATCGGTGGTTTTTATCAAAATAGTGTTGCAAGTGCGCAAGCTCAACAACTCGATCCCCTGCCGAGATCGGCGCAAAATCAATACGACCCACCAGCATATCAATTCGCAGATCGGGCAGACGATTCTGCAGTAGCTCGCCCTCGGCATTTCGCGCCCAGGGCTGTCCTAGGTCTGCATAATAAAGATCACTTTCATGGGGCTGTGGGTTGTGGCCATCCGGTCTGACCTGCCCCGTTTTGACAATGGGTACGTGCCCAACCAGGATGAGTGCGCGGGTAACATCACTGGCTTTATTGGCCTCTTCGGACAGCCAATCACGTAGCTCACTGGCGTGCGTTAGATTGGACGCAGCATTCTTTGGTTCATGCCGCGACACCACTCGTCGCACCACTCGCCAGCCATCACCGACCAGATCATCCACAAACCGATCTAGTTGAAAAGCTAACGACTGCTCTAAGGTGCTATCGACAACAAGAAAAACAACTCCTCGCTCTAGCGTGGCCTCGACTTGTCTTCCCGCCAGCCAATACCCAACCTGCACATCGTCGCCGTCAGTGCGTACAACACGATATTCATAGGCTTTACCGGGCTTAGCAGTCTCATCCACGTAGACTCTCCGGTGTCGAATACCCTCTGCCAACGGCCACCAGCTTGAACCGCCCTGCTCACCCAGTAAGCGTCGATGAATATCGACCACGCCAGACCTTAGGGCATGTTTAGATTGCCAACTTAGACTAAATGCACCTGTATCGCGCCACTGACCGTCGACAACGAGGATACGCTCATTGTGCTGTCCCTCTTGGCTTAGACTGGGTACGACCTGAAGGCAAAACAACAGCATCGCTAACCACAGCCAACGCCCAACTTGAACACCCATGAAAACCCCACTTTTTGGTTGAACCGCCCGCTCTATCGCGACTGCGAGTCGCTCGCTATCGCCTACGTTGCCATTTTTGGAGCGCCTATCTCAAGGTATTCTCTGGGTCCGCTCAAATCTTACTCACCAAATCTCTGAATCATTGGACTTTCTGCAGCAATACGCCACATCTGCGGCAAAAGTCGTGTTTATAATCACGATCACTGACGTCATCCAAACACGAGGCAACAGCACGTGGATATAGCTACCGAGCAGCGCGACAACATCAGTATTATCCAGATCGCAGGCCGACTCGATTTTGGCAATGCCAAAACGTTTCAAAGTGCTATGGAGCGCTTATTCGAGCAGATCGAGAGTAATACCAAGGCCATCGTGGTGAATTGCAGCGAGCTTGAATACATCTCTTCAGCGGGTCTTCGTGTGTTTCTCATTGGCGCCAAACTGGCCAAAAATAACGTCATCGGTTTCACCGTCTGTAACCTATCACCGCTGGTAAAAGACGTTTTTGACATTAGCGGCTTCGGTAACATGATGCCCATCTGCAGTGACTTAGAGAGTGCATTAGCCACGGTTGACGGTGTCCAGTGAGGTTTCTGCAGCCGATACTGCGACAAACTCGCTCGCCAAAAGTAAGCCAGCGCTTTTACAAAACCGACTGTTGGTTCACCGGCTTGCTCTTGGTTCTGCAGCTCACGCTGGGCACCAACCTCTGCGTGAGCGCGCAAGAAGCCATCAGCTCTGCGGAGCAAATCGAGCAAATGCGCATTGGAGTAACACAAGGCTCCGCCTACGATGTCTATGCCGAGAACAACTACCCTCATGCAACGGTTCTGCGCTTTAACTCTCAGGCTGACACCATTACGGCTCTCGTCGCCAATAAACTGGATGCCGGCATGGCGGACGGTGCCAGCCTGCGCGCGCTAATGGCAGAGCAACCTCGAGTCACCCAATTCGGCGATTCCCTATTCAACTCACCATCGGGTGCTGGGTTTCGAAAGGAGAGCACCGTACTCAGGGGGCAGTTCAATGCTTTTCTTGCGAAGGCAAAAGCTGACGGAACGCTGGATGATGTGGCGCATCGTTGGCGCAAAGAGGGCAATACCAACTTGCCCGATATTCGCTTCGAGGCCGATGCACCGGTTTTGAAGGTAGGCAACTCAATAATGGGCTTGCCCAATGTCACCTATGTCGACAATGTGCTGGTGGGCAGCGAAATCGAAATTGCCATGCGTTTCGCCCAGTCAATCGGTCATCGCCCTGAGTTTGTCACTGTCGATTGGGGAGCCCTGATCCCATCCCTGGTCAGCGGCAAGATTGATGTCGTCATTTCAGACATGTTTATTACCGCCGAGCGGGAAGAACGCATCGCCTTTTCTAATCCCTACCGACACGAGGGTAATTATTTTTTTGTATTGAAGTCGCGCCTGCCCAACGCGGCCAACAGCGCAAGCACACAAGAGCAACACAGTCTCATTGACGCCTTTAAAAGCAGTTTCTACAGCAACATTATTCGAGAGGACCGGTACAAACTGATTCTCAATGGCCTCTGGGTGACTATCATCATTTCGCTGGGCTCCTGTATTTTAGGTACGGGATTAGGCGTTGTCGTCGCGGCAATGCGTATGTCGTCGATGGCAACTCTGAGGATGTGTGCACGTGTCTTCATCGAAATCCTCCGAGGCGTACCCGCAGTGGTGTTGCTCATGCTGGTTTTCTACGTCGCGTTCGGCTCGGTAAACGTCAACCCGGTAGCGGCGTCTATTTTTTCATTCGGCCTCATGTTCGCTGCATATAGCGCGGAAATTTTTCGCGCGGGTTTACTGGGAATCGACCGTGGTCAAACCGAGGCCGCTATATCCTTGGGCTTCACGCGATTTGGTAGCTTCCGGTATATTATTTTGCCGCAGCTCCTGCAGCGTATCCTGCCGGTTTATCGGGGTGAATTTATCTCCATGATAAAGAACACCTCGATCGTCGGTTATGTCGCGGTTCAAGACCTTACCAAAGTTGGCGATATTATTCGTTCTCGAACCTTCGATGCATTCTTCCCACTGATCATGGTGACACTTATCTACCTGCTGCTTATCTGGCTATTGGGGCAAGCATTAACCTACATCGAACGCCAAACCGACCCTGAGCAACGACGTGCGAGGTTAGCAAAGTGACCAAGCCCATGATTCGCATTCAAGGTCTACGCAAACAATTTGGAGACCTCAGGGTACTCAATGGCGTCGACGCAGAAATTGAAAAAGGTGAGGTAATTTCCATTATCGGTCCTTCCGGTTGCGGCAAGAGCACCCTCTTGCGCTGTTTAAACCTCCTTGAGGTACCAAGCGAGGGTCGAATCACCATCGACGACGAGGAGATCACTGCACCTGGGGCTGACGCACCTCGCATCCGCCAACGGATGAATATGGTATTTCAGTCCTTCAATTTATTTGACCACTTAACGGTCTTGGAAAATTTGACGATTGGCCCTGTACAGCTCTTGGGCAAAAGCGATAAGGAAGCACAAGAAAAAGCGCAAGAGCTATTGCAAACCGTAGGACTTGCCGAGCGCGCCAATCACTTACCCAATGAATTGTCGGGTGGTCAAAAGCAGCGGGTCGCTATCGCCCGCTGCGTGGCTATGAACCCAGAGGTTATCTTGCTCGATGAGCCCACCTCTGCCCTCGATCCAACCATGGTTAGTGAAGTTCTCGCCGTGATCCGTAATTTGGCCCGGCAAGGTCTCACCATGCTAATGGTGACCCACGAAATGGAGTTCGCGCGCGATGCTTCAAGCCGAATCTTTTTCATGCACGAGGGTCAAATTCATGAGCAAGGCCCCCCTGACCAAGTATTCGACCACCCGCAAAGCCCGCTTACACGCGCCTTTATTCAGAGGGTACGGTCACATACCATCAGCATCGACAGCGCTGAGGTCGATATCTTTGCCATACACGGCGGTCTCGAGCGGTTCTGCGAAAAACACCTCATCACACGAGACATAGCACTGCGGCTGGATTTGGCTACCGAAGAGCTGATCGCACTTCTGTTACCAGGACTTAGCAGTTTAAAACAATTCGAGCTGCGGGCAGAGTATTCCGAAACCGACCGATCCTTAGTCCTCAGCGTCAACTTACCTGCCACTTTTGCCAACCCCTTGGAAGGTACCGATATCGAGAGCGAGCTCAATCGACAAGTGCTCGCGCAGGCGGGTGGTGAAATAGATGTGGTACAGCAAGACTCGAGCTACGACATCCGAATAAAGATCCGACAACAAACCAGCGCGCAGTAAGAGTCAATGCCGGAACTTGCTGCCCGGGACGCTTATTGATTTGCGCTTAGGGCGACTGGGGCCGAGTGCGCTCAGGCCATTCAAGCCGCAATCGCCAGCTAGGCTAGCAATCCAGTCGCGGATCAGTGCCACACCCTCCTCGTGCACCAGCGACCGTCCAAGCTCTGGCATCATTACGTCTGCCTGTTGAGATGCCATGCGGTAGCTAATAATTGATGTGTCGGGCGATCCGGGCACAATAGCAAACCGATGACCACCCGAGCCCGGCCCGGCCGCGATGGGGGGCTTACAGAGGCCCAAATTGGGGCCCACTTCGGCAGCCCAATGTAAATGTAGCCCGGATGTATCGGCAGGACCCACGGGATTGTGGCAATGGGCACAGTTAATATCTAAATAAGCGCGGGCACGGGCCTCGAGCGGTTCATTAGCGTCATGCCACGCCGCCGCTCGTGGTATTTCATCAGGCGCTGGAAGTCCAGCGAGGTAACCCGCGTGTGCTAAACGTGTCAGTTGATTGCTTTTTGCGGTAGACGACTTGCTCGCATAAATGAGATCACGATTAAGCTGGCGAGCCGTGGGTCCAATGGGTTGTAGCATCCGGGTCGTATTATTGACTGCGTGGCAACCCTGACACTGGTTCACATTAGGTACCAGATAATCGATCTGTCGCAATCGACCGCCAGCATCGGCAAGTGTGAATGTCTCCGAATAACCCGTGCGCACCAAACGCGCATCCATCTGATCGTCATTCCAGACATAGGGC
Organism: Luminiphilus sp.; assembly: GCA_965658685.1. Taxonomy (GTDB): domain Bacteria; phylum Pseudomonadota; class Gammaproteobacteria; order Pseudomonadales; family Halieaceae; genus Luminiphilus. The sequence continues at coordinate 18,932 of CBFHTF010000020.1, forward strand.
AAAGCTTCCCAACCCGTCTTGCGATGCACTAACAAACGAGTTTCAACGAGTCGCACACGGTCCACATCGAGTGCCGTCAAGGCAATGGGGTCGCTCATGGGTTGATCACCCCGTAAAACACGACCCTGGGCATCTAACGGGTAATAAAAGGTTTTGCTAATAACCGTACCAACGGGGAACGCCATAATCTCTGTGGATGAGTAATTCCCGGTGCGGTCTGCTGGCATCCAGAGGGTACGTAACTTACCAGCATGATCACTGAACAATGGCGAGTTCAGTGCATAAGACTGCACCCCATCTGCCAGACGCAGCTGATCGCCCTCGCGGTATAGCTGCCCCCACTCCGAGAGGGCTGCGGGGCGGCCCTCAGGATGGAACACAGGCACTGTGGGCGCACTACAACCAGCCGCACAGAGTACCAAAATGAGTGCCAGCAAACGCATCAAAATGGCAGGCTCACCGATGGCAGCCGCTGGTGACTGCAAGCCGTGTTTTCGACAATGTGGGGGGCACTGTATTCGTTCGGACCATCGACATTCAGCAATTGAGCATCGGCATTGTCGACACAAATTCGATAGCGGTCAGGGAGCACACCGTGCTCATACAAGTCCTCGTTGACGAAGCCATCCCACAACACGTCGGGTAAATGACCCGTAAGACCAAACATCATCACACGCAGCGCTTGCAACTCTAAATTATCGGGGTCACTTCCTCCCTCTCCAAATTCATTGTGGGCAATCCAAATCGTTTCTGGATAAGGATCGAAATTATCCTGGGTACCAATATCTGAAAAACCTGTGGAGTGCACCGAGGCGATAATGACGTTAGCCGTGTCATGGTCACGTATTGTGTTGTTGAAGACTTCCACTTGGTCGTTCGAATTGATAACCACACCCGAGCCTGCCGGCACACTGGCAACGGGCGTGCCTGGGTGACCAAAATTCTCGGTGTTGTTAGCAAACACCTGATTATCAAACACCCGGGTGCCATACCCTGGCTGTGGCAGGTTGGGCATGTTGAAAACGAGAATGCCCCCGGTGTTATTGGTGGCGACATTATCGTGGACGTCAGCGCCAATGGTATTTTCGATTTCAATACCGGCAACGTTGAACTCTGCGCGACTGTTACGAACAATGACATTACGCGATTGACCAACATAAATACCGGCGTCGGAGGCACCAATCGCTACCACTCCGTCGATCAGTGTGTTGGTCGTTTGCACGGGGTAAATACCGTAAGCCCCATTATCGGTATCGGGTCCATTAGTCCACTCGGTGCGTACGCGACGGATAACAATGTTGTTGCCCTCGTTGATCTTCAGCGCATCACCTCGGGTATCCTCGATTGCAAGATCTTCAATGGTGAAATCATTCGCCGTCACCAACAGACCCTCGGCGCCAGAGGACTGACCCGCGAAAGACAAAACGGTTTTATCCATGCCTTGGCCGCGTAAAGTGACATTATCGACAGTCAGTGACAGTGACCGTTCAAAGGCAAACTTCCCCGCTGGGATGGTAATGACAGCGCCGGGCTGAGCATCAATCAGCTGCTCCATAAGCAGCGTTTGGTAATCTGAATTTATTTCTGATACCGCACTCTGCTGCTCACCACCGCAACCCGACAGCGCCATCATCGCTAGTATGCATAAAGATCGCACCCATCGATTCATGATTTCCCCCCTGATGTGTCGTCTGTCTAAGTAGCCACTCATTTATGAGAGGTGGAATGTTTGTTAGTAATACGGCAAACCCAACAGTTTAAGACACGACGTTTTTTTGATTATTGTTTTACCCCACTGATAGTAAGATCGAAGTGGTTTCACGACAACCGCAAGATGCCTTGCTCGACACGCCTGTGGGGTCTTGTGACACAATGCGAGGAGTGCAATAACAACACTAACAAAGGCGTTATCAATGGCAGAGCTCCTGACATTATCGGCAGATGTGATCGACGGTCGCGTTGAGTTGGCGCAAGCGGGGCCGCTTAACCGTATCAACCACGAGTTTTCAGAGTTAAATTCACGGGTGGGTATGGTCGAGGCCTTCTCTCACTCCATCGTATTTCGTACCGATGCAGGATTAGTGGCCTTTGATACCTCAAACGAACAGGGTGGCCAGCGCTGTGTTAGCGCCATACGACGTTGGGATAAATCCCCCTTTCACAGCATTATCTTCACCCATGGCCACATCGATCATGTGGGGGGATGTGGTGCCTTTGTCGAAGATGGCAGCACAACCCAAGTCATAGCTCACGAAAATGTGGCCCGAAGATTCGAGCGCTACCGACTCACGAACGGATATAATCACGTTATCAATGAGCGCCAATTTGGCCAATTTCGCCGGCGCGGTTATGACCTTGCAGGTCAAGCTCAATTCCTACCAACAACGACACCCGAACCAGACATTACTTACAGCCATCACCATACCCTAGAGGTGGCGGATACCCGCTTTGAGCTACACCATGCCAAAGGGGAGACAGATGATCATACCTGGGCTTGGATACCGTCGGAGAAAGCCATTTGTGCCGGTGACTTCTTTATTTGGGCATTCCCCAACGCAGGCAATCCCCAAAAGGCTCAGCGCTACCCTAGGGAATGGGCCGAAGCACTTCGCACAATGGCCTCTATGGAAGCTGAGCTTTTCCTACCTGCTCACGGATTGCCTATTGCGGGCAAGGAAAGAATTCAGTCGGTGCTCAACGATGTCGCCAACGCCCTTGAGTCCCTCGTTCAGCAAACATTGCTTTTAATGAATCAGGGCGCTCGGTTAAACGACGTAATTCACTCTGTGCAGCTCGACACAGAGGTACTAGCCAAACCCTGGCTTGCGCCCGTTTATGATGAACCGGAGTTTGTCGTGCGCAATATCTGGCGGCTGTATGGTGGCTGGTATGACGGCAATCCCGCCAACCTAAAACCGGCCAGCGAGCATAGTCTTGCACAAGTGCTGGCTCAACTTGCCGGCGGCGCGCAGGTACTGGCGGAGCGTGGAGAGGCACTGTCGGAAATTGATCCACGTCTCGCTTGTCACTTAGTAGAACTTGCAGCACTTGCAGCCCCCAATGACGCCGACATTCATGCACGGCGTGCGGCGGTATATCAGCAGCGGCGCTCCCATGAAACGTCATTAATGGCCAAAGGCATCTTCGGCAGCGCAGTCAATGAGTCACTCCAGAAAAGTGGTAAGCCGCGAACGTCGTGATAACGCCAACACTCAGACGTGCACACGAGGCGGACTATCCCACGCTGCTGGGTTTAATTAAGGCTTTTTACCAAGTTGACCAACACAGTTTTGAGCCAGAGCGCATAGCAAAGGCCTTACCCCCGCTACTGGCCCATGACGAATTTGGCATTGTTTACCTGATTGAGTTTGAGACCAACAGCAGCAGCAAGCAGACCGAAATTGCATCATATTCTCTGCTCGGCTACGTCATACTCACTTGGGGCTACAGCCTGGAGTCTGGCGGCAGAGAAGCGTTAATCGACGAGATCTTCCTGCTGGACCGCAATAACGGTGTTGGCACCCAAATAATGCCCCTGCTGTTTGAGGCCTTGCGCTCACAAGGTATCGTCAAAATCTTCTTGGAAACAGAGACACACAACGCTAGGGCACGCCGCTTCTACGCCCGGTCGGGCTTTTTCGCCGACGACTCCATTTGGATGTCTCGGCCACTGTAACGATCTAGAAAGTTGGCAACCAGCCAAAGACGATCCTGACCCCATGTGGCTAGGAGCTCTTCACCTGAGCTATCGAGCAAGCGAAAGCTGGGTACACCCCACAGTCCCGACCTGTACATAATTTGTCGATTAGCTTCCACCAACGACTCCCACTCATCAGTTGCTTGGCGCCTCGCGACTCGCCAGTCCAAGCCCGCAGCCTCAACCACACGTGCCAAGGCTCCGGTACTGGCTGTGTTAACGCCCAACTGAAAGGCATGCCGCAAAAAACTTGCAACGAGCTCTGCACCTCGCCCTTGAGACTCGGCCCAGGGATACAAGGCATAGCAACGTCTTACCGGATCGCCGATGGGATCATAAAAACGCCCAATGGGAGCGCCTTGCACTCTAGCTTCCCGACCCACGTCGGAAAAGATATAGATACCCTTTTCGCGGCTAGCGGGAACACCACGCATCACCATCGGTAGCACTGGTCGTACGTTTAACTGGATGCCACTTGCACGAGCAAGCGCAACCGCTCGCTCAAAGATCAGCGCGGTGTAGGGACTGCGCAGTGATGGAAAAATCTCTAGAGTCAGCGCACGCGCGAAGGGGCGGGGCTTTAGATTAAACGCCGGGCGCGGCGCCAGGGTAGGACTTCCCGGATGTCTGTCGGCGCCAAGCGCCAACAACCGCGCTTCCAGATGACACAACCGATCTAGCCCCCAATACCACTCCCCGGCGTAAAACAGCATGGCACCCGAGTAATGCCCCAGCGTCTGACGTCGACCATTACCCAAGCTCAGAACACCTTCTACCGATGCTTGATCGGCTGTACCCCATTGCTTACCAAGATCAGCAAGCACAGATGCATCGCCTCGCCAGAGGGCATCGCTAACCTTGGGTAATAAGCGAGGAAGTCCATCGGACGACTGCATCGCAAGAACACGCTGTGCCGCATCGATCAAGGTTGGATCAGGGGCTTGCGCTCGCTCTGGAAACCAGAGTCCGTAGTGATCTGCGATATGAGCGGCGTCGCGCCGAGCGTAGGCTAATAATTGTTCAAGGTCCGATACATTATTGCCCGACGGGCCTTCAACCAAATGGACAATGAGCTCGATGTCGTAACGACTGGCGAGTTTGTCCAGTATCTGTGCCATAAGGGCGCTGTAAGGGTCATCGATCTGATGAAAATACTCAACTTGATGGCTGTGGCCCCCGGCTAGCCGGCGCCGTTCGGCTTGTCGGCGGCGGCTCGCGAGACGTTTCTCGGACAACGCCGACGATAACAACTTGGATACCGCCCAGCGTCTCACGGGACCGGGATCCATCGTGGCAGCACCGCCTTGTTCAGAAAATTGCATCTGCCGAGCGCTGTCTTGTGCCATTAGAGACCCATTAGTCGAATTCCAAACTGCGCTGGCCTATGCCTGCGGGGGTTCCCCGCTGCTCGATACCCGTATCACCCATACCCGGGCGCATTGTGTTGTTCTGGGATTCGGGTAAGGGCAGCAGCATGCTACCCCCCCAAGCATGTTGAGGCAGCGGCTCGGTCAGGTCGTCGACATCCATAAACTGGCCAACACCTACAAGGGGCATGAGGGATGCAGCGTTACTGATATCGCCAATGTAGGTCGATCGAGAAATATCGGTGACACGGTGCTGGTCATCGACGTAAACCAGAATGAAATCACTGTCGACACTGGCATCGCCCCAGTCGAACTGGAGCGCGTCTATTCCCAGAGCGCTCAAGCCCACACCCAAGCCCACCTCTTCGATCTGCCAGTACTCCCAGGCCATTACATAGCCATCAGGCGTAGATGACAGTCTGTGGGGAGGACCAAGGGTCTCTAAAAGCTCTGAGCGGGTACTATTCGAAAGCCGGCCTTCAAGGTCATCGGGTAATGATTCACCCAAGAAATGATATGACTGAGAGCATCCCGCCAAAAGTGCGAGACACCAACCAGCGGCAAGCCGAGAGAGCATCAGTAACCCAGAGTATCGGGTTCAGGCTGAATTACCGTTGAGTAATCGGTCAGCCGGTCACGTCGATCGAAGAAGAAAATGGCGCGATCGTAACGGGTAGCCATATCTAGTCTGTTGTAGACAACAAGCACCAAACCAGTGCCTTCGGAGCGCTCGTTCAAGTAGTACAGCGCGGTCTCATCCCCACTAGTAATGACCTGAGATGGCGGCCCGAAGAGCGCCAATACGTCGGCGCGAGTGGTCTCACCTCGCTGCAGGCTATCGAGAGCACTGGGTTGCCATGTTACCTCGACGCCACGGGTGTTCTGGTACTGCGCACACCCGGATGTGAGTAACAAAGCGGTGAAAATACTAGCGAGGTGAGTCCATCTCATTTACATCTAAGCCTATGGTTGTGGTGATAGCAGAGTAAAAGTTAGTCCGGCCTTCTCTTCAAGGCGAGCAATTAACGCCTCGCCCATAGCCGCCGCCGGTGTCCACACGCCGCCCGATGCCAACTCGGGATTCTGCAGCAAGCAGATGGCAGACTCGGCAAGCATTTTCGACGTAGAGCCGTAACCCGGGTCACGGTCGCCTTTCACGCTATTTATGTATAGACCACCATCGGCACCTTTCGCCACAAATAAAACGTCATAATTTCCGGCTTCTCGCTCTTCCTTGCTGGGACCATCACCCGGCTTAAGGTCACTTTTGGCAAAGGAGTCGTCCTTCGCTACAAACTCTGCAGCGGCCTTACCATCATCACCGTCGCCGGTCAGGATCATTTCGTCGTAACAAAAGTCCTCACCCCAAGGATGTCCCAGTAGGAAATTAGAACGATGGATATTTTTGGTGTTGATGGGCGCCATAATGAAAGGTGCGCTCCAACTCGAGAGCTCGTCCTCATATTGTGGTTGATTACCCGCTGGCTGCTCAGGGCCCGTAAAACCCTCGGCGAGCGAGAAGGGGTTCATCAAAATACCAATGAGCTCGGGGCGTTCGCCTGCCGCGGCCATGGTGGCCTTTAGGGATGCCAGAGTGCCCCCAGAGAAACTGCCGTTCATGGCCTTTACTCGGCCTTTGACAACGGATGCAGTCGCGCCAGTGGCGGCCTTAACATGCTGCTGCAAGTGAAATACACCGAGATCGAAGGGAATGGAATCGAAACCACAGGAATGCACCAGTCGGGCACCCGACGCCTTTGCCGCTTCACTGTGGGCAGCGATGGTGTCGTGCATCCAACCGGGCTCACCCGACAGGTCCACATAATCGGTCCCATGCTGCGCACAGGCAGCAATGAGCGCATTGCCGTAAAGCTGGTAAGGACCAACGGTGGTGATCACAACACGCGTGCGTTGTACAAGCGCGGCAACCGAGGCTTCGTCGTGACTGTCGACCTGTATCAGAGGTGTATCGACAGCTATCCCCATTTCATCGCGCACTGACGCAAGCTTTTCAAGGGAGCGACCTGCCATGGCCCATTTAATCTCAGCATTGTCATAGGTGTTCGCCAGGTACTCAGCCACCAAACGCCCGGTGTAGCCCGAGGCACCAACCACCACTAGGTCAAACTCTCGCTCTGTTGTCATTATAGATTCCATTAGTCAGTTAAAAGGGCAGTAAATAGGGTACGCGTTCGATACGCAAGCCGACCGCGTACCCGATCAATCAAATCGAGTGCTCAAGGTGATTCATTTATCGATACTTCGGCCACCTGACGCCCCGGTTCAGATCGTACCAGCTCGATACGCACACGACGCTCCAGGGCATAGCCATCGATGTCACCCGGCTGCGCTCGGCTCTGGCTATCACCATGAGCAATCAAGGTCATACGTGACGGGGGAATACCCGCCAAAGCCAATGCTTCAGCCACCGCCGCTGCACGCGCACGCGATAAGCGCAGATTACTGTCTTCGCCCCCCCGCGGGTCCGCAAAACCCTCGAGGGTTATCGACAGTTCGGGGTTGCGTGTCAGAAATGCCGCCAATAATTTGACGCGCCGCTTACCCGACTCGGTCAGCGTCGCATCGCCTGATGTGAATAACAACTCAAGTTGCAATTGCTCTAGCGCGCGGTTGGCAAGCTGTGTCTGCTCAGCGCGTAGCGCATTTAGCTCTCGCTGCAGAGCCGCAACAGCCTTTTGCCGATCATCTAATCGCTGCTGTGTTTTAGCCAATGTGGCTTCCGTACCGACGTGTTTATCTGCCTCGGCCACCTGAGCAGCAAGCCAGCCACCGCCGAGTGCACCCGCCAAAAATCCAACCGGTCCGGCAGCAGCGGTGGCCACAGCAATCGTTCCCAGCGCGGTAAGATCCTGCTTCATCTCGGTGTCTAATGCTGCCACCGAACCGCTGGCTAATAATGTGCCGATACTCAATGAAGTTACTGCAATCGCTTTACGCATGGATTTACTCTCCTTAGATGTGCAGCTAGGTGGACGACATGTCCGTTATTCGCTGCGGTCAAGGACAGTTAAACCAACAAAAGCATTAGAATCGCGCTTGGTTTGTGGCATGCAATGTTCAATTATGCGCAATTGTGTCAGCGCATCACGCGGCCATTTAGAGCCCCACGTACCCCAAGATCCAGTAGGCGCTTAAAGCCGCAAACAGTGCGTAAATATGGTTGCGCGTACGGGCCGCCACGACTGCCGCCGCGGCCAAACCTGTGATCTCGGGTACACCCAGAGCCACTTGTCCTGCTGATGACGTCAACATTGAGATCACAAGGGCCCCCATCACTGCAGGTGCCACATACTCTAAGGCTCGCAGCGCCAGTGCCGGAAACTGTTGGCGCGATAAAGTCACAACAAAGACCGCGCGCAAAGCGTAGGTGCCAATGCCGGTGAGCACGATAGCAACTAGCACCATCATCGTCGTAAACGCTCCAGGAAAATGCCCAAACCAATGGCCAACAGAGCACCGATTAAGAGCCCGCTTCGATTAGGCATATCGGCAAGCATCCATGTAAAGGCCATCGCGGAGATGGCCACAGCCGCCTTTTGCCAGCGGTCGATGGTCACCGCTAGCAACCCCATAAATAGGGCCGGTGCCGCAAACGATAACTGCCAGTGCGTGGGGATTTTTGGCCCCAATGCGATGCCTACCGCCGTAAACGTCATCCACAAACACCAAAAGGTGGTGCCGGCAGCCAAGTAGTAATGCCGGAACACTGTTGGGTCTTCATTGCGATCAACGGCCGTTAGTGCAAAGACCTGATCGATGAGCATGTAGGACCCCACCCAACGAAACCAGGCCGGTTGATGTTGAAAACGTGGCGCCAGTGTTACCGAATACAGTAAATGTCGGGCACCCACGATGAGGGCGGCTGTAGATGCAGCGACAACCGATGCACCCTCCCCGAGTAGAGTCAGCAAGGTAATCTGAGCAGCGCCACCAAAAATGATTGGCGATGAGGACCAGCCTAACCAGCTCGCTACGCCTACGTCACGCACAACAATACCGAACACCAATGTGAAGGGAATGGCAGGTATGAACAACGGTAAGGAATCGGCGATACCTCGTCGAATAGGCCCTACAGATACATGCTTGTTGAGAGTACTCACTAGCGATATACCCTTTCTATTGATATTTAATGGGGATCACAAGGGCTCTGCCTGCAAAGTAAGTCCCGTATTTACCCAGCGCTCAAGTGCTAGGGCGAATCGCTGAAGTTGCTGGGAAACAACCTCATCCAATGCATCAACCGACGCCGCCCCACGCTTGGCGATGACCTCCTCAACGACCCGCCGTTCAAAACCGGAGCCTGTCCACTCAAACGTCGGATCACTGATCCATTGATACGGCAAGTAGCGCTCTAGGGCCGTATCAAGACTCGATGCAGCAGCGACACTGGCTGCCGCAACTTCCCCCGCGACATCGTCAACCGTCAAGATAGCCGATGTGTCAGTGGCTGATACCGCCTGTAACAAGGGCGCCTGCCAAGCCTGCGCGTTGATAAGCTCATCAACACGGGCCCATTGATATGACTCGAGTACGCCGTGACGATTGGAGACCAACTGAACAGCTTCATCGGTTTTTCCTTTAGCCACCAGTAACAAAGCATCAAGTGTGCTGACCCCAGGCAGTGGTACCGCATGATAGGGCTGGGTTAAATCACCTATGTAGTGCATGGCCCAGCCCATGAAACGCCAACCCCAGTAGGGATGCTGTGTCTTAAATGCAACTTCGGCGAGGCGCCGGTAGAGATCGATGCGCCAAAGAGGATAAGTGGCCAGCAAGCCCGGCTGTGCCGTTCGCGTCAACCAATCGAGATGAAAGAATCCCATATGAAACGGCGCCTGTGAGCCGTAAGGTAGATTTGGGTTACCAAACGGTTGCTTGCCGAAGGCGTAACGCTGACCAAATGGCGTATCGTTATCAATGAACAAACCAATATCCATGCCGTGATCTGGCTCATCGCTGGCGCTGGCAAAGACGTCGGCAGCACTTACAAGCTCACCCGGTTTCAACTGTCGATAATAGACGTCGGTATGGGACACACCCGCCTCAAGGAAGCTTACATCGGCCCAACGAAGTGTCGTCATTGGTGAGGTATCGTCCGGCGAGAAAACTTGTACAAACAACGAATAAGCCAGTTCCGGATTCACGCGGATGGCTCTAAGAAACCCAGTCTGGGGATCCTCTTTTAACGCGGACACCGATAGACGTAACGCCGCAGGGGTGGGCGCGTATGCGGGCAAATAGGTATTCGCCCACTGCTCCGATTGCTCAAGCGCCACCACAATGTCTGCCGCACTAGCCTCGACAAAGGAGGCGAGTGGCTCTGCAGGTACCTGCAACTGCACAAGCTGTGGGTTCTGGCGTAACTGCGGCCAAGCGAGAGTGGCATGATTTGACCAAGCACTGGCTTCGGTCGCCATCCAAAAACCCACGTTAACCATAAAAAAACGCATGCAATGACCCCTCTTCGCTCGCTCTAAACTGAATATCAACTACACAATAGCAATACCTGCAAGCAAATAGAGCTATCTCGTCTCGGTTGTTTGTTCTCTGTTCGCGACAGGGTTATAGACGATATGATGGCAATGTTCATGACCAAATTCGGACAACGAATATGCACACCATTATCAGCCTTTTTATATTCGCCATCACCCTGCTAGGTTGTGGTAGCACGACACCCGACCAGGCAACCCAGCTGCGGGCGCTGACGCTGGCAGCCGACGGCGGCGCACTGTTAGTCGACGTCCGATCCACTGAGGAGGTGGCTGGCGGTCGTTTAGAGGGCGCTATCCATATTCCGCACCCTGAAATTGTAGAAGGACTTGCAAGGCGCGGGGTCCCCAAGGATTCGACCCTTGTACTTTATTGCCGCAGCGGTAATCGTGCAGGTATTGCGGCAAAAGCACTCAATGACGCAGGCTTCACTGACGTGATGAATATAGGGGCGTACCAAGAGTTGCTTCCCCTGCAGGCACGCATAGAGAGCGCAGCACCCTGACAAACCAGTACGATGATCGGCTAGCAATCGGCTACGGCCTTGGTGCCGTTGCCCTCTGGAGCACCGTCGCTACTGCTTTTAAACTCAGTTTGGAGCAATTGTCGCCGCTGCAACTCGTTGCCGTAGCATCGGCGGTGTCCTGGCTATTCTTTGGCATGCTTTTGGCGCTGCGTGGCGAGCTCGCAGGTCTTCCACGCCTTCCGCGCGTTGACGTTATCCTCTGCTTAGCCATTGGGGCCATTAACCCGGGCTTGTACTACTTTTTATTGTTTGCTGCCTACGACCGACTACCCGCCCAAGAAGCCATGGCCTTGAACTACACGTGGGCACTCACACTACCTCTTTTGGCTGCCCCATTACTTGGGCAGCGCCTAAGCCGAAGCGATGTTAAAGCCGCTCTGGTCAGTTACTGCGGTGTTTTCATTATCGCCACACGGGGCGATGTGCTTGGGCTAAGGTTTGCAGACCCTCTTGGTGTAGCGCTAGCAGTAGCCAGCACAGTGTTATGGGGCCTGTGTTGGATCGCCAACACGCGGCACTCACTGCCACCGATAACTGGGTTATTTCTGAACTTCACAGGGTCTACACCGCTACTACTAATCGCACTGGTTGCATCGGATCAGGCAACACTCACCCTGGGTGTAGGGCTACTTGGCGGCATTTATGTGGGTTTGTTTGAAATGGGTCTCAGCTTTATTTTGTGGCTCAACGCCATGCGACTGACAAGCAGCAGCGCACGAATTTCAACGCTGATTTTCCTCTCACCGCCACTGTCGTTGGTGTTCATTGCTGTCCTGCTTAAGGAGCCTGTTCGCCTCTATACCCTCAGCGGACTGGGGTTGATTTTACTGGGCTTGTTAATGCAACACTGGCCCGGCAAAGCATCGAAAGCAGGCGCCTGACGTACCGCTAACCGCGAGGGCTCGCCTTATGCGGCACTAAACTCTAGCCGTGAGACTGCCAAATATCTGCAAGCGCCATTCGCCCATTGGGGATTTCGCGGGAGCGCTGCTCCTCGCTAAGTGCCGACACATCGATAGCGCGGCCAACCGCAAAGCCCATGACCACATCGTAACGTTCAGTATCGATAGCGAGGTATTGAGCCACCTCATCGTATTTGATGCCACCTAAGCCGTGGGTATAAAGGCCCTCAGCCTGAGCTTGTAACGTTAGGGCCATCCAAGCCGCACCTGCATCAAAACGCGCATGATGATTGACGTCGCCATTACGCTGAAAATGTCTCTCACAAATAATAAATCCCAGCAGCGAAGCTGATTTGGCCCATCCTTGGTTACCTTCAACCAGCAACGCTAAAAAGTCATTAAAGGTAGTAGACGTACTCGTATGAAAACGCCAAGGCTGCTCATTACGACATGAAGGCGCCCAGCGGGCTGCATCGATAAGACGGGCAACGACATCATCGGAAATGGGGGATCCTTCAAAAGCGCGTGGCGACCAACGCTGCCACAATAAATCGCTGACACCAGAAATAGGATCGCGCTGAGAAAAATCGTGCATGAATAAGCTCCTTTAAGAGAGGATCAAACAACACCTAGTTCTTCAAGGCGTTCACTCAAATAGCTACCTGCGGTGTGACGCCTTGACAGCACTACCTCTGGCCGTGGGTGTAAAAACAACGGTAACGACATGCGGCCCTGCAGTAAATCTGCACCTGTGGGGACCGCTACCTGATGGGTAGTAGAGGGCAGCCAACCGCCGGATACCTCTTGCAGCATGTCGCCAATATTAATCAATACCTGTTCAGGTCGGTTGGGCACTGGCAGCCAGCTTCCGTCTTTACGCTGAATTTCGAGGCCGGGACCATCTGCAGCGGGCAAGATGGTGAGGAAGTTAATGTCCTCATGGGGCGCGGCGCGCAGCACCTTGGTTTCCGGTGGGACCGGTGGGTAGTGCAGTACACGCAACATCGATTGCTCGCTGCCCTCAATCATCGAGGCCAAAGGCGCAGAAAATGTTGCCCGAACATGAGCAGGTGCGAAGGCATCAACGAAACTCAGTAGTCTGCCCGCAAACGCCACCGCCTCGTCGTAGTAAGTAGCGAGATCATCGCGCAGTGCTTGTGGGCATTGCCCCCAAGGGTAGTACTGAAAATACTCTTTATGGTCGCGCTGCTCAAAACCTTTGGCATGCTCGGCTTCATTGATAGAAAAATACCCATCTTGACGCTGGGGATTCATTCGAAATTTGTCCACTTCACCACTACCAAAGAAGTGGCGCCAATCTTGGTAGATGCGAGAAATCGTAGCACTCGACAAAGGATGATCGGCCAGTGCGGCAAAACCAAAGGTTCGCAGTGAGTCTACGAAACGCTGGCCAAAGTCCTCAGCGTGGCAGGAAATAAGGGGAAGGGTGGCTTCAGACATCGAATTACACCAAGGTCGTTTGCAGCGATAAGAAAAAACCCGCAATTGCGGCACTCATCAAATTAGATAGTGTGGCAGCCAAGAGCGCTCTAAAGCCGTAGCGTGAAATCTCATCTCGACGCATAGGAGCTACTGCACCAAGCCCACCAACTAAAATGGCAATAGATGACAAATTGGCAAAACCGCATAACGCAAAGATAACGATAGCTTGGGACACAGCGGAAAATTGATCGCTGATCTCGGTATAGGCGACATAAGCCACAAACTCATTGAGAACAATTTTCTGTCCAATAAGGCTACCTGCTGCCGCCGCCTGCTCCCAGGGCACACCAAGCAACCATGCCAGAGGCTTGAACATGGCCCCCAAAATGCCCTCTAGACTGAGATTTACTATGCCAAAAATATCGCCAAACCAACCCAAGATCCCGTTTAGCATTGCAATCAACGCGATAAATGCCATTAACATGGCTGCAATTGCCGCGGCCATACGCATACCATTCATTGCGCCGGTGGCTGCAGCATCCACCAAGTTGACGTAAGACTCAGACGAAATCGCATTCGATTCGGCGGGCTCAACGGGCCGATGTGTTTCAGGCTCAAGCAATTTAGCCATTAGCAGCCCCCCCGGCGCGGCCATAAAACTGGCGGCCAGTAGGAACTCAAGCGGAATACCCAGCGCCACATACCCGGCCATTACGGAACCGGCGATCGATGACATACCACAGACCATCACTGCAAATAGCTCAGATACGGTCATACCAGCAATAAATGGACGAGCCACTAGGGGCGCTTCCGCCTGACCAACAAATACATTCGCTGCTGCCGACAGGGATTCCGTGTGACTGGTACCCAGCAGCTTACGTAATGCGCCCCCTAAGATCCGAATCACCCACTGCATGATGTTGAGGTAATACAGCACCGCAATTAACGACGAAAAAAACACCACAACGGGCAATACATTAAGGGCGAAGACAAAGCCAATACTGTCGCTGCCAATGAGGCCACCGAACATGAACTGAATACCGGCGCCAGCGTAGTCAAGCAGCACGGCGACATAACCAGAGATGGCTTTTAATGCCGAAATGCCCCAGGGTACAAACAAAGCCAAACCGCCCATACCCACTTGCAAGGCGAAGGCCAGTCCAATCGTGC
>CBFHTF010000021.1:0-33191 GCA_965658685.1 Luminiphilus sp.
GTGATCGGTGATGACGCCAAGTTGGGGCACCGACAGTTCGATTGGCCATTAATGAATGCACCTCAGTTACCTAAAAATTTAGAAACGGCGCGTCAGAGCGTAACCGGGCACCTGACACGCTGGGCGCGGGAGCAATCCGCTGAGATATTGGTGGTGTGTGGAGAGTCGACTGGTGAATTTTTGACCAATATTCCCGGATTGTCGCAGCAGTCAATCCCATCAGTGCATGACATGCTGACAACGCCCGCGCTGAAACGCGTAGCCTGGCAGCAACTCCGGCCACTGAGTAAACGGTAGTCGACAGACATGAAGGCCAATCTTTGGTCACCCGCAGTCGGCTCTCAGGGCCCAGCGGAGGTCCTCGATTACCAAGATGTGGCAGCTTTTCTAGAGGCGTTTTATGCCACGAGTGATGGTCCCTCGTTCAAATTTTTATCGACTCTGGCCTCGAAAGACAGTTCGCGACTACACGTGGTTGCGCAATTATCGTCATCGAAAGGTTCTTCCGCCAGCGTATCTGTAGATTACGTCTTGGCGGCCGCTTGGTACTGCGTTGTGTTAGACGAGGCTGAGTTACTCGATATACAAGTCCTTCCCTCGGCGCGGCGCCGGGGGTTGGGTAGGTTCCTGCTGCAATGCTCACTGGGGGCCTTGACTGTCGAGGGTATCAAGACCTGTCATCTGGAGGCCCGTCGTTCGAATACCGCGGCATTGACGCTCTACCACGAACTTGGGTTTCAAAAAGTGGGAGAAAGGGCGAATTACTACCAGTTTCAAGAGACTCGAGAAGATGCCATCCTTCTATCTATGTCACCGTTGTTATAAGACCTCGTTGTATGAATGTATTGGAAACCGATCATTGGTGTTTACTGTTACCCCCTGAGTGGTGGGCCGATAACGACGATGATGTTGTCAGAGTTGTCGACACGGATGAGGTTGGGGAGCTGGAGATCACGACACTGTGCAAAGCGGTGGGTCCAATAACAGCCGCTGAAGTCGCTACCATGGCGAGCAGTGAATCCCCCGAGATTGCTACTTGGGAATCGGCTAGTGTGGGCGCTTTTACGGGTGTCTATGGCACTTTCCAGGAAGATGAAGCGCATATTCGGGAGTGGTATGTGTCTGCAGGTCAGGTGCTGCTGTACATCACTTATATTTGTGATGTCGCCGACGCAGGCATGGATGACGCCGCCATCGACGATATTCTAAGCACCTTGGTGCTTGGTGATGCCCAGAGTAAAGCGCTCTAGTTGGGTGCTTTAAGACACCTGACCTGTCACACGCACGCGCTTACTGCCCGGCACAACCGCTTCTGCCCGTGCCGCATCACGCCTCGCTTGGCGCGCGTCAATCATATTCTTAACGGCAATAAGGAAACCCGTAATGATGAAGGCTCCAGGGGGCAAAATAGCCAGCAGGAAGGATTGGTAGTCTTGACTCAAGACCCAGTGCCACTGGGCAGCCGATTGGCCAAATAACAAATCCATATTGGCGAATAGACCGCCGGTACCTAACAATTCACGAATTGCGCCCAAGACGATTAATACCAGCCCAAAGCCAACCCCCATAATGAAGCCATCGTAGACCGAGGGCAGGATCGGGTTTTTCGATGCAAACGCATCAGCGCGGCCTAAAATGACGCAGTTCGTTGTAATGAGCGGCAAAAAGATGCCTAGTATCTGATACAACTCGTAGGCGTAAGCCTGCATAAGCAGTTCAATGGCCGTCACGGAGGCGGCAATAATCATAACAAAGGCCGGTAACCTCACCGTATCGGACACCACGTTACGGACTAGCGCCACACATAGATTCGATGTGGTCAAAACAAACAA
Source organism: Luminiphilus sp. (assembly GCA_965658685.1). Lineage (GTDB taxonomy): Bacteria > Pseudomonadota > Gammaproteobacteria > Pseudomonadales > Halieaceae > Luminiphilus. The sequence continues at coordinate 1,833 of CBFHTF010000021.1, forward strand.
GGTGGCTGCAGCCAAACCCATAGCATTGACCACGGAAGCGGTGACTGCCAACAGTGGGCAAAGCCCCAGCAGCTGTACCAGTGCTGGGTTGTTTTTCCAAAGACCATTGCGGGTAAGTGTGTCGAAGCTTTGTGTACTCATGAGGCACTGTTACCTATTGGTTGCGCCGAGGGTTGTTCAAAAAGCACCTGTTCATGTAGTTGCACATACTCAAGTACTTTGCGTGTGGCATTGACTACCGCCCTGGGCGTAATGGTGGCGCCGGTGAACTGATCAAAAACACCGCCATCCTTGGCTACCGTCCACCGATTAGGCAGCGGGTCCTCGAGCGATCGGCTATTGAAGTCAAGTATCCATGGCGACTTGCGAAGATCAATGGCGTCTCCCAGCCCCGGTGTCTCTTTGTGCGCCACCACACGAACACCAGCCACCTTACCGTCGGCGCCAACACCCACAAGAATACGAATATCCCCAGAGTAACCGTCTCGGGCTGTTGCGGGCACGATCACACCAACGACCGTATCACCCTGGCGAACCTTGTAGCCTTGTCGGGCTGTCTTTATACCCAGTAGAGGGGTATTTGCAGCCAGTTCAAAGCGATCGTCGATCAGGCTATTGTCGTGGGTGTTGTTGGGGAAGATTTCGAGTAGTTGACGCGCCTCTGCTTCGCGTTCGGCTGCAACAATAGCGTCTCGGGTGCCGAGAAACGTCATGGCAATAAGACCCGTGGTGATGGCTGCGAACAAGCCGAGCAACACGCTATTGCGCGATATGGCGCTGAGCAGGCTCATGAATCATCCCGGCTATTGTGGCCGTAGGCTTTTGGCACTGTGTATTGATCGATGAGGGGAGCTGCAAAATTCAAGATTAGCACCGCGAAGGCCACCGCATCAGGGTAATTACCCTCGATTCGGATGAGATAAATGACCACGCCTATCAGCGCACCAAACAGCAGGCGTCCGCGATTCGATGTGGCGGAACTCACCGGATCGGTGATGATGAAAAATGCGCCAAACATGGTGGCGCCACTGAGCCAATGCAGTAGCGGTGATCCGCCGCTAATGGAGCTGCCGCCGTCATAGCCAATCAGCGCTACTAATCCAAGGGCTGCCAGCATGGCCACTGGCGCATGCCAAGTGAACACTCGCTGATAGAGCAACCACAAACCGCCCAGTAAAAATCCAATGTTGACCCACTCCCAGCCGAGGCCTGCCCATCGACCGAATTCCGGCGTTTTGTGCAAATCCGCCATGAGTAACCCTTTGTTTTGACGCAGTAGATCCAGCGGGGTTGCACTGGTCAGTCCATCGGCAAGCGGAGTGCCAAACAGGGCATTGACAGCATCTAGTAACCCAGGCGGTGTTGTCAGGCCACGGGGTGCCGCCCAATTAGACATTTGCAAGGGGACCGAGATAAGCAATACCACATAACCCACCATGGCGGGGTTAAACGGGTTGTAGCCAAGGCCACCGAACAGGTGTTTTCCCAAAAACACCGAACTTGCGATCCCCACAACTATCAGCCACCAAGGGCTGTAAGGTGGCATCGCGATGCACAACAGTGTTGAAGTGACCAATACACTGAAATCACTGAGGGCTGGTTTGGGCTCTCGCCCCCTGAGTGAGAGCGCGAGCCATTCAAAGCCAAGAGCCAACACGCCGCCCACGGCGATATTCACCAGTGTGCCGGGGCCAAAGAACCAAGTTTGCGCCAAGACCCCGGGTAGGGTGGCCAGCAATACCAACTGCATCACGCGTTGGGTTGATAGGGGGCCGTGGCCGTGGGGCGACGTAATACGCAGCCAACTCATGGTTGAGGGGTGTCCTGTTCAGTCTCTGCTACCACCTTGGCTTTACGCGCTTTGGCGCGAGCGATGGCGGCTTGCACCGGATCTTCATCACTCGATTCCGAGGCCTTTTTTTGTGCTGCCGCTTTTCTTGCGGCACGCTTCGCTTCTTTTTCTGCCGCTTCCCTGGCTACTCGCTCTTGTCGCGCCTCGAAGCGTTCTCGGGCTCGATCGGAACGTTGCTTATCTTGTTTGGCCTCTTGTATCGCCCCTTTCGCTGCTCGGTAGTACTGCACTAAGGGAATGTTGCTAGGGCACACCCATGAGCAAGCGCCACACTCAATACAATCGAACAAATGATGTCGCTCCAATTGCTCATGATCTTTTGCACGCGCGTGCCAATACAACTGTTGTGGGAGAAGCTCTGCGGGGCAAGCTTCTGCACAAAGACCGCAGCGGATACACGCTTGGGCCGGTGGCGGTATTGGTAACTCGTCTCGGGTGGGCACAAGCACACAGTTGGTAGTCTTTATGATGGGTGCGGCATCGGTGCCAAGGGCAAAGCCCATCATGGGACCACCGTGGATGAGACGCTCATTGTGACGAGGATCAAATTCACTCAACGCCAGTAGATACGCGATGGGTGTGCCCAAGCGTGCGCGATAATTGGCGGGTTTGCCCAGTGCACGTCCGGTGAGTGTGACAATGCGATCGACGAGGGGTTTTCCCTCTACTATCGCGTCGCGAACGGCAACGGCGGTACCCGGATTTTGGCAGACGATACCAAGATCTGCCGGTAAGCCACCGCTGGGGACTTGTTGCCCTGTGAGTATTTCGATGAGCTGTTTTTCGCCTCCCGAGGGGTATTTGGTAGGGAAGCTGGCCACCTCAAGCTGCCGCTCAGTCTGACCGTGAGCACGCGCCACCACCGCCTGTTGGAGTGCCTTCAGGGCCGCGGGTTTGTTGTCTTCGACACCGAAAATAATGGTTGCTGCGCCCACGATGTATGCAAGGATTTCGGCGCCCTCTACGATAGCGTCAGCTGACGTTTGCATGATCGTATCGTCTGCGGTGATGTAGGGCTCGCACTCGGTACCATTAATGATGAGGGTATCGATGGTATAGCGATCTCGAGCTAGCAGTTTGGTCGCCGTGGGGAAACCTGCCCCTCCCATGCCAGTGATACCCGCTTTCTTAATGCACTCAAGTAACTCATGGGGTGTTTTGTCTGTGTAGTTATCGATGGTCTCTAGCGGCGCCCACTCGTCGTGACCATCACAACGAATTTCTATGCAGATGTTGTCAAGACCCGAGGGGTGTGGCACTGGGCGTGGCTCTATGGCCGTGACAATACCCGAGGTGGGTGCGTGCACCGATGCACTGACAGCCCCCGTTGCCGATGCCAAGCATTGCCCCGCTAACACACGATCACCCACCGATACGACCGCTTTGGCGGGTGCACCAATGTGTTGTGACAGAGGTAACACCAAGTGGCCCGGTAATCCGGCATCGACCACAGCCCCGGGATTAGAGAGCTGCTTCTCCTCTGGCGGGTGTATCCCACCGTGAATACCATGCACTCGTCTCATGCGGCCACCTGCTCGGTTGTCGGTGCATCGGTAGCGATGATCTGACTGCGATTGGTGTCGGGCATTGGCCAGTGCCAGGCGGCTAGCCCCGTTTTGCGTGGCAGCATGTCGATGCAATCTACTGGGCAGGGTTCCACACAAAGATCGCAGCCCGTGCATTCATTGGCGATAACAGTGTGCATCTGCTTTGCGGCACCCAAAATGGCATCGACGGGGCACGCTTGGATACATTTGGTGCAGCCAATACACTCGTCCTCGCGGATATAGGCCACCATGGATTCTTTCTCGACGCCGTGCTCAGCATCGAGGGGCTCGGGTTCAACATCGAGTAAATCCGCCAAAGCATCGATGGTTTCCTGACCACCAGGCGGGCACTTGTTGATCTTGTCACCGTTAGCGATCGCCTCGGCGTAGGGTCTACAGCCAGGGTAACCACACTGACCACATTGGGTCTGCGGCAAAATCGTATTGATTTGGTCGGCTAGTGGATTGCCTTCCGTACGAAATCGTATTGACGCAAAGCCGAGTACTGCCCCAAACACAGCGCCAAGCCCCAGCAGCGTCAGCAGGGCAGCCAGTAAGGGTTGATCGCTGATAGCGGCAAGCATCACACCAGCCCCGCAAAGCCCATGAATGCCATGGAGGCGAGTCCGGCTGTAATCATGCCAATAGCCGCGCCCTGAAAGGGCTCCGGGATATCGGCAACCGCTAGTCGTTCACGCATGGCGGCAAACAATACCAATACAAGTGAGAACCCGACCGCTGCACCAAAGCCGTAAAACAGTGACTGCATAAAGCTGTGGGCACGATTGATGTTAAGCAATGCAACCCCCAACACGGCACAGTTCGTGGTGATGAGCGGTAAGTAAACCCCGAGCACACGGTGTAGTAATGGGCTTGATTTCCGAACAACCATCTCGGTGAACTGTACGACCACCGCAATCACCAGAATAAAACTGATGGTTCTCAGGTAGGTGAGATCGAGGGGCTCAAGTAAAAAGTTATAGGTGAGGTAGCTGCACACTGACGCGAGTGTTAGCACAAAGGTGGTTGCAGCCGACATGCCCAACGCGGTCTCTAACTTGTTTGAGACACCCATAAACGGGCACAGCCCCAAGAACTGTACCAGTACAAAGTTGTTGACCAAAACTGCGCCAACGAGCAGTAGAGCGTAATCAGCAAGCATTGTTGAGATATCAGTTTTCCGCGAGTAATCCCCCTATTGTAAGGAATTAGCGCGCCGGCCAACAATGCTTTCTGGTTATGGTGTTAAGCCTTAGTGGATTCGACCATTGCTTCCACTGCGGCGGGATCTACCCGTTGTAGCAGGGGCTGAAAAGGCTGGAGCTCGTGTTTTAGTAGTGGCCCCTGTAGCGAATGCCAATCTAAATCCACTTGCAAAAAGTGTTCACTGCGGGCCGCCATGGCGGGTAACACGGGTTTGAGGTAGGTCATCAGCACCCTGAACAGGTTGATTCCGACAGAACATACCTCATGCACTTCCTGTTCCCGGCCGTCTTCTTTGGCCATGGCCCAAGGTTTTTTGTCGTCGATGTACTGATTGGCTCTATCGGCAAGCGCGATGATATCGCGCATAGCACGATTAAACTCTCGCCCCTCGTACAGTGCGGCCACAGATTCACCTGCCGCAATGAAGCTGTCCACGAGCTCGGGCTCGCTGCAGGTCGCGCTCAAGGTGTTATCAAATTTTTTGCGCAAAAACCCAGCGCAGCGACTGGCTATGTTGACGACTTTGCCGATGAGATCTGAGTTTACGCGCTGTACGAAATCAGACAAATTGAGATCGATGTCATCAACCCCTGACGAGAGTTTGGCTGCGAAGTAATAGCGCAGATATTCAGGGTCTAGGTGGGCCAAATAGGTTTTGGCCATGATGAAGGTGCCGCGACTTTTTGACATCTTGGTGCCGTCGACTGTCAGGAAACCATGGGCGTAAATGGCATTGGGCATGCGTAGGCCGGCGCTGTACAGCATGGCGGGCCAAAACAAGCCGTGGAAATTGACGATGTCTTTGCCAATAAAATGATAGAGCTCAGTGTTGCCCTCTGGCAGCCAGTACTGATTGAAGTCTCTCCCCTCTCGTTCGCAGTAGTTCTGACAGCTGGCAATATAGCCAATGGGGGCGTCCAGCCATACATAGAAATATTTGTTGGGGAAGCCCGGTATCTCGAATCCAAAATATGGCGCGTCGCGGCTGATGTCCCAAGGTTGCAGTCCGGCATCGATCCATTCTTGTAGCTTGTTACTGATGGCCGGCTGCAGGCTGCCACTGTTGGTCCATGTCTTGAGCAAATCCGAAAAGTGGTCGAGCTCAAAAAAGATGTGGTTCGACGCTTTGTCGACAGGTGTGGTGCCCGACAAGGCTGACACAGGGTCAATTAAATCGGCCGGCGTGTAGGTGGCGCCACAGGCCTCACAGTTATCGCCATACTGGTCGGGGGTTTTGCATTTCGGACAAGTGCCTTTGATGAAACGATCGGCCAGAAACAAACCTTTAGATGCATCGTAGGCCTGAATGATTTCCCGTACCGCAACATGGCCGGCGTCCTGGAGCTGCCCAAAAATGCGCTCCGACCAGTATCTGTTTTCGGGTGAGTGGGTGCTGTGGTAATTATCGAACTGAACCAAAAAACCTGTGGAATCACTCAGATGATCGGCTTTTACCCGGGCAATTTGTTCCTCTGGGGTTATGCCTTCTTTTTCCGCTGACAACATAATGGCGGTGCCATGTGCATCATCGGCGCACAAATATAAGCAGTGATTACCTCTTGAGCGCTGAAATCGAACCCAAATATCCGTTTGCACCTGTTCCAGTATGTGCCCAAGGTGAAGAGCGCCATTGGCGTAAGGCAGTGCTGAGGTGACTAAAATGGTGCGAACGTCAGAGGCCATAGCGCGAAATCCTGTCGAATCCATAGTGGGCGTCCGGGGTGAGCCTCAAAATTGAGGTGGAACTATCCCCAGCCGCTGATCTGGCGCGCGAGTCTAACGGATAGCGCGCTGGGTTTCATGTCCCGGGCCTTAATGGGGCGGTATACTGTGGCGTTTAGGTTATTTCGTCTGGCTGCGATTACCGTGCGTATATCAGCCCACGGATGATTCTACGAACACAGCAAAAGAGGACCTGCAGGTGTCAAAACCGAAACATATTGTGGCCGTCGCTTCGGGCAAAGGCGGCGTCGGTAAGTCTACCGTTACGATGAACCTCGCCGCAGCGCTCAGCAAGCAGGGTTTGGCGGTGGGTCTGCTAGACGCCGATATTTACGGCCCCAGCCAACAGCGCATGCTGGGTATTGCTGAGGATGTGCGTCCGGAGCAGCAGGATGAGCGCTATTTGTTACCGATAGAGGCCCATGGCATTAAGTCTATGTCGATGGGATACCTCACTACTGAGCGCACGCCCATGGTATGGCGTGGGCCGATGGCGAGCGGCGCGCTGCAGCAAATGCTTGAGCAAACCCTGTGGGGTGAGCTCGATGTTCTGCTAGTCGATATGCCCCCGGGAACTGGCGATATTCAATTAACGCTCACGCAGAAAGCGGCCATTGCTGGCGCGGTAATTGTGACGACGCCACAGGACATTGCGCTGCTTGATGCACGAAAAGGCATAGAGATGTTCGCCAAAGTGCAGGTACCGATTTTGGGCGTTGTCGAAAATATGGCGACGCATGTTTGCAGTGCTTGTGGTCATGAGGAGGCCGTCTTTGGTGTTGATGGCGGTCGTCTGTTGGCACAGCAGTACGGCGTCGCCGTGTTGGCAAGCCTGCCCCTATCTATGGCCGTTCGTGAAGCTGCAGATCAAGGATTGCCACTGGTGCACAGTGCGCCAGAATCAGCCGCTGCCAAGGCTTTTATGACTGCGGCAGATACTCTATGGACTGCATTACAGCACACGGAAAGTGCGGCAGGCCCAGTTATCACCATGGGCGATGACTAACTTGCCCACCTTCTACACGAGCTACACGAGCTACACGAGCTACACGAGCTACACGAGCGCTTCAGCTAAGAATACGTTGTAGCCATTCAAGCGTTTTAGTCAAAACCCCACATTAGTCAGAACACTACAAGGAGCGTACGTGAGCATAAAATCCGACCGATGGATCCGCCAAATGGCACAAGAGCAGGGCATGATCGACCCGTTTGAGCCCGGGCAGGTCCGCGCTGATGGCGATCGTCGCCTCATTTCTTACGGCACATCAAGCTATGGCTACGATGTTCGCTGCTCTCGTGAGTTTAAGGTGTTTACCAACATCAATTCAGCCACGGTTGATCCTAAGAATTTTGACGAAAACAGTTTTGTGCATGTGGAAAGTGACGTCTGTGTGATTCCACCTAACTCTTTTGCGTTGGCGTCCACGGTGGAGTACTTCCGCATTCCACGTAACGTGTTAACGGTGTGCTTGGGCAAATCGACCTATGCGCGATGCGGCATCATCGTGAACGTGACTCCCCTAGAGCCCGAGTGGGAAGGGCATGTGACCTTGGAGTTTTCCAATACCACCACGCTGCCCGCAAGGATTTACGCCAATGAAGGTGTTGCGCAAATGTTGTTCTTTGAGAGCGATGAGATTTGCGAAACCAGCTACGCCGATCGAGGCGGTAAATACCAGGGTCAGCGTGGTGTAACTCTGCCAAAGGCCTGATGTGGCGTTCAGTGCAGCCGTATCGGCGGTGCGTCGATGGGCTCTCCGTTACGGCGCCGGTGGTATGTGTTTATCGCGCCGTTGCTGGCTCGCTAGTTAGTGCATCGGGTTCTAGGGTGGTCGATCTAAGCTCAATGCGAACTTCGCTGCCATCTTCCACGTGTACCGTGCGCACCATTAGATAATCGAGAGCGGGTGCAAGCCAGACATCGGAGGCTCGTTCGTCGGGATTTTCGTGTAGCTGTTGGTAATGCACAGTATTGAACTGGCCCGCAGGTACAGAAATGGCCTCGATGCCCACCAGCACAAGCTCGCGGGTTTTGATTCGATCGCCATCAATGACCCGAAAGCGCAATGTTTCCGGTGGATTGTCGGCGTTTAGCAAGTCGATACGCAGCTGCTCTTGTTGGCTTAACCGATCGAGGATATCGGGCTGCCATGGATGTTCGCTCCACTGTTTTTTGCGCAGACTTCGAATAATTCCCTGGTCTTCATCAAACTGCACTTCTCGGCGTCGACTGACCAGGCTCTTCAGTCGATATTTGAAGTGCCGACCCATGATGCGGTTGCCGGTCAGTGCAAAGCGCGCCTCCTCGTGCAGGCTTGCAATGAGCACCGAACCTTCATTCCTCAGCAGCCAACCCTGTTCGGTTTTTTGCAGGGAGCGCCGCAATACCATACCCAGACCCATTGCTGTGGTGTCGTATTCAGCTTCGTAAGGCGCTAGATTCGTTGTTGGCATAGAGTCCGTCGGGGTCGCATCCAGTGCGGTCGCAGCAGTGCTCGCTAACACCCCCCATAGTAAGATAGCGAGGGCAGCTCTCATTGCGACTTCGGCCGGCCAAGAAAGGTCGTTTCATGTACAGCATCAGCGGGCCACAATAGCCCCTCAGAAGGCAGTTTTTGGCCCGCTAACACACAGCGCCCGTCAATGAGCCGCAGTTTGCCGCTCAAGTGTAACTGAGCGGCGGCAGGATAAATCTGATGCTCCAATGGCAGAATTCGCCGGGCGAGGTTTTCCGCGCTGTCATCTGTCAAAATGGGCACCCTCGCTTGCAGTATCGCAGGACCGCCGTCGAGCTCCGTCGTCACATAGTGCACGGTGGCACCAGCTTCGGCATCGCCATTGTCGATAGCGCGCTGATGGGTGTTTAAGCCTGGATATTTGGGTAGCAGTGACGGATGAATATTGAGCAACCTACCGGCAAAGGGCTCGACAAATACGGGCGTTAAAATACGCATGAATCCAGCAAGCACTACCAGATCGGGATTGAGGGACTGAACAGCTGTCACCAATTCGGCATCAAAAGCTTCTCTGCTTGAGAACAGTTTATGATCGACGACAGCGGTGTGCAGTTGCTGGGCGGCAGCTGTCTGAATACCTGCCGCATCGGGCCGATTGGCGATAACACCGGCAAGATCGGCCTCGAGGGTACCTGCATCAACGGCGCGAATAAACGCTTCCATATTACTGCCGCGTCCTGAGATCAGCAGTACGATTCGGCCTCGATTAGCGTTCATCCAATGAGTTCCACCTCCCTATCACCCGCTACAATTTCACCGACCTGCCAAGCTTGGATACCGTTTTGCGCCAAATGTTCCAGGGCGATCTCAACTTTGCCCGCCCCCACGACTAAAGCCATGCCCACGCCACAGTTGAACGTGCGGTAGAGCTCATTGCGCGCAAGATTTCCACCCACCTGCAACCATTCAAAAATCGGTGGTAATTGCCAGCTACTTAAATCGATGCGCGCGCTGCACCCTGCAGGGAGCACCCGGGGTATATTCTCCAGCAAGCCACCGCCCGTAATATGAGCCAGTGCATGTGGACGAATCTCACGTTGCAGGGACAGCAGCACTTTGTTGTAGATGGTGGTCGGTGCTAACAAGGCCTCGCCCAGCGTGCAGTCACCGTTGAACCGCTCATTGATATCGGCATTAGTGACTTCGATAATCTTACGAATAAGTGAATAACCGTTGGAGTGAGGACCGCTTGAAGGCAACGCTAAAATAGCGTCACCGATACTGACATGGCTGCCGTCAATAATGTTTTCCTGTTCAACCACCCCAACACAAAATCCAGCGAGATCGTAATCTTCGCCCTCGTACATGCCGGGCATCTCGGCAGTTTCACCACCAACGAGTGCCGCACCGGCTAATTCACAGCCTTTGCCGATGCCGGTAATGACATCGGCGGCAATGTCGACATTGAGTTTGCCCGTGGCGTAGTAGTCGAGGAACAACAGTGGCTCGGCACCGACGACGGCGATGTCATTACTACACATGGCCACCAAGTCGATACCAATGGTGTCGTGTTTTCCCAGTGCCAAAGCGAGCTTGAGTTTTGTGCTCACGCCGTCAGTGCCTGACACCAAGACCGGTCGCCGATAGCCTTCGGGAATTTCACACAGTGCGCCAAAGCCGCCCAATCCTCCAAGAACCTCAGGTCGATGGGTGCGTTGGCTTACCGATTTGATACGTTCAACCAACGCATTGCCGGCATCGATGTCGACGCCAGCATCGCGATAGGTGAGTGGACGTGTGTCTTTGCTCATAGTCAGGCCTCAATTTCGGAGGCGTAGAGTAATGGCTCAGATGCCGATAGGAAAGCCAAAGGGTAGCGTTTACGCGGTTATCGAGGACTTATTGCGGTGTTATAGGGCGCTGATTGGCAATATCACCGCCTGTACATGCCCTGCGGCTGGTAGACTCACCAGTAACAGTTATGAGTGAGGTTTCGGTGCATGTTGGCACGCGCCCTGAGTGTTATCTGTTGTGTAATGATGATGTCGGCCGCATCTGCCGATGATTGGTACAGCGCTACGGTACCTGTACCCGATCGAACCTCAAGCGCTCTCGATCAGGCCTTCGGTGATGCCCTTGAGCAGGTGTTAGTGCGGGTATCGGGAGATGCACAGCTCACAGCACAACCCGCCACCGAGCAATTGCTCCGCAATGCGCGTGATCGGGTGGCACTATATAGCTACCGCGAACTTGAGCAGGGCTTGGCGGTGCGTGCGCAGTTTGACAGCTCCATCATCAAATCACTGCTTCGACAGCTCAGGGCTACGTTTTGGGCGACGCCCCGACCCACGGTCCTCGTTTGGTTGGTGACTGACGAATCTGAGGGGCGGCGCTTTGTGAATTTTGCCGATGACCCCAAGCTTGTTGACGCGTTGGTCGATGGTTTTGCGGATCGCGGGGTGCCCGTGCGATTTCCGCTATTGGATCTGGAAGATACGGCGAATCTAACCCCCGACGGTGTGTGGCAAAAGGCCATGCCCGATATCATTACAGCCTCCGAACGTTATGGCGTTGAGCATTTACTGTTGGGTCGTTTTGTCCAGCTCAGTAGTGGTCAAACAGTGGGCGACTGGCTGTATTACGGCCCGGCCTTTCAGCGAGGTGCAGAGCTATCGGGTGTTGATGTGGTGACCTTGATGTCTGCCGGGGTCAACTTATCGGTCGACGCCATGGTTGAGCAATATGCCATTAGGTTGGACGATGAGGCACTCGGTGGGCGGCTAAGGGTGCGGGTGGAAGGCGTGTCGGGGTATGACGACTATCGAGAAGTGATGGCTCTCCTTGAGTCCATCATTGTGCTTGATGATGTCAGTGTGACTCGTATCGACCAGGATCAGCTAAATCTCAGTGTCTCTGGTGTCGGCAACTCCGAGGCATTTTTGCGCCTATTGCCAAAGGACGGTGGTTTAAAGCTCGAGTCGACCGCTCGTTTAAATAGCCGTTTAGATAGCCGTCCAGAGGATAGCTTGCTGAGCGAACCGATTGATGTCCGATTGGTGTGGATGCCCAAGCTATGACAGATACAGCGGTTAACCGTCTGCCATTTGTCCTTTTTAGCGCGGTCATACTGGCGCTTCTATGGTGGGCGTTACACCCTATTCTGACGCCCTTTGCTTTGGGGGCATTACTCGCTTACCTCGGCGATCCTCTAGTGGATCGGTTCGAGCATCGCGGTTACAGCCGAACTGCCGGTGTCAGTGCGGTATTTGTTCTGCTGACCTTAGGTTTGATACTCATTGTTGCCGTGGGTTTACCGTTATTACTCGAGCAAGCTGACCAAGCCCTGCGTCGGATTCCCGATATCTACCGATGGTTATCGCTTACCGCGGTGCCGTGGATTCAGGGGCAGTTGAGTTTGAGTCCGGTACAGCTGCCACCGGTTGATTGGGAGGCCGAGTTAGCAGCTCATTGGAAGTCGATGGGTAAAGTTACCGCTGATATGGTGGCCAGGGTTACCCGCTCGGGCTTGGGTGTGGCCGTGACGATATTTAACTTGGCTCTGGTACCTGTTGTTGCGTTCTATCTCATGCGCGATTGGGATCTCATGGTAGAGGCGTTGCTCGATCTCATACCTCGCCCGTGGCAAGAGCAGGTTTCGCTGATGGTGGCCGAGGCCGATGACGTGCTCGGCGCATTTATTCGCGGCCAATTGCTCGTCATGTTGGCACAGGCTGTCATGTACAGCACCCTATTGTGGCTAGTGGGTATTGATTACGCGGTCATTTTGGGAACGCTGGCGGGAGTGGCCGCTATCATCCCGTACGCAGGCTCGGTCATTGGGATTGGCAGTTCTCTTGCTGTCGCGTGGGCGCAATTTGGCGGTGATTTGAACCCCTTGCTTTGGGTGGTAGCTGTCTTTGCGCTGGGGCAAACTATTGAGAGTTGGGTGCTGACCCCTACGTTGGTCGGTGATCGGATTGGTCTGCATCCGGTCGTGGTTATTTTTGTCTTGATGGCTGGCGGACAACTAGCAGGATTCACGGGTGTACTGGTGGCATTGCCTGTGGCTGCTGTGGTCTTTGTTTTTGGCCGGCATGCATTGACCTACTACCGACACAGTCGCACCTACCAGGGAAGCTAGTCCGTTACATGTCAGCTCAACTCCCCCTCGCTATCGTTATCGACGATACCGCTACCTTCGATAATTTTTTTCAGATACCGCAGAATCAAGAACCAGTGTCCTACTTGCGGTCAGTACTCAAACCTGAGCTGGAGGCAGCGGGTGCCTATCTATGGGGTGGCTCGGGCACGGGTAAAAGCCATCTTCTGCAAGCGGTTTGCCATGAAAGCCCCACGCGATCGCTCTATTTACCCCTTGGCGAACTGTTGAATTATCCCCCAGAGGTCGTGTTGGAGGCCTGTGAGAGTACCCCGCTACTCGTCATTGATGATGTGCATTTGCTCAAGGGCTATGGGGTTTGGCAGGAAGCACTGTTTCATCTGTTCAATCGGCGTCGCAACCATGGATACCCCATGGTTTATGCAGGGCAGTGTGGGCCCACCGCCCTAGTCGGTGTCTTGCCCGATCTTTGCTCCCGTTTGGCGAGTTTAATGGTCTATCGACTGCCCAATTATGATGAGCTGGCGCTGGGGGAGCTTCTTGCGTTTCGCGGCGCGATGCGAGGCATTAAGCTGTCACCCGAGGTGATTCGTTTCATCATGGCGCGCGTCCCAAGAACCACTAGCGCGGTTATTGCCCTACTCGAACGTATCGATGAAGTCACCTTGGTTCATAAACGCCCACTGACAATACCGTTGCTGCAGGAGCTTAAGTTGTTGTCGACGGATCTGTAACCACCACCGCGTAGTCATCAGGCCCAAGCTGTAGGTAGCCTCTTAAATAATTCACCAAGAGGTAGAGTGGCACGGTATCTATCAAGGCTGAGCACGCCTTGAACGCGTAATTGCTGCCTACCAATACCAGCAGGGTGTTGATGGCCATCTCGCCTCGAAGGAAGACGGCGCCAAACGTCACAGTCACTACCATCACCGAGTCGACTAATTGACTGATGAGCGTCGAGAAGTTGTTGCGCAGCCAAAGGTGTTTGCCACGGGTCAATCGCTTCCAGAAATGGAACAGTTGGACGTCGCAGTATTGAGCAGCGATATAAGCCAGCATGGATGCAAATACGGCGCCAGAGGTGGTGGCATAAATCAGCTGATATAACCCAACGTCACCCTCGAGTACCTGGCCATTGGGCAACGGTACAGGGTTTGCCAGTGACAGGATTTGCCAAGGGGGCATGGTTTCAGTGGGTACAGGGGGTGCCAAATCGCCCAGCGTCAATACACTCAATATAAATACGTTAAGCGCCAATCCCAAGCTAACTAAAAAATTGGCACGGGCCCGGCCATACAACTCACAAATGAGATCTGTACAGAGAAAAGTGAGTGGGTAGGGCAATACACCGACGGCCAGGGCTAGCGGCCCCAGCTGAATGAATCGAGTAATTCCGATGACATTGAGAAGGGTCATAGCACACAGGAAGATCCCCGCCAGTACCAGAAAAACCCGCTCTCGACGCTCGTGAATGATGGCCGAGACCATTCGACTTAATGCTCCAGTTGACCAAGGTTGGCATGTAACACAGAGCCATTGATGACCGGATTGTGGTGTGCCCAAACAACGAGCCGAGCGATCTCCTCGGGATCAATCAAGCGCCCAAAACTGTTCATTTTGCTGATGTCAGTCAAAATCGTTTCATCGTTTCCGACATGACCTCGCAGCATCTCCGTATCGGTAAATCCGGGACAAATGAGTGATGTGTGAATGCCGCGCCCCATCAGATCTTGTGTGGTCGCCCGCATCATTCCCAGTTGGGCATGTTTGGTGACCACATAGCTGAAGGCGCCACCGACAGCTTTTTCCGAGAGGGTGGAGCCAATGAACTGGATGCTAGAGCCCTTGGCCATTAGCGGTATCAGGTGTCGGTTTACTGTGTTAATGGCCGACACATTGATGTGAAAAGCCCGCTCGAAACTTTCATCGGAGCAGGTTTCTGCACTGTCTTTAAGCATCAATGCTGCGTTGTGAACCAGACAAATTTCTGTAGGTCGATGGTTTTCTACCGTGGTCACAAGCCCCTCAGCCAGTGCCGTTACTGCCTCAGTTGTTGCAAGGTCGCCGCAAAGATTATCGACCCCAGCTACGGGGCAAGGGCGTCTGGAAACGTTGAGTACGGAAAAGCCTTGGTCCAAAAAGTGCTGCGCTGTGGCTGCTCCGATACCAGAACTGGCGCCGGTGATGATCGCAATGCGAGTCATGGATAGGTCCTTGGAGAAAACGTTAGGTAGCTTACGCGCTATTTGGTCAGTGTACGTCAATTTGTCCTGGCTGGATGGCTGTGTCACGAGAGCTGGTGGTTGCACTCTGGCGGTCGATTGCCCACCATCCCCCGCACAATCGTAATTTTCAAAGCCAGAGGCCCCCTATGACGCGACTGACAACCCTGTTCATCGATAAGGAGGCGCATAAATTTTCAGCAGCACACTTCACCATTTTTTCAGAAACTGAACGTGAACGACTGCATGGGCACAATTACTCGGTATCTGCCCGGATCATTGCCCCTATGGGGCCAAATGGATTTTCCGCGGATTACAATGTTTATAAAAACCGAATCAAACAGCTCTGTGATGCCCTCGATGAATACATGCTCTTGGCGGCTAACTCGCCTTATCAATCGATTGAAACTGTGGGCGATGATGTTGCTGTCACGTTCAATGGCCGAACTCTGAGGTTTCCGGTTGATGAGACGCGTTTACTACCCATCACGAATGTGACAGTTGAAGAGCTGGCTCACTATTTATTGGCGCAATTACTCGCCGATAGCAGCGATGAGGAGTTGGTGGAAGTAGAGTTGGGGGTTTCCTCGGGTCCTGGCCAAACGGGTATTGCGGTTTGGCACTCTGCCCGTGGTTAACATGATGTACATCAATGATGATGTGGAACGCTCGGTCAGCCACTTTCGGCAAAAAAATAAAAAGTTGGGAAAAGGGTGAACTTTTCACGAAACCGGTGGTCACAGATACAACTGGTCAGATGGTGTCGCTACGGGGTAGACACATGGGAAACGTCTGAGCAGTCGGAATCCGCGGTATTGATTCTCCCCGTTTTGAGTGGCTCCTTCTTTCGCCGGCTATAAAGCCGGCGTTTTTTTTGGGGATACCGTGGCGCTAGTGGGCTCTGTGCGCGTTCCGTTTCTTCGGCCTGACGCCCGTTTAATTCCCTGCCGGTGCTGTTGTCATGTGGGCGCGCAGACTGCTCTGCGTTTGTGGGCCAACAAGTGTAGCTACCACCACACCCTCTGGGCTCACAATAAGTGTCGTTGGCAGTACTGTCGGTCTGGGTACACCCAGACGGGCGGCCGGATCATCTTTTAAAAGTTCGAATGCTATGCCCAAACGCCGGCTATCTTCCGCCAGGGCGTCGCCCGTCTTACGGTCAAAATTGACGCCCAAGACCTTTACAGATGGATCGCCCGCCAGCTGATTAAGTTCGGGAATTTCTTCGCGACAGGGGCCACACCACACGGCCCACCAGTTGATCACACGCCACTGCCCAGCGCCCGGTAGTGAAGGCTCTTGGTTTTCACCGCAGCCTGCGAGGCCCATCAGCATGCATAGCAGCATGCCAACACTACGCACACTAGCGCACCCGTTCTGATGCCTATGAGTAACCACAGATTCAGCTGTCACAAGGGCTCCTCATGGTTGTGCCTCTGAATAAATCCGTTATCGAAACGTGTAGAACGTCGGCTTGGCTCTGGCGTTGCCGCTCTAATAAGGCCACCGCCTGCTTTTGCCACTTGCTTGCGGATGCGGGGGCGGGTGGCACGGGCATTTCATCATTAATCCATTGTTTGAGATCTACCAAGGTGACATTGCCAAGATCACAGCTGAGTAGGTAGCGACCTTGATGGTCTTCGGTGACTAACCGTTTGTCGATGAGTCGGTCGCGAATGATCTGCCAGCTACCGCTGTCTAGGCCGCCAATCACGACCGGGTCTCGAAGCAGCGCCAATTCACCTATGGGCTCCCCCTGCTGCTGACGGTGCCAAAGCAGATACAGTACATCGAGCGCTTTGAGTAAGCGGGGGCGTGTAGCTTGTAATTGTGACTGATACGCCGAGAGACTGTGAACCAATATGGCGCCAAGCAATACCAATATCCAAATCACATACAGCCAAAGTAGAAATACAGGCACTGCTGCAAAAGCCCCATACACCAGCGTATAACTTGAGTTAGCGATAACTTTGGCGAATACCACCCTGGCAATAGTGAATGCGATAGCGGTAACCAATCCACCCACGAAAGCATGCCGTGCTGGTACAGCGCAGTTGGGCACTGCCATGTAAAGCGCTGTCAGCCCGATGACAGTGATAATGAAAGGCAGCAGGGAGAGCAGGAACACACTGATGCCGAGTGTGTCGAAGCCTGCGATAGCGTTGGCCACTGCGTAGAGGTATGCCTGAATACCTAAGCCAAGGCCCAGCAGGAGCGGCGCCAGGCTCAATACCGCCCAGTACAAAAGAAAGCTGCTGATAGGGCTGCGATTTTTGCGTGTGCGCCAGATGCTATTAAAGGCTCGCTCGACGTTACGCAACATGAGAACTGCGGTCACCAGCAGAATCGCCACCCCGAATCCCGTCAGGTTTTTGGCTTGTTCCGAAAAGGTAGTGAGGTAACCTGCTACGTCCCTCGACGCCTCCGGCACTAGGTTTTGCACCAAAAATTGCTGGATTTGTTGTTCTATATTGCCGCTGGTGGGGATAGCCGACCCGACGGCGAATACCACTGTAATAAGTGGTACCAAGGCAAATAGGCTCATGTAGACGAGTGCAGCCGCAATTTCTGAGCAGCGGTCCTCTTGAAAGCGCAGGACAAAATACTGCGCACCGCGAAGGCTGTTCTGTATGATGACACTGGCATTCATTGTGCTTGGGGTCCTCTAGCGCGGCACTCTATAATCTAGGCCTATAATCTCAAGGCCTGTAATCGCACGGCATCAGAGTGACAGAACACCGTACAACAAGCAGCCAGTGTAGTGCAGGCCGGTAAACTTATGGCAAAGCAAATGACAACCGACGATTTATGACTGGCGATTGCTATTTATGACCAGCGACCCTTACATTTTAGTTCTGTACTACAGCCGCGGCGGTGCTACCTTGTCCATGGCTGAGCAGGTTGTGCGTGGGGTGGTATCGGTTGCGGGCATCGAAGCCCGCTTGCGGACGGTGCCGCCGGTGAGTGCTGATACTGTTCAGAGCCTCGATACCATCCCAGATGACGGCCCACTTTACGTCGATGAGGAGGATCTGCGTCATTGTGCTGGCTTGGCCTTGGGCAGTCCTACCCGCTTCGGCAACATGGCGGCACCCCTGAAGTATTTTATCGATAGCACTTCGGGTTTATGGCTGTCCGGAGCCTTGGTCGACAAGCCTGCAGGTGTCTTCACGTCCACTAGCTCGTTGCATGGCGGTCAAGAAAGCACGCTGTTAAGCATGATGCTGCCGCTGTTACACCACGGCATGATGGTGTTGGGGTTACCCTACAGTGAATCGGGTCTGCGCCAAACAACCACCGGTGGTACCCCTTACGGCGCGAGTCATTGGGCTGGAGAAGCGGGTGATAGAACCCTTGATGCAACAGAGTCCGCCCTGTGTCGTGCGTTGGGTCAGCGTTTGGCACGCGCAGCGCTCATGGGATTTGCCGAGGGAAATCGCTAATGGCTGCACAAGCTCGTAGTTCCATGAGCCACTTCCTCTGGTTGTGTTTATGGCTGTGCTGGGGCGTTTTTCTTCTGCAGCAAATAGCGGACCTCGCCCGCGACAATGCGCCATGGCCCTTGTGGTTTGTGAGGGCACTGCCGCTCACGATTTTTATGCTGGGTGTGGCACGGGATAACCTTCGCTCACTGGTCTGGCTGTGCTTTGTTATTTTGTTTTATTTCATATCGGCGGTGGAGCTCATCTTCGCTAGACCCACTGATGCCCTTGCCGTTGTGGGTATTTGCGCCGTGGTGATGTTGTTCGTGGCATCGACGTTGTACATCCGAGTGCGCGGGCGTGAGCTCCGACAGCACTCCCAAGCTGAACCCCCGCTCTCCAATTCGTAGGGTTCATTGCGATCACGCTAACAGGAGTAACTCACATGGTTTTGTGGCGATTCGTACGCGGATTCTTCAGCGTTATTTGGCGTGTACTACAGCGTCTGAGTAAGGTTGTCAGTGTCCTCATTCCATTGCTGGCCTTGGCTTTTTTTGTCGGTGGTTTGACGATAGGTATTCGGGGCGCTCAGCCTGAACCATTACCCGAGCGCGCCGCGCTGTTGCTCAACCCTCAGGGCGTTTTGGTCGAGACGCGTGTGCCAATGGCCCCGATCGATGCCTTCCTTGAGGGTGACGGTGGAGAGGTCTTGTTGGCCGATGTCATCGAGTCGATCGAGCGAGCTACCACAGACGATCGAATCACAGCACTGGTGATGGATTTACAGCAACTTGCCAACCCAACCGTGAGCCAAGTGCTCGAAATTGTGCCTGCGATCAAGGCCTTTCGCGCCAGCGGTAAACCGGTGATTGCCTACGCAGATTACTATGACCAGGGTCAGTTCGCATTGGCGGCACAAGCGGATTCGGTGCTGCTACATGCCGAGGGTGGTGTCAATTTACAAGGTTTTGCTGTTTACAAAAGTTATCTGCGGCGACTGCTCGACAATATCCACATCACCATGAATGTCTTCCGAGTGGGTGACAATAAATCGGCTGTAGAGCCATTCCTCCGAGATGATATGTCGGAGTCTGAGCGCGAAGTCATTGGTCAATGGTTGGGGGACATATGGACGCAGTACGCCGCATTGGTGGATACAGGTCGTCAATTCGAGGCAGGTACCGTCGATCAATTCATTGCTGAATTCCCCGACCGGTTGGAGGATCACAATGGTGATCTCGGCGAGCTAGCGTTGTACAACCGATTGGTTGACCACCTAATGACTTACGACGAGATGGATGAGCACCTTGCTGACATCGTAGACGCCACCAACGACGATGGCGACTGGGAGGCGGTTGAATTTGGTCGCTATCTACAGGCGACTGCCGGTGACAAGACCACCGTCACAGGCACCGATGAAGACGCCAAAGCCATTATTGCTGTAATACCCATTGAAGGGGAGTTGATTCCCGGAGAAAGCGCTCAAGGCTTTGCCGGTTCAGACACCGTTTTAGAGCAAATCGAGCGAGCCCAAGAGCTGGATAATTTGGCTGCCGTTGTTGTTAGGGTGAACTCACCTGGTGGCAGTGTATTTGCTGCAGAGGTTATCCGGCAAAAACTGTTGACGCTGCGTGCCTCCGATATTCCGATTGTGGTTTCCATGGGTAGCGTGGCCGCTTCGGGGGGCTACTACATAGCCGCCGACGCCGGGGAGATTTGGGCGCTTCCCAGCACTATTACCGGCAGTATTGGGGTGTTTGCGGCGTTTCCAACCTTAGAGCGCCTTTATGATTGGGCCGAGGTTAATGTGGATGGTGTGACGACGGCACCACTTGCAACCGCTGTACGAATGGATACCGGTGTTGATGAGACCGGAAAGCGCATCATAAACAGTGTCATTAGTCGCGTTTATCAAGACTTTGTCGATATCGTTGCCAATGGTCGAGATATGGATTGGGACGCGGTTGATGCCATCGCTGGCGGTAAAGTTTGGAGTGGTGAAGACGCGAGTACCATTGGGCTTGTCGACAAACTTGGTACATTGGACGACGCCGTTGCCGCTGCCGCTGGGTTTGCAGAGGTAGACGACTATGATATCCGTCGTGTCGGTATCCCTCTTAGCCCAGAGCAATTGATATTGCAGGAGCTGGGTAAGAACTTCGGTAGAACAGCGTTAACGGGATTTTCTGTCCTCGATAAATTAGCTGCGCAACTCGCTGTGCCCCTGCGGGCAGTCGACAGCTTGCGGGACCCGGGGCACGTGTACCTACGTTGCCTTGAATGCGGCACTCAATTTTGATGTTGCCCATGACCGATGGTAAGACCATCGTCGAGCCCTTGCCTGCAGCAACCGTGCTGGTTCTGCAAGAGGGCGATGTTGATCCTCAGGTGTTACTCCTGAAACGCCATCAAAATTTGGCCTTCATGCCCGGTGCGTGGGTGTTTCCAGGCGGCAAAGTTGATGCGGATGATGCAGGGGACGATGACTTGGAGCGCGCGCGCTCCGCGGCGGTGCGAGAAGTGCATGAAGAGGCGGGTATCTGTGTCGTTGCCGATGAATTGCTTACCTTCTCTCACTGGCTAACGCCAGAGGGCGTTAATCGTCGCTTCTCGACTTGGTTTTTTGTTGCCATTGTGACCGGTGACTGCCCTGTTTCTGTTTGTGGTAGTGAGATCACTGACTCCCAATGGATCACCCCTCGAGCGGCCTTGGCGCAACATCGCGAGGGCAAACTTGCTATGCCACCACCGACCTATGTATCGCTGTGTGAGTTGGCACGTCATCAATCCTTGAATGAACTTTGCAGTCACACTGAAGCCAGGCTACCGCCACAGTTTTTTCCAAAGGTGATACCTGCCGAGTCGGGTTTGTGTTTTCTGTACGAGGGTGATGCAGGCTATTTGACGAGTGACCCAGCGCTACCTGGTGCTCGGCATCGCACGATGATGGTCGATGGTATTCTTGATTACTGTCGAGATTGATATTGGCCTTATCGGTATTAGCGCCATTTGGCACCGGGCAGGCGCTTGGCAGTATCGGTAGCCACTTCATTGAAGATGTCGCTCACTGGCTTGTTAACACCAACACTGTATCGACGGGAAATCATGGTAATGGGAAACAGGTAGACATCGGTATTGGGGTAATGCAATGCACGTGAGCGACCTGCACGGTCTCTATAAACAACCCATTCCATACGGAGTTCTGCGCTGAGTAAGTCCCCGAGTACAACGCCCATGGCCTGTAGACCCAACAGGTCATCACGGGTTACTGCACCGGTATCGAGTAATCGCTGCAGGGTGTCGAGATCGCGCTGGCTATTGCCCGATAATTGGCGACCTAGGGCGTTGGCACGTTGTTCTACGTCGGCGCGCTGGTTAGCCATAAATTGGCGGTCAATGGCCGAAAGAGGTTCTATGCGTTGTTCAATGGCACTAGGTTGCTGCCAGCTGGAACTCTGGGCCCACGACGGCGTCAGAGTGATCATTGATAGGAGGACACCTGCGAGCAACGTGATAATAAAACGATTTCCATCAATCGTCAGTTGTCTATCGCTCCATGAAGTGGATAATTGCGCGATCATGAATCTACACCCTCATAACACGGCCAGCCTTGGAGTTTGCCTATGATAACCGGAAGCATTGTGGCCCTGGTAACTCCAATGCACGAAGATGGCACCATCGACTGGGCCGCCTTGGAAAAGTTGATTGAGTATCACATCCATGCTGGTACCTCGGCACTGGTGATAGCTGGCACTACAGGTGAAAGTGCAACCCTCACCGTGCCGGAACACTGCGAGCTGATTCGTTTTTCTGTTGAGCAATCCGGTGGTCGTATTCCCATTATTGCGGGCACCGGCTCTAACTCGACCCATGAGGCCATCGAATTAACCGTTGCTGCTGCGGAGGTGGGGGCCGACGCGTCGTTACTCGTAACTCCCTATTACAATCGGCCCACGCAGGAAGGACTTTATCAGCATTTTTGTGCAGTGGCTGCCTCGGTCAATATCCCCATCATCTTGTACAACGTGCCCGGTCGCACTGCATGTGATCTCAGCAATGACACGGTTCTGCGACTTAGTAAGGTCGCCAATATCGTAGCCCTAAAGGACGCGACCGGTGATGTCGAGCGAGGTGCCACTCTCATTGGTCAACTGCCTGATACTTTTGCGGTTTACTCGGGCGATGACCCAACGGCTTTGGCACTGATGCAGCACGGTGCGAAGGGTAACATCTCGGTGACAGCCAATGTGGCGGCAGCCCCTATGGCGGATCTGTGTCGATACGCTCTTGCAGGGGACTTTGATGCCGCGCAACGTATTGATGACCAGCTACAGGGGCTGAACAAAGCGTTATTTGTCGAACCCAATCCCATCCCGGTGAAATGGGCGATGGCTGAGCAGGGCATGACCGGTGGCACTTTGCGATTGCCGTTGGTGGCCTTGTCGGATGAATATCACGCGACAGTACGCTCGGCGCTGCAGCAGGCGAACCTATAATGTTGTGGCGTTGTTTTTGGCTGCTGCCTGTGGCCCTGTTGTCCGGCTGTTCCTGGTTATTTGGTGACGAAGGCTTGTTCCCCGACAATACTGAGCGTTATCAAAGTTCGGTAGAGTTACAAGAGATCTTGGTGCCGCCCGGTGTGGGGGCGCCAGCGTTAAGTCAGATTTACCCCATACCACCGGTTCAGGCGGCTGCAAAGCTTGAAACTGAATTCGATGTGCCAAGGCCTGCACCCCTCACCGCCGGAGGACAGCAGGACGCCGTTCGCATCCAGCGTCTCGGAGACGATAGCTGGGCATTGGTTGCGGTATCACCCGGACAGTTATGGCCCCAAGTGCGCGCTTTTTTAGCAAGCTCCGGCATTGCTGTTGCAGGGTCAAGTGCCCAGGAAGGATTTATTGACACTCAGTATGTTGCACTAATGGATGAGCCGCTGCCGGTGCGATTCCGTTTCCGGGTCGAATCAGGGGTGCAGCGAAACACAGCAGAGCTTCATGTTCTGCAACAGAACCGTAGCACCGAGCTGGCTGCACCATGGCCGAGTGAGTCGGATAACCTAGAGCTCGAACAAACCATGTTACGCAATGTGGCTCAGTTCATTGCCAACAGTGCTGAAGCAGCACCCATCTCGATGATGGCTGATCAAGCGATGAGTGCCAGTGGGCGCATCACCCTTGAGGAAACCGATGCCGGTGCGCGCCTGCAGCTTCGCTTGCCCTTCAATCGTGCATGGGCATCGGTCAACAAAGCACTCCCGGAGTCGGGCTTTGTGGTTGATGACCTGAACCGCAGCGAGGGCGTTTTCTATGCCACCTTTACGGGCCCCGATAACAAGGCGTCAGGGGGCTGGTTTGATTGGTTGTGGGGTGGTGAAGAAGGGCATCCGTTGGCAAACAATCAATACCTCGTGAAGCTCAGTGAGGATGGCGAGGGTACAGTTATCATTACCTTGACCGATGGTTTCGGTGCAGCGCCGCCACGGCGGGATCAGGCTGCGCTCCTGACAATTTTGAAAGGTAATATCAACTGAATTATGCGCTTTGCCTCCCTTGGCAGTGGTAGCAAAGGTAACGCCACCGTCGTCCAGACCAGTGACACACTACTATTGGTGGACTGTGGTTTTCCCGCAAAAGAAACCGAGCGGCGCATGGCGCGGCTCGGTATTCGGCCTGAGCAACTCGATGCTATTTTGGTTACCCACGAACATGGAGACCACGCGGCTGGCGTGGCCGTGGTCTCTCGTCAATGGCAAGTACCGGTCTTCTTGAGTCACGGTACCGCAGCGTCCGGACGTATAAGCGATGCCTATCGTCTACTTTGCATTGATGCGGATACTCAATTTCAGGTGGGCGATATCCATTGCGAGGCGATTGCTGTGCCCCACGATGCGCGTGAACCTGTGCAGTATTGCTTAAGACACGGTAATGAAAGGCTTGGCATTCTGACCGATCTAGGGTCAATAACACCTCATGTGGTCGCTGCTTTTAGTAACTGCACAGGCCTCCTGCTGGAATCTAATCACGATCTTGATATGTTGTTTCAGGGTCCGTACCCACCCGCCTTGAAGAAGCGAGTAGCGGGGGATTTTGGCCATCTGAACAATCAACAGGCGGCGCAGCTGCTGGCGATGGCAGATACGGAACGCTTACGCCACTTGGTGATCGGACATATCAGCGAACAGAACAATTCATTGGCACATGCCCAGCGAAGTCTCGAGCAAGTACTCTCGACCTTAACGGCAAACATCGTATTTGCGGGTCAGTCAGAGGGGTTTGCTTGGCTCGAATTGGCATCGATAGGTGAGCAGCAAGCCCACTGTGCGTGAAAGGCCCTAGTGAGTTTGCAATGAAGCAAGAGGCGACAGTTTCCAGCGACGATTAGTCCACAGCCAGCTGTGGGGGGTGCTCTGTATGGCACGCTCGGTCAGCCGAGCATATTGCTCAGTAATCGCTGCTTCGTCGGTTTGCTTGGGGTGGCGAGTAATCTCGGTGAGCGTGCAGTGATAGCGACCCTGCGCGATAGGTTTGCAGTCTGCAAAGACCACAGGAAAGCCAGTTGCACGTGCTAATTGAGCGGCACCTGAGTAAAACGCAGTGTCTTGGTGCAAGAACAGGGTTCTGTGTGCCCGTTCTCGATGTCCCGGTGATTGATCGGCGAGCATTGCCAAGATACGAGGCTGACGTCGGTGTCGGATAAAGTCCCGAGCGACGGCACGCATTTCAATGGGTTGGCCGTTGCGATGACGTCGCAGACGCAGCATGAACTGATCGGCAGCTGCGCTGTGCAGCTTTTTGTAAACCGGCGCCAGTGGTATTGGGTACTCCAGCGCAGCCCTCTGTAGCAGCCACTCCCAGTTACCTTGATGCAGTGTGAGCACGATAACCGATGTCTTGAAGTTGTTGCTTAGCTCCGCCAAAAGTTCAGCGTTTTCAAAGGTCACACGCCTGCGCAGTTCGCTATCGCTCAGCTGTCGCGTGGCCAAAATTTCCAGCGTATTGGTAGTGAGATGACGGTAAAATTTCGCTCGCTCCTGGGCTAATTTCGACTCTGACCAGTCGGGGAATGACGCCTGAAGATTTTTAGTCACCACTTTGTGGCGGTAGCGAAAAATGGATCCCACGAGCCAGCTCAGAAAGCCCACCGATCCGTAGAGCAACGGCAGGGGCAGACGGCTTACCAAGGCAAACAATGAACGGCTGATCATGGCAAACAGTGCTCGGGAAGTGTTAGCTGGGCTATGCGAGCGGTCAGATCATGGGGCGGGCATTGTAAGGAGGGGTTATCCGATAAATCGATTGCCTCAAGTTTGGGTAGTCTGAGTAACGGAACCGGATCTACCACTTGATTACCATCGAGCCAAACTGCTTCGAGTGCGGGCAGTTGTGTTAATTCCACCAAATTCCTTACTTGGTTATTTGAAAGCTTTAGTTTTTTTATCCCTTTAAAGCCATGGAGGCCAAAAAGTGTTTTGATGCCTGCGTCGCTGCAATTGAGTTGGGTGAGATCGCCCACTTCTGTGACTTGGCCATCGATGATGGCCTGCTGGACACATTGTTCCAGTCTTTTGTCTTCAATACGGTAATTGGTGAACAACGTCGGTGCCGCACGTACCAGCCTGTCGTTGATATGAATATCGTATTGCTGGCAACCACCGAGCAACAAAAAACCTGTCATCAAAACGCGAAAAGACCAACACATACTCAATCCTATTCATCACTGGCCTATAATGCCAAAGCTGTAAGCCGAAGAGGTGTAAAAGATGTATTCAAGCACGTCCAATGCCGATCTGTTGACCCCCGAGGGTCAGCAGCAGCTCAAGCAAATGGAGGCCGTGCTACGCAAACATTGGCGATTAGGGCAGAACATGGTGCTCTGCTGGGCTCCTGATCCCCGCGGGCTGCTCACCCTTGTGGTGCCACATTTTTTCTTGGGTAACTTCTCTGCTGCTGATACGAATCAGTCTGCTACCAATGAAGAATTTGTGCGAGAAGTTATCGGTGGTTCTCGCCTAAAAAGTCACGAGCAGATTTTTAGTATTGCCAAGCGATTGGGCGTCTCCACAAATTTTATCAAGCTCGACGAGCCCTTGGGCAATGATCCAGCCCTCCTGAAGGCCGCCGATGCCATTATTTCAAGTTATGGCATTGGTTTTGTTGAGAGTCGGGGTGTCATTCTATTTGATATCGCCGAGTTTTCTTTGTACTCCCCTTTCGAGCAAGCCAGTCAACTTAACAGCCTCTCGTACTCAATGAACTCCGCTTATAACAAGCTGCAGCGAGAAGGGGTGGATGTTAACTTCGCGCGCACCACCACGGGTGATGGTTACTACGTTTGGAACCGCGATGTTGGGCCCTATCCCGATCTCGATTTATTGTGCTTTTTAGTACTGGTACTGATCGATAATGCCGTCGCCCGCCGGCAGGCGAGTGGTCACACCGTACCGGTTATTCGCTCCGCGTTTCACATCGGCAGCCACTACGAACTTTGTCAAGCTGAGGGCATTAATCCCACATTGTTTAGTTACATTGTGGGCGATGTGACCATCAAGCTTGCGCGCATGCTGGCTGTCGCCGACGCCGGGCAAGTGATGATGGGCGATTTCTTGGCGCCGCTGCCCGAGCTTGAAGGTGTCCACGGACCAGGACGATTCGTCAACAGCGCAATACAACAGTTGCTGGAATTAACTAATTTGCAACTTGCTGGTGAATCCATGCAGAAAATTGCATTAGTTCCGGGAAGTGTGGGTACGGAACGCGCAATGCCGCACCACATAAAAGACAAGCATGGTCTGGTACAGACAGTCTTCAACTTATGTGCAGATGTTATTTGGGGCTCTGAGACACTTACGTTGGGTAAGCCCGCCAATCAATGACGTCAGTACCCGTCCAATCATCCCCAGACGAACGCTCTTGCTGTGTAATTCCAGCCAATGGCAGCGCTAGGGCGCGTGCTAAAGCTGTGTCGGAAGCCCTTGGTATACCGCTTGTCTTTGACGTAAAGGCGGCAGTGACCAAGGTTGCACTGGTGGTCGATATTGACGATGGCTGGCTGCAGGTTTTGGGTCCCGATGCGCCTGGCCCTGTCTGTGTC
The DNA here is from genome assembly GCA_965658685.1 of Luminiphilus sp. Taxonomy (GTDB): domain Bacteria; phylum Pseudomonadota; class Gammaproteobacteria; order Pseudomonadales; family Halieaceae; genus Luminiphilus. The sequence goes on from CBFHTF010000021.1 coordinate 29,470, forward strand.
GACTTTGCCTCGCCGGTGATGTTGCATCGACGCAAAGGCGGGCAAAACGAGCTGCTTGGACGGGCGGTAGGTGTTCGTCAAGGTCGTCGTCCGATGGTTTTCGATGCCACGGCAGGACTTGGACGCGACAGTTTTGTATTGGCAGATCTAGGCTGTACCGTGACCATGGCAGAACGTGCGCCAGTCCTAGCATGGCTTTTGGGCACCGCCCTCGACCGCGCCTTAGTCAGTAAAGAGCCGCTGGTGCGTACCGCGGCTCACCTATTGACGCTTTGGCCTGGCGACTGCACCACCATGACGGTACCCGATGGGTCTGTACTCTACCTAGATCCAATGTTTGAGGCGCAACGTGGGTCTGCGGCGGTGAAGAAGGATCTGAGCGCATTGCGCTTGTTACATGCCGCTGGGCCTGCGGATACCATGGGTGATGGGGAGTTGATCGATTGGGCGTGGCGACAACCTTGCAGTCGTATCGTCGTAAAGCGGGCCTCGAAAGCACCCTTGCTTACCGATAAAGCGCCGTCACATCAATTACAGGGTAAAGCGGTTCGTTTTGACGTTTATGTCCGATAGATTTCCGGGAGTTCAGTAACCTTGGCGAATGTGATGTATTTGGGAGATGCCTGGCAGCAGCATCAGCACAGCGTATTACTGCGCGCTCAAGGGCCATCGACAGGTCTTATTGTGGTGGCTACTGACGGATCGGTTCCGGCAACAAGCACGGATATTGAGCAGTTGAGTGTCGATTTAGCGACGCTTGACGGGCAAGGGCGGGTTCTGGACCTGATGCGTCAACGATTACCTCTGTCCGATGTGCATTATGCATTACCCAACGTACCCGGACGAGGGACTGAAGCGAGAGAGCGCTTTTTAAAATTGGGGGTACTGTTCCCAACGCAGTTGGTCAATGCGGTGTTAGGGCTGGAAGGTGCCTGTCGTATTACGCTCTATGCATCGAGTGGCGACGGTGCAGACAGCCATGCCGTGAACGCGTATTGGCAAGGGTGGCTGGGTGCCGCAGAGGCAGCAACCAGTCATCGGATTGACTGGGTGTTGGCCTAATCACCCCAGCAACAATCGTTGCAACACCCCATGGTAGATTTTGGTCAAGCGTGGAATATCGTCAATGGCAACGTGCTCATCGATTTGATGAATCGAGCGATTGACCGGACCAAGCTCCAAAATTTGAGTACCCATCTGGGCGATGAAGCGCCCATCAGAGGTACCTCCACCCGTTGATAGCGCAGGTTCATACCCCATGACTTCTTGAATACTGTCCATTGCCGCTTGCGACAAGACACCTGGTTCGGTGAGGAAAGGTTGTCCGCTGAGATTCCACTCAATATCAAAGCTCAACCCATGATGGTTCAAAATGGCCTCGCAGCGCTGCCGCAATTCGATATCGGTCGTTTCGGTGCAAAAACGAATATTGAACTGCGCTTGCAGCTGACCGGGAATGACGTTGGTGGCACCCGTACCGGCATTGATATTTGAAAACTGTAGAGAGGTGGGTGCAAAAAATGCATTGCCATCATCCCAGTGAACCTTGGATAGTTCGTCGAAAGCTGCGAAAGCGCGGTGAATGGGGTTGTCTGCCAGGTGGGGGTAGGCGATGTGGCCCTGTTTCCCGCGCACAGTCACGGTGGCGCCCAAGGATCCGCGTCTGCCATTCTTGACCGTATCGCCCAGTACATCACTGCTCGACGGTTCGCCCACGATACACCAATCGATCTGCTCACCCCGCTTTTGCAAAGTCTCTACGACACGCACTGTGCCGTCTTTGGCAGGTCCTTCCTCATCGGCGGTGATTAAAAACCCAATGCGTCCAACAGGTTCACCGAATTGATGAACAAACGCTTCTGTCGCTACCAGCATGGCCGCCAAGCTAGCTTTCATGTCGGCAGCACCACGGCCAAACAGCAAGCCATTGCGCTCAGTAGCGCAGAAGGGGTCTGATTGCCATTGTTCGAGCGGCCCGGTTGGCACAACATCGGTGTGGCCAGCAAAAGCCAAGGTGGGCCCACTATTGCCCATGACAGCCCACAGGTTCTCGACCTCACCGAAGCGTAGATGCTCGCAATGAAAGCCTATGGCTGTGAGCCGCTCTGCCATCATTTGCTGGCAGCCGGCATCGTTGGGCGTGACCGATGGTCGCTCGATCAGTGCTTTGGTCAGTGCAATTGCTGCTTTACCGTACTCAGTTGTTGGCATGTAACGACTCGTTGAGTTCGATAGCACTCCGATTGGAGAGGCACTCTACAGCGCCCGAGGTGCTGTTTCGACGAAATAGTAGGTCGGACTTGCCCGCTAGATTGCGCGCTGACACGGTATCTACCGGCTTTCGAGCACCATCCAGCACGGTGATTTTGGTGCCTGCTGTGATGAATAGGCCAGCTTCGATGGTGCAGCGATCCCCCAGTGGAATACCGAGCCCCGCATTGGCTCCGATGAGGCACTCTTTACCCACTGAAATCACAATGTTACCGCCACCAGAGAGGGTGCCCATGGTGGAACAGCCACCACCCAAATCGGAACCGGCGCCCACCCAAACACCTGCAGAGATGCGGCCTTCAACCATACCAGGGCCTTCGGTGCCGGCGTTGAAGTTGATGAAGCCCTCGTGCATAACCGTCGTTCCCTCGCCAAGGTAGGCACCTAGTCGTACTCGGGCGGTGTGGGCAATGCGTACGCCGGCAGGGACCACGTAATTGGTCATTTTCGGAAATTTATCGACACTGGACACTTCCAATACGGTGCCCCGAAGTCGAGCATCAAGTTGACGTTCAGCTAATTCAGTGAGGCAAATGGCCCCCTGGTCTGTCCACGCTACATTGGGTAACAAGCCAAACAGCCCCTCGAGTTGGGTGCCGTGGGGGTGCACTAACCGGTGTGAGAGCAGATGTAGTTTAAGGTAGGCGTCAGCCACAGATTGGGGCGCTGTGTCCTCGACCAACGTCGAAGCAACCACTGGACGACTACTGTCTTGCAGTTGGTGCGCGATAGCGGCTAGGTCATCAGCACCAACACGCGCGAAGGCATTGGCCAGTTCATTGAGATCTGCTGCACTGAGTTCTCCCTGTACGTCTTTCACGATCTCAGCGAGATCACCACTGATGTTGTGCAGCGGCTTGGGGTAGAAGACCTCGAGTAATTCGCCAACTTTGTTCTTACTTGCTACGCCAAGTCCGAAACCGTGTACTGCGGTCATTGCTTGTCTCCTAGTTACCCGTGGGTTGTAAATCGTTGTGCATAATCATCTGCGCTGAAGCCCACGGCTATTTCGCCTTGGTACTCAAGCACGGGGCGCTTGATAAGGGTTGGATTGGCCAACAGGACGCCGAGGGTATCGCCTTGCTCAACCTCGTGACGTGCCGCCTCATCCATTGTTTTCCATGTGGTGCTACGTTTGTTGATGAGCGCTTTGGCACCAACGGCTTCTATCCAACTCGCAACCTGCTCTCGGCTGGGACACTGCTGGCGCACATCACTGAACGTATACTCGACGCCGTTCGCGTCGAACCATTTACGCGCTTTTCGGATAGAGTCGCAGGTCGGTATGCCGTATATCTGCGGTTTCATAGTGGCTCCTTCGAGGGGTGGCGACTTCGGGTACAGGCTAGCTTTTTAGCGATAGCGCAGTTACAAGGCCCGCAAGCCTAGCAGATGACAGCTGTCATCGCAGGCTAGGGCAACAATTACGGTGACTGATCGCTATTCTACAG
>CBFHTF010000022.1:0-33065 GCA_965658685.1 Luminiphilus sp.
CACATGGCGCCTGCCGTTGAGCACTACATCGTGCAACTCATTATGGCCACTCGTGAACCCGCGGCTTTTGACAGCGAACTTACTGATTGGCTTGAGTTTGGCGCTAGTCCCCGTGCCACTATCGCCCTCGACCGCTGCGCTCGCGCAAATGCTTACCTGCAAGGACGCGATTATGTGAGCCCCGACGACGTACAAGCCGTAGCGATGGACTGCCTTAAACACCGACTGATTGTGTCTTTCGAAGCCGAGGCTTCGGGTGTCACCAGTACACAGGCGGTAGAGCGCCTACTGTCCGTCGTTCCCGTCGGCTGAAACCATGCATACAAGGCTCGATGAACCCGTCTATGGGGCAACCATTGAGACGGCAGACTTAGTCTCAGCACGATTCCCGGCGCGCTATCTCAATGTGACTCGAGCCAGCCGAGCATTGGCACATTTGGCTGGTGCTAAACGGTCTACCCGTCGCGGCCGTGGCGTTGAGTTTGACGAAGTACGCCAGTACGCTGCAGGCGATGATGTGCGAGCCATCGATTGGCGAGTCACCGCTCGCTCGGGGGAGGCGCATACCAAATTATTCCATGAAGAGCGGGAACGGCCAGTGCTGGTGGCTGTTGACTTGCGCCCTTCTATGCAGTTTGGGTCAGTAAACTGTTTTAAATCGGTATTGGCAGCGAGGGTAGCCAGCCTGCTGCTGTGGTCGGCCCTTGATAGAGGAGAGCGAGTAGGCGGGATGGTGTTCGCAAGCGCCGACCCGCAAGATGTTCGTCCACGTCGCTCGAGGCGCGCTGTGCTCTCTATGATCGGCGACATGCAGCGCCTTGGCCAACACGTCGACCCTCAAGTAACAGCAAATGCCCCGCCCTTTGCCGACCAGTTAAAACAGCTGCAACGTATTACACGACCGGGCAGCAGCTTGTTTTTAATCAGTGACTTCCACGATGGACTCGATGAAGCCAGTCTCGATGCGCTTCGCCGTCTCACCGGCCACATCCAAGTCACAGCCATTGCCATTAGCGACCCCTTAGAACAGCAGTTGCCCAGCGCTGGGCGCTACGTGGTGACTGACAGTCGGGGACGCTACGGTTTGAATACCGGCGATAGCAATCTTCGTAGGCGGTATGAAGAAGCGTATGCGCGGCAACGAGAGACACTCAAAAAGCGGTATCAACGCTTCCGTATACCCGTTATCGATTTGTCAACGGCTGCCCCCCCATTACCCGTTCTGCAACGTTATTTTCCGGCTAGGTAAACCTGTTTATGGATCCTGACGTTCTACTGCAGCAACTAGCACCACTTCGAGAGCCAGCCCCCATCGGCTGGTGGCCACCGGCACCCGGTTGGTGGTTGCTGGCAGCGGTGATACTTGTCGGGGTTGGACTACTCGCTTTGGCGCTATATCGCCGCCGACAAGCAGGACGCTATCGACGCCAGGCGTTAGCGCGGTTAAAACAACTCAGCAGCGCCGGTGAGATCACCCTTGAGCAGCTCAATCAGCTATTAAAAGCCACCGCCATGCGCGGCTTCTCGGCGACAGACGTGGCGCGTCTTCATGGGGCCAACTGGCAGCAATTCCTAATCGCTACTGCCCCGAAACTGCCTACCGATATCTGGCAAGAGCTGGCGCAGGTATATCGCCACCCCAACCTACCTGCGTCTCCTGAACTACTGCAACAGGGCCGACAATGGCTGCGCCGGCACAGGAGTCAAAATGATTGACTTTGCGCTTCCCTGGCTGTTGTTGCTGGCGCCGCTGCCGCTTTTGGCACGCTTGCTGCTGCCCACTGCCAACAGTGAGCAAGCTGCCATCCGCGCTCCCTTTGCCGCCCGCTGGCGGGAGCTAGCCAACAGTCAACGTATCGATTGGCGTGGGCGGCTAGTAAGCACCCTGCTACTTTGGTTGATTTGGCTATTGTTAATCACTGCTGCAGCCCGCCCTCAATGGACCGGTGAACCGATTGAGCTGGCAAACTCGGGGCGTGACCTCATGCTGGCACTGGATCTATCGGGCAGTATGCAAATTGAAGACATGCAAGTGGGCAATAGCTTGGTGTCGCGGATTGAGGCGGTCAAAGCCATCGCCGCCGACTTCACACAGCGTCGCAGTGGCGACCGCGTAGGACTCATTTTGTTTGGTACACAAGCCTACGTACAAGCACCTCTCACCTTTGACGTACAAACCGTTACCCAGTTTATTCGTGAAGCACAGCTGGGTTTCGCGGGCGAAGATACCGCTATTGGTGACGCACTGGGGCTGGCGGTCAAACGTTTACGTGAGCGCCCTGCCGATGCACGCGTGCTGATCCTACTCACCGATGGTCAGGATACCGCCTCCACTGTCGACCCCATGGAGGCGGCGGCATTAGCCGCAGAAATGGGCGTGCGGGTTTACACCATAGGCATTAGTCGGCGCCTGGGTAATCGCACCAACGCATCGGGTGAGGTGGATGAAGCCCTGCTCAATGCTATTGCCGAGGGTACCGGCGGTCGCTACTTTAGGGCGCGCAACCCCGCCGAGCTTCAAAGCATCTATCAGGTGCTTGACGAGTTAGAGCCCATTGAACAAGAGGCCTCAACCTTCCGACCCGTGCGCGCACTTAGCTTTTATCCCATGCTGGGGGCATTGGCACTCACTCTGTTGTTAGCACTGCAGCGAGGCTTGAGCGGCCTGTTATTCAATCGATCAAGGGAGGCGCACCATGCTTGAAAACATGCATCTGCTGCGCCCCGACGCCCTTTGGTTGGCACTGCTTGCCGTGCCTTTACTCCTACTGTTAAAGCGCATCGTCCCCGCCGCTGGCAGCTGGAGCAAGGTGATTGATCCAGCCCTGCTCCCCTACATGCTGGAAGGCCGCCAACAACGCGAGCGAAGCGGTCTGCACTGGCTTGTCGTTTTGGGTTGGCTGTTGTTGGTATTGGGTATTGCCGGACCCAGTTTCAGCAAGATAGATGTACCCGTGTTTCAAAAAGCCGATGCATTGGTATTGGTGCTCGATTTGAGCGCGTCGATGGATGCAAAGGACGTGCAGCCATCGCGTATCCAGCGGGCGCGCCAAAAAATTCGCGACTTGTTGGCCGATCGTAAAGAGGGAGTCACTGGTCTAGTGGTATACGCCGGCGATACCCATGTAGTGGCACCGCTAACCGATGATCGACGTACTATCGAGAACTTACTACCAGCACTATCCACCGACATCATGCCGCTTCCCGGTTCCGATAGCGCCAGCGCGCTAAGAGCGGCGGCGAAATTGCTCGGGGCCGCGGGTGTTGCCAACGGACAAATTCTTTTGCTGACAGACGGTATGCCAACCTTTGACCCCGAGGATGTGCGCGATGCGTTGCAGCAAGCCAATGCCAGCGTCGATATTTTGGGCGTCGGCACGGCCGCCGGTGCACCTATTCCCCTGGCCAGTGGCGGTTTCATGCGTGAGCGTGACGGTGACATTGTGGTACCCCGACTGGATGCACGCGCCCTTCAAGAGTACGCAGCACAACTAGGGGGGCGCTACGCCGATATCAGCCTCGACGATAGTGACCTCGACACGCTGAACGGTGTAGCCGTATTAGAGGACCCAGGCGAGGTGCAACTCGATCGCAAAACTGATACCTGGCTGGATCAAGGTAATTGGCTGGCATTGCTAGTAGCGCTGGGCTTAGTACCGCTATTTCGTCGAGGCGCTCTCGCTGTTGTGCTGCTGCTGCCAATACTGACAGCTGATCCAGCATTTGCCCAAGCCCCGAGTAACCCAGCACTGCCGCCGCCCCCCTCGGCCGTGTCGCCGGTAGCAGCCAACGCCAACACCACAGAAAGTGCCGATGCGGTAACACAGCTACAAACATCGAGCGACGGTTCACGTTTTATGGGGCTTTGGCAAACACCCGACCAACAGGGCGCTGCGGCAATGGCCAAGAACCAGCCCGCGCGAGCCGCTCAGTTATTCGAGGACAACGCCTGGCGCGGCACAGCGCATTACAAGGCCGAGGACTGGCTCAAGGCGGCCGACAGTTTTAGTCGTGATGATAGCGCTGACGCCCTTTACAACAAGGGGAATGCATTGGCAAAAGCCGGTGAATTCCAGCGAGCACTAGAAGCTTACAGCGCCTCGTTAGCGAAAAAACCTCAACAAGCTGATGCCCTGCGCAATCGAGACCTTGTACAGCAACTGCTGCAACAACAGGAAAATGAGCAATCTAAGCAGGGCGACGATGGTGATCAAGGTGAAAAAAATGAGGCGGAACCCGATGACCAAGAGGGCTCAACGGCCGGCTCTCAGGGTACCGACTCCCAAAAGCAATCGAACAACGATAGCGACGCTGCCTCACCCCAAAATAACGACGAATCTAATGCCGACAGCGCCGAGCAGACCGAAGGCGGCTCTGAAGGCGAAGGTGATGCCGATGCCGGCGGTCAGCAGCAGTCAGGGGGGCAATCGGGGGTCGAGGGCACCAGCCAAGGCCAAGACAGCATGAGCGAAGCCATGGCCGAGCAATTACAGGCCGAAACCCAAGAACAAATGCGTAAATTTGATGCAGCACTGGAAGAGCAGCAGGCTCTTGAACAATGGTTACGTCGCGTCCCTGATGACCCGGGTGGATTGCTACGCCGCAAATTCCGATATGAAAGTATTCAACGATTGCGCAAGGGAGAAGAGCCCGATGAAAATGTGCGTTGGTAACCATCGATCCGCGCTGGCCCTGCTGCTTCTGTGGGTTCTTGTTGTTGCCATGCCAGCGAGTGCCCGCATTACCGCAACGGTCGATCGTACCGACATAGCACTCGGGGAAACCCTGCGCCTAACCCTGAAGGCGGACGATGGTGAACACCCCGATGAACTCGATTTTTCGGAGCTTGAGCAAGACTTCCGCATAATGCAGCGCTCCAGTGCCACGAATGCACGAATTATCGGTGGGCAACAAAGCGTAACACGCAGCTACGAGCTTGAGATTGCGCCCATACGTGACGGCGTACTGGCTATTCCAGCGTTCAATTACAGTGGCAGGCGAACAACACCTATTGCCATCAAAGTGGACGCGACCCCCAAAGTCACACCCGGTGTCGACCAAATTGCCACCTTCACTGCAGAGATCAGTGATACCAGTGTCTATGTGCAGGCTCAAACGATCCTCACCATTACCCTTCAGCAGTCGGTCAATCTCGACAATCGCGCCGTCTCGGAACTGGACATACCCAACACCTATATTGAGCCATTGGAACAAAAGAGTTTTCAACGCACCATAAACGGCCAGGTATGGCTTGTTAACGAATTGCGCTACGCACTGTTCCCTCAGCAGTCGGGCACCCTTACGGTTCCAGCCATCAGCTTCTCGGGACGAGAACTGCTACCCGGACGCTCGCTGTTAGGTGCTCGGCTAGGCAAGAGCATCAATTTACAAACCCAGCCAATATCCCTTGAGGTAAAGCCGGTACCCGAGGAATTCCCAGGGGACATCTGGCTGCCAGCGCGCCGGCTGATTCTGGACGACAGTTGGAGTGACTCACCCGACCGATTAAATGTCGGTGACTCCACTACCCGCACTCTTGAAATCATTGCAGAGGGCCTGCAAGGTAGTCAGCTGCCACCCATCACAAGCCTCGACGAAGGGGAGTCTCTGGAAGGTTTGCGCTTCTACCCCGACAAAGAAAACATCGAACATTCTGAAATACCTACTGGGTTAGAGGGTTACCGTCTGCAGAGTGAGGCTCTTGTGGTTACCCAAGCGGGAGATTGGGTGTTACCCGAGCGGGTCATTCCCTGGTGGAACACCAGCACCGATCAATTGGAGTACGCCCGAATACCTGCGGTCAATGTCAAAGTGGCTGGCGCTGTAACTACCACCGATCCAAATACCATTGCGCTGCCCCAAGCCAGCGAAACAGAGGCCGCTGAATTGGCTGACGTGAGACTTTGGCAAGGGCTGGCTGCAGCGGGTTGGCTAGTCGCTGCGATTATCGCTGGATTGTGGTGGCAGCTCGGCGGCCCCAAGATCAGATCCGAGAGTGGCGCCAAGCCGTCAACGCGACGCTTTGATAGTCGTGACTTAGTGGGATTGCGGTTGGCCTGTAGTCAAAATGATCCTGCCGCTGCTCGTAAAGCGTTACAGCAATGGGGGCAAGGTTGGTTGCAATGCACCCGGCTGCCCACCCTGGATGCCTTGGCGATGCAGGTCGATCCGGCTCTTGCGGCAGAGATTCGTCAACTGGATCAGGCCGCCTTTAGCGCGCAACAAGATACCACTTGGCGCGGCGATAAGCTGTTCAAAGCCGTCCGCGACCAATCCCAGCGCGCGCCAACGCAAGCCCGCGACGAACTGGCACTCTATCCCAGCAATTAAGTCAGTCGCGCGGTTTATTGATCGACATTTACAAAGGCACTTCTGGCTTCCATGGTGATGCCATATACTGAAGTCCCCCGTTATTTGGTGTTGTATGAAACTGCTACTGGCCGAAGATGATCCTCAAGTTCGCGTCGAATTGCGCGAGCTGCTGTCAGAGGAAGGTTATACGGTGGTGACCGCCGCTGATGGCATTGAAGCGTTTGAAAAATTCCGTGATGACAGCGAAATCGAGTTAATGCTGCTGGATATCCGCATGCCGCGCTGCACCGGATTACAAACACTCGATGCCATTCGTCGCATCGACAGCAGCGATAAGCGCATCTTTGAGACCATCTTTATTACCGGTAATAACGACAGTGAGGCGGTCATAGCGGCGCTGAAGCTGGGTGCCTTTTCATTCCTATTCAAACCCATCGTCATCGAGCAGTTGCTCGCGGAAATTGACGACGCCAAAGACCGCATCAACCAGCGCCGCTACCGACGCTTTCGCGAGGATACGCTTAAAGCGCAGGTCGAATCGACCACTAACCAAATCACTCGTCTCACCGACGAGCTGCGCGGGGGTTTTGCCGGTGCAGTCGAGCTGCTGGCGCGCTCGGCTGAATACGATGTCCCCGGCGTTGATTTACATGTAGTACGTATCGGCGACATGGCCGCCTGCTTATCAGCACGTCTGGGCTACAACACGTTGCAACAACAGCAGTTACGCTTAGCCGCCATGCTCCACGATGTGGGTAAAATCACAGGGCCTCGTGAACTCTATAGTGCTAATCGTCGTTTAACACCTGAAGAGTTTGAACAGACCAAGGCACACACCGTGAACGGTGCCGCGTTCTTAGCCCATCACAATGAGCCAGTGTTCACTGCGGCGCGGATCATCGCTGAGCAACATCACGAAAACTACGATGGCAGTGGCTATCCCCACGGACTATCTGGCGATGCCATAGCGCTTGACGCGGCCATTGTGCACGCGGTTGATGTCTACGATAACCTGCGTGCCCAACGTCCCTACCGAGACCCACTACCCCACTATGTGGCCCTGGACAACATGGTTAATGGCGATGACAAATCGACGCCGGACCACTTTCATCCCAAAGTGCTGCAAGCACTGCTATCGCAGCACCGCGACATCGAGGCTATTTACGAGCGTTTCCATATTCCAGTAGTGAACGCCAGCAATGACAAGGATTGACGAGCAAGTTCCGCTTCATAGCGTTGTTGAGGCACTGTCGACACCGGTCATCGTACTGCGCCATGACCTTGAAGTGGTACACAGTAACTGGGCAGCCCAACCGTATTTGCACGACTTAAAAGGTATGCTGGAACTGGCCAGTGGGCTAATTGACTCAAAAGCATACCCAGCAGATACCGACCCGCCATTTATTCACGCGTTGATATCGGTACACAGTGGCATCACTGACAAAGTCAGTCTTCAGTGCCAGTGGCAGCGGCTCGACACGACAGCCACACTAACCGTGGAGTTGTGCCTTATCGACAATCAGCCCGCGGAGACCCGTTATTATCTATTGTCCATAGCAGATATTACGCGGCTGGTAGAAACACGCGAGCAAATGGCCCATGCCGCTAAACTCGCCTCTATTGGGAAAATGGCCGCTGGCATAGCCCACGAGCTAAATCAGCCTTTGAATGTGATTCGAATGGCCAGCCACAACCTACGAAGAGCCACTCAAAAAGGTTCGCTGACCGCCGATCAGGTGACACCCAAACTTGAACGTATCCAACAACAAATCGAACGAGCCACTCACATAGTGAGTAGTTTGCGGCTATTTGGTCATCCCGATGATTTTGAACCCCAAAGACTGCGTGCATCGAACATTGTGGCAGCGGGTTTGGCACTAGCGGCCGAGCAGCTGGGTGACGCGGCTATTGGAGTCAACCACAGCCCCTTAACACGCGATGTCTACGTAATGGCAGATGAAAATGCCATGGCTCAAGTCGTAATTAACTTACTGGAGAACGCCCGCGATGCGATTCTCGCTCAGCACACCGACGATGGCCTGATCAGCCTGCAAGAGACAGCCGATGAACATTTCTTCGCTCTCACCGTTGAAGACAACGGTGGGGGCATTGCCGAGACAGCTCTCGACCATATATTTGAACCGTTTTTCACCACCAAAAAAGTCGGCAGCGCCACGGGTTTGGGGCTGGCCATTAGCTATGGTGCCATTAGCGCCCTAGGGGGTGATATTCGCGCTACCAATACGGCCGAGGGCGCTCGCTTTACCGTGCGGCTACCCCTAGCAGCGCAACACGCCCACTAGAATGCCGGCAGACACTGCTAGGGAATATATTGGCGCTTATTATTGGGACAGCGACCGATCGACTACTTCGTAAACATCTCGAGACAGCCCATCTACCCCCGCAATACGCTCTAACTCTGAACGCATCAACTCAACACCGTGCTGATAGCGACGGTAACGAGTAAGAGGAGAGCATAAACGTGCAGCGATCTGAGGATTACTGTCTTGCAAGTGAATCACTGCGTCTGCCAGTAAACGGTAGCCGGCGCCGTCGCGTCGATGAAAACCCGTGGGATTAGCCGCACTGAAGGTGCCGAGCAAGGCGCGCACCTTGTTAGGATTGCGCCAGTCAAAACTGGCGTGCGCCATTAACCGCGTAACACCGTCAAAGGCCTCATCCCCGGGTCGACTTGCCTGCACACTGAACCATTGATTCACAACCAATGCCTCCTGTTGCCAGTCATTGTAGAACTGTGCCAAAGCCGTCTCACCGGCCTCGGTGTCTCCGTAGTGCACAAGCACCCGCAAGGCCGCCAATCGATCGGTGAGGTTATCCGCCGACGTAAATAGCCCAGTGGCCTCTGGCACCGCGGCATCGGGCAAATGAGCCAAATAATCCAAGGCCAAATGACGCAACGCTCGAGCGCCTATTTGAGGCCCAAATGCTTGATAAGGTTCGGCGGTAGCCAAGTCGGCAAATAATGCGCGCCACCGCCCTTCAAAGCGTTCAGCTAGGGCACGCTTCAATTGCTCACGGGCATTGCGAATAGCAAATACATCAACCCCTCCGCTGGCAGCAGCTAAATCAGCGAGATAGTCCTCACTGGGCAATGCCAACAACTGGGCAGAGACAGCAGCATCCTGAACGTCGTTAAGCGCACTTCCAAAAGCGGTGAAAAAACCTTCGTCAAGGGTATCACCCGCTGTCATTTGGGTGAGTATCTGAGTAGCGTAGCGTTGGAAGGCATCCCATCGGACAAAATCGTCGTCGTCGCTAGCGATTAACGCTTGTAGGTGACTGGCTTTTTCTTCAGTTTTCAAGCGCACTGGCGCAGAGAACCCGCGCAGCAACGACGGCACTGGGTGCGATGACACATTGTCAAAACAAAATTGCTGCTCAGCTTGGGTGAGCTCAAGCAATAGCGTGCTGCTGCCATTATCGAAGATCTTTGGCTTACCGTCCTCCAATAATCCCACCGCCAAAGGAATATGCAGTGGCTCGCGGTACTCACCATTGCGCTGCTGCACCGATAGGGTATAGCGGCCCTGTACAGGATCGTAGTGGTCCTCAATGAAGAGCTCTGGAGTACCGGACTGGGCGTACCAGTGTCGAAACTGGCTAAGATCACGTCCTGAAGCATCGGCCATAGCGGTAACAAAATCATCGCAGGTCACCGCTTGGCCGTCGTGGCGCTCAAAATAAAGCTTGGCCCCGGCAATGAAATCATCATGGCCCAACAATGTATGAAGCATACGCACCACTTCGGCACCCTTCTCATACACGGTCAGCGTGTAAAAATTGGAGATTTCAATAAAGCTATCGGGACGCACTGGATGAGCCATAGGGCCTGCATCTTCCGCGAACTGATGGGTACGCAGAAAACTGACATCCTCCACTCGCTTGACTCCACGGGAGTTCATATCCGCACTGAATTCGGCATCGCGAAAGACGGTAAACCCCTCTTTCAAGCTCAATTGAAACCAATCACGGCAGGTAACTCGATTGCCCGAGTAGTTGTGGAAATACTCGTGAGCAACGATAGCTTCCACCCGCTGATAGCCAACATCAGTCGTGATATCGGGAGCTGCCAACACACAGGACGTATTGAAAATATTTAAGCTCTTGTTCTCCATGGCACCCATGTTGAAGTCATCGACTGCCACAATATTGAAGAGATCAAGGTCGTATTCGAGACCATAGACTGTTTCATCCCAGCGCATTGAATTTTTCAGGGATGTCATAGCGTGATCGCAATAAGCCAAATCCTTTGCTTCAACATAGATACACAGTGCTACTTTTCGCCCTGATGCAGTGACAAAACTGTCGTTAACCCGCGCCAACTCACCCGCCACAAGAGCAAACAAATAACTTGGCTTCGGCCATGGGTCGTGCCAAATCGCCTGATGGCGACCGTCGTTGAGGGTGGCCGTAGACTGTAAATTGCCATTACTCAACAACACTGGGCAGCTGCTTGCATCAGCTTCCAAGGTGACCGTGAAGACGCTGAGGACATCGGGACGGTCGGGGAAAAACGTGATTTTACGAAAGCCTTCGGCCTCGCACTGGGTACAATAAATCGTGCGCGACTTATATAGCCCCTCCAATGAGGTGTTTTTCTCAGGGTGGATAGTGACCGTGGTTTGCAATGCGCAAGACTCAGGCACATTCTTCAGCGTTAGTTGAGAGCCATCGTAGTGATAGGCATCGGCTGTCAGGGCCACACCATCGATGGCGATAGCCTCAAGTTTCAAGCCCTCGCCATCGAGAGTCACATCACCCACTTGATTATCGGTGCGCCGCAGATGTAGCTGACTGGTGACGCGCGTGTAGCCCGGGTAAATAGCAATCGTCAGCTCAACACTGGGCACCAAAAAAGCAGGCGCCTGATAGTCCTTTCGATAGATTACCGAGGGCGATCCCTCTCTGGCCATTGCAGCGTTCATGGCGTTATTCCTCAACGTTGTCGTTGTATAAGTCGGATTGGGTATTCCCTGACGGGCCAGGCTAGCGGTTTCGTAAGCTAAGACCAAGCTGCGTGATCAGCGCCGTGGGGTCAACGGGCTTCACAAGATACTCATTCATGCCCGCTGCGCGAGCAGCTTCAACATCAGCGGTCGCTGTACTTCCCGTCATGGCAATAATCGGCATCGCCGCATACTTCGGCTGTCGGCGTATTTCAGTGGTGGCACTAAAACCATCCATCACCGGCATTCGGCAGTCCATAAGTACAGCATCGACCGCATAAGACTTGAGTTTATCGAGTGCTTCCTGGCCATTGTTGGCAGTGAAAACCACAGCGCCTTCAGCTTCCAGCAGTTCTTTGACTGCTTGCTGACTATCAATATTATCCTCGACCAACAGCAAATAAACACCCGCTAAACTATCATCAACTAATGTAGTGACCGGCACCACCGCCGATCTCGATGGCATCGTCTGAGTTTCGGGTAGACCAAACTTTGCGGTGAAGGTAAACGTGGTACCCATACCTTTAGTGCTTTGGACGTGAATATCACCGCCCATGAGCTCAACTAACTGCTTGGAGATAGCAAGACCCAAACCACTACCGCCGTATTTACGAGCCACCGATGGGCTTGCTTGCGTGTACGATTCAAATAAGCCTTCCTGCTCCTCGGGGGACATGCCAACGCCGGTGTCGACAACACTGAATACCAGCTCTATGTGTTCTGGCTGACTGAGCAGTACTGATACATCGAGTTCTACTGTTGATCCTGGGTAGCTAAATTTAATAGCGTTACCCACCAGGTTAATAACAACCTGGGCCAAGCGATGCACATCACCAATTAACTGCTCGGGCACGTCGTTATGCACCAAGAAAGAGAGCTTTACGTCATCTCCCTGGGCGCGCGTCAGCAACATTTCTCGACAAACTTCTAGGCTATCGCGCAGGGCGAAAGGCCCCGAGTCGAGCACCATCATGCCCGCTTCAATTTTAGAAAAATCCAGGATGTCGTCGATAATATGGCCGACATAATCGAGGGAGCGCTCGGCGGTACGTATATGACGATTGGCGTGGCTCTTGCGTTTCGCGCGGCGAGCCATGTGCAGCAGACTCTGCAATGCCTGAAGCGGTGTACGAATTTCGTGGGTAACCTTAGCAAGAAAATCGGTTTTAGCTTGCACTGCCGATGACAGCGCCTCTTTGCTTGCCAAAAGCTCGCGCTGGTGACGGGCCTGTTCACTAATATCTCGAAAAATAACCATGGCACCTGAAGGTGCCTCGTTAGCGAATAAGGGTACTGCCTCGTAGGTGCTATCAAATGACGTACCGTCTTGGCGCCACAACACTTCATCGCTAACGCTCATGCTGCGACCGTTAACGACCGCTCGGTGCATGGGACAATCGGATTGTGGATAGGGCCGACCGTCGGGATGGGAATGATGCGCCACTGCATGAAAATTTTGACCTACCATGCTGCCGGTGGTGGCACCGAGCAACTCGGCACCCACGGCGTTGCAGAACACGATATCGCCCTGGCTGTTAAGCTCAACGACCCCTGTGCGGGCGTAGTCAAGAATAAGATCGTAACGCTCTTTGATCTGAGATAGATCGTCGAGGGTCTTTACTAGGTACTGGGTACGCTCTTCGGTTCTTGACTGCCAGCGATGACGCTCCTGCCGCTGCTTCACAATTAACAACGCTACGACAGCCAAAAGAAATGCAGATAGTGCCAATGCGCCCCATGCGACTGCCGAGGGGACCATCAGGCCAGCAACTTACCGAAGACTGAGGGCAAGCTGATAACCCCCATACTTGCGAATATTGATGACGCCGGTATCGAGCATCAAATACTGTCCCTTGATTCCCATGAGTGTGCCCTCTACAACCGGCGTCTTATCGAGGTTGTGGGCCTTAACCTTGGTGGGCCAATTCAATACTGGGTAATTTATAAACACGTCTTCACTGTTATCTAGCCAGGTGATGGCATTCAACCCAAAACGACTTTGAAGCGCGTCAATATCATGCTGGCACTTGGTGGCCAATTGACCCTGTAAATCGGCAAGGTCAATAGGCGCACCATTACCTTTAAGCATGGTCTGCCATGCGGTTTTGTCACCGATGTGAGCTCCGATAGCCACCTCCAGCAAACCCGATTGCTGGCGAGTCTGCACCCGCGCGATCGGCCGTGCCTGTGTGGCACCCTGATCCATCCATCGGGTAGGAACCTGACTGCCTCGGGTAATACCCACTTTGGCACTAGATGTGTTGGCTAAATAAACAACGTGTTCAATATTGCAGTGCTGCTGGCCCCAATCGGGTTCACGACAGGTGCCTTCGTGATAATGGCACTTTTCAGGTTTCACAATGCAGCTGTCACACTGTGCCAAACGTTGGAAACAGGGGTAGCAGTACCCTTGGTTAAAACTCTTTTTAGTCACTCGCTGGCAGTGAATGCAGTTAATGACACCCAAAAACTCAATGGTAATCACATGCCCGAGAGCGTCGTTCAAAGGCACGCGTTGATCACCAGCACACCACTCATAGGCCACGGTCTCACCCAAGGACGTGGCCATTTTGCGCACATTCCCAGTAACCGTCGTCATGGCATCTCTCGCCATTTGAGCGGGGTTGGGTCATCACAGACATCGTCGGCCTTGTGGCCTTTATCGATGTAACCAATGCGCTGCTCCGGCGCCAGGTGTAGCTCACCCCAAGCAATTGCCGCTTGCATGCAATGCTCGCGTTGCTCTGGGGTTAAAACACGACCATCGCGCCAACGCCCTGTGGATAAGGCTTCCACCATGCTGTCATAAACATCGCGGCCCATAGCCTTGATAGTGTCGAGATAAGGGTCAGACAAACAACAACTCCTACTACTGATGGTTAGTCGTTCTCAAACGTCGTTTTTTTGGCAATGACTGGCCCCAATATTAAACCAATGACCAAACCACCGGCGTGAGCACCGTTAGCGATGGCACCACCACCGAAGAATTCCAGCGCGCCTACAGCCCCCAAAACCAACCAACCCAGCATGAAGCCAAAAATGGCCTGGGGTAACGGCTCTAACCAAAACGGCCGGACTTTGTTAGCGCTCCAGATGAAACCTAAAAATGCGTACACAACCCCAGACATACCACCGAATAACGATGGGCCGGTCACCCAATACTGAGCCCAATTGGAAAAAATGGCGGCAACAACAAAGATGCCAAACAAGTTGACCGAGCCCAAACGAGCCTCAATGCGCCGGCCGAACTCCCACAACCACAAACAATTGAAAATAATGTGCATCCAACTGAAATGCAGCAATGTAGGGGTAATGAAGCGCCACCATTGGCTTAGGGATGGCTCCCCGAAAACCATGGCACCGTCTTTGACACCCATGGGGACGAAGTTAAACAGGGGTAAGAGCACACCAATACGAAGCGCATAAAACAATAGGAATACAACACTGCTGACAGCGACCAAACCAAAAGCGACAGGGGCATTACGAATATTATTTGGCAAGGGTATCGGACCACCGTAGTTTATCGCGACAACTGGCGTAAAAACTGTAACCCGGAGGGTGCAACAGCGTTAATCGCTCGGCTTTTTTTGTGATCAAGATCACATCACCGGGCAGTGCAGTGAGCGATACCTGGCCATCACAGGTGACGGGCGGGTGAATTTTGTTACGCCCCACCACATCGATGCGTATAGCACTGTCGCCATTCACCACAATAGGTCGACTGGTTAGAGAGTGGGGAAACATGGGCACCAACACAATGGCATCGAGGGAGGGATTCATAATCGGCCCTCCCCCCGACATAGAATACGCAGTGGATCCTGTGGGCGTGCTGACTATTAGGCCATCGGCATTCAGTCGATAGACAAACTCGCCGTCAACCGAGAGTTCAAACTCAATCATTTGTGCCGAGGTGCCGGAATTCACCACGACATCGTTTAAGGCCTCTGCCTGTCCCATCACGTCATCGCCGCGCATCACCTGAACATCCAGTAGAAAGCGCGAGTCCTGCCGATAGTTCCCATCGAGCACTGCCGTCACCTGCTCAACGAGCTCATCGGGACTGACATCGGTTAAAAACCCCAAGCGGCCACGGTTAATCCCGATAACCGGTGTATTGTGGCGCACGAGGGTGCGTGCGGCGCTGAGGAGAGAGCCGTCACCGCCGATGACGATAGCCAGATCAACCGTGGCGCCGATGGTCTCTCTGGGTTGCATAGCGCGTTTTTCAAAGTGGGCGAGTGTTGCCAATCGGTCTTCAATAGTGACTTCGACGCCTCGCCGATCAAGCAACGCCAATAAATCTGCAACAACCTGATAGACACCTGGATGTTCGCGACGACCTAACAGGCCTACCCGTCTGAATTCGGTGGTCATAACCTGTCGCCTATACCTAGCTTACTTATCTCGGGCATCACGTTACCCTAGTCTGCACTCGGTGTCGTCAGGTGGCGCTGGATTTCCCGGCGCATGGTGTGGCCAAGCTCATAGGCAGGTAATTGGGCGCGCCCAATACCACTGGCGCTGCTGGAGCGGGTCTTCCACGCTTTACCGTCGGCCATGAGGGTTTTAATAGCTACCAACATGGCCTCAGCGCTGTCAGCAGCAGTGGGTCCCGAGCGCAGACTGGGATGCGCTCTCTCGAGGCCACGACGAGTCGTTACCAAGGGAATACCTCGGGCCATGGCATTTAATAGCTTGGCATCAACATGACTTTCGTACATCAATGGATCGACCATGACACGAATTCGCTTGTCGAATAGCACCTGGTCATCACTACTCCAATGCAAGTGCAGCCGCGGCGTATTAGCAATGCGTTCACGCAATTCTCGCGTCGGCGCTTGACCCACAATATGAAAATCTAACTGGGACATCGATGCGCTCAACGTGGGCCAGATCTCTTCGAGGAACCAGTTCAAACTCGCCAAGTTGTTAGCGTCAGATAAATAGCCAATGTAGCCAATTCGCTCGGCGGTAAGATTTCGATCAACGTCGAGTAATGATGGGCTGGCAGCACCCGGTCTCGAAAAGCTGTATTGCAAGGTCTTCATGGCAACGCCGCGCTCCGATAATTCGGCTGCCAGATCGGGTTCGGCAAATAGCAGATCGACGCTATCGAATAACTCGCGCTCATAGGTGCCCAGTCCACGGTAAGGCAAACGAGCCAACACACCGAGGTCGGCGAATTGGTCGGCCACAATCGATTGGCAAACATAAACCATCGGTACGCGTAGCCCGGCAGGGCGATAAGCCCACGCCAGCACACCGTCGATAACAATCACATCGCACTCCGCGGCGCGTTGCTGGATGGTATTTTGCAGCCGAGCGTTCACCTTATCGGAGCCCAGCTGATCGAGGGCATACTGTTTAACCGATTTTTCATAGGGGCGGTCGGCACTGGAGGGCTCAAAACCACCGGTTGCATGCAGCACGCCCAGGCTTATACGACGGTCGTTAAGGTCTTTAGTAGTGGTGGGCCCCACCAGGGCAAGCGACACATCGAAGTCACGACTAAGCAGTGTCACCACCACTTGCGTGCACAGCGT
The DNA here is from genome assembly GCA_965658685.1 of Luminiphilus sp. GTDB lineage: Bacteria > Pseudomonadota > Gammaproteobacteria > Pseudomonadales > Halieaceae > Luminiphilus. Next base: position 16,823 of record CBFHTF010000022.1, read on the forward strand.
TAGCCCTAAACTCCCATCCGTCTGAGGTGCCTGCTGTGCAATGTACAGCAGCTGCGGTTGACGGCTGTCAGGCTGATCTATCACTTACCCAGGCCGACATTGTTGCCTTGAAGCACACGCTCTGCACGATAGCTTGAGCGCACAAACGTACCCGAGACCACTTCCATAAAGCCACGGCTCAAGCCCCACTCTCTGTACCGCTCGAATTCTTCAGGGGTGACGTAACGATCGATAGGATAATGATTGCGAGTAGGTTGCAAATATTGTCCTAAAGTCAGCACGTCGACCTGGTGCTTGCGACAGTCGTCCATCGCCTGCTGAATTTCAGCATCGGTCTCACCCAAACCCAGCATCAACGAGGTTTTGGTGATCACGTCGGGCCGATAGCGTTTACCGTGCGCCAACACATCAAGGGTTTGTTGATAGCCGGCTCTCGGGTCACGCACCGGGTGGGTCAATCGTTCGACCGTTTCCACGTTCTGCGCGAACACTTCAATACCCGAGTCGAGTAGCGTTTCAACGGCGGCAAGATCGCCGAGGAAATCAGGCGTCAGCGCCTCGACAGCTGTCTCTGGGTTTTCTAATTTCACCGCTGTGACCACCGCCGCGTAATGGCCAGCCCCGCCATCGGGCAGGTCATCACGATTCACCGACGTCAAAACAACGTATTTGAGACCCATAAGCGCCACCGCGCGGGCGGTGTTGGCTGGCTCCTCGGGGTCGAGCCAACCCTTGGGGTTACCGGTATTCACAGAACAGAAACGGCAAGCACGGGTACAGACATCGCCCATCAGCATGATGGTAGCGGTGCCCGCACTCCAACATTCGCTCATATTGGGGCACTTGGCCTCTTCACACACTGTCGCCAGCCGATGCTCATGAACGATACCTTTCACCGCCTCAAATTTGGGGCTACTTTGCACTCGCATACGCAGCCAGTTGGGTTTGGCCAGTCGCTGACTATCGGCGCTACTGCGCTTTATGCCATCTTTAATGGCATGAATACCCTTTTCATTGACGAACTTCTCGCCACTGTGGATTTGCACCGTCGGTATGAGTTTTGTCGTCATGCTGCCCCTTTGGAGTGTGCGCGGTCCAACTACTAAGCATAGTATATCGCGTCACCGCCTGTTACTGCTGCACCGGGATTGGTGACTTTGCACGCTGCAGCTGCACTACCACACCATTCAAAGCGGCATTGCCACTGAGCACATCGAGATAATCAGTGTCGGTGAGATCGTTACAGCTCACGCCAGCGTGCTGTTGCGCCAATGTCAGCTGAGTACCCGATCGATGATGCCCATAGCCATGGGGCAGGCTGACCACGCCCTGTGCGACGTCGTCGGTTATTTCCAACGCCACATCGACTGCACCCACACGACTTTGCACCCGTACCCAATCGCCCGCTTCAAAGCCTTCTCGCTCGGCATCTCTAGGGTTCATCATCAAGGTACAACGGGCTTTACCTTTGATCAAACGACGGTAATTGTGCATCCAAGAATTACAATCCCGGACGTGACGCCGGCCAATGAGTCGATAGCCCGGAGCAGCAAGCTCCATATCAGCCAGCAGTCGCTCGCAATCACTTAACACTGCGTCAACAGCCAAATCGATGCGTCCATTGGGCGTGCGTAAGCGACTGGGTAATTGTGGCTGCAATGGACCCAAATCGACGCCGGATGGCTCTGATTGCAAACGCGATAAGCTCAATCCATGTTCTGTGTGAGTGCCATAAGGTCCCATTTGCAGAGCGGCATCAATCATTGCATGGGGGGGCATGCTGGGCTTGGGCGCTACCCCAAGACGGGCGGCAACCCGAGCACCCAGGGCTTCAAAGATCTCCCAATCGTGCAGCGCGCCTTCCGGTCGCTCGAATACAGGAGGGTTGTAACGGGCGGTGTTACGCACCGCATTTACATGAAACGCCAAATCGTAATGATCGTGCTCAAGCGGTGACGTAGGCGGCAATATGACGTCCGCATGGCGTGTGGTTTCATTGAGCCAGGGGTCTAACGACACCATAAAATCGAGTTGCTCTAAGGCCTGCTCCAAGTGGTGGCCCTCGGGAGTCGACAACACGGGGTTGCCTGCCGCTGTGAACAACGCTCGCACCTGATCGGTCCCCGGCGTCATCATCTCCTCCGCCAGTGCCGCTACGGGTAATTCCCTATCGAATTCAGGCAGTCCTCTAACGCGACTATGGTGACGACCAAAACCACCGGGGCTTGCGGCAGCCACCTGATCAACGGCGGGCAGTGTGAATAAGCTACCACCCTCCCGATCGAGCTGCCCAGTGACAATATTGATAACCTGAATCGCCCATTGACACAGGGTGCCGTAGCGCTGTGTCGACACGCCCATACGCCCATAACAAATGCCACCGTCAGCAGCCGCCATATCACGGGCCATTGAACGGATCGCATCGGCAGGAATACCGGTGGTTTTGGCCGCCTTTTCGGGGCTAAAAGGCGCCACCGCAGCGGCAACCTGCTCGAGTCCATCTACGACAGTGTCAAGATGTCCCAAATTGATCCGCTGTTCTTCGAAAAGGGTGTGCAAAATAGCCAGCAACAACCAGGCATCAGTACCGGGCTTAATGGGATAGTACTGGGTGGCCAACTGGGCGGTTTCGGTCCGACGCGGATCGATCACCACCAATTGACCGCCTCTTGCCACCAGATCTTTCAATCGCTGTTTCACGCCTGGGACGGTCCAAATAGAGCCATTGGAGGCCACCGGATTGGCGCCCAACATCAGACAGTACTGACTGCGGTCGATATCAGGTATTGGAAACAGCAACTTGTGGCCAAATAACCAAAGAGCGACCAAGTGATGGGGCAACTGATCGACAGACGTGGCGGAATAGCGATTGTGGGTGCGGATATGTCGAAAAAGCGCATTCTGATGCGTCAGCAACCCATAGTTGTGCACCGCCGGATTGCCAAAATAAGCAGCGACGGCGTTCACACCAAAGCGTTCAATGGTATTCACCAAACCGTCGGCTGCCAGGTCAAGGGCCTCATCCCACTCAATGGGCTGATGCATGAACTCACCGGCACTGCTGCGCACCCGCTTAACAGGCTTGCGGAGACGGTCGGGATCTGTGTGAATATCTTGCAGTGCAACGGCTTTAGGGCAAATATGTCCGCGGCTGAGCGGATCATCAGAGTCGCCCTTGATGCTTATAATCTGGTCATCTCGGGTCTCAATAATGACACCACAAATCGCTTCACACAGATGACATGCTCGGCGGTGATGCACACTAGCGCTCTCGGCCACGATAGGAATCCTCTTATTATGATGCTGTACCAGTGGGCCATATTACACACCAGAACCGCCATCATGCGACGATGATTAACAACAATGCTTTGTGGCACGCTACCAGCGACACACCCACACCTTGTCCGCCACTGACCCAATCACTCGATGTTGACATCGCTATTGTCGGCGGCGGCTATACAGGATTGTGGACAGCCTTGTGGCTCTCAACGCTGAACCCGACACTCGATATTGTAGTGCTTGAAGCCAGGCAGTGCGGTCACGGCGCATCAGGCCGCAACGGCGGCTGGGTGATGGCAAGTCTTGAGGGTATCGACGCCTTTGCAAATGGGGTCACTGGGCGTTTACCGAGTGACGTCATCAACACCCTACGAGAGCTGCTGCCAGCATTTGAAGAAAGCCTTGAGCAACACAACATCCACTGCGATTTTCACCGGGGAGGCGCCCTGTACAGCGCCGCGCGGGTTGCACAGCAATATGACCGGGCGATTGGGACGTTAAAAAGCTATCAGCGATTGGGCTTTGAGGCGTGCGATTATCGGTGGCTGACAGCGAACGAAGCGACGGCCATGGTTGCAGCAAAGCATACTCAGGGCGCTATCTACACACCCCATGTGGCTGTAGTGCATCCACGCAAACTCGTTTTGGGTCTGCGCGCTGCGGCACTCAAGTGCGGCATAAGGCTTTACGAATACAGTCCGGTGACCGCAGCGGCGCAAGGCCAACTGCACGTGTCGCCCTCATCAGTCAACGGCGACGAGGCAAACCCATCAAAAAAGGAAGCCGATGGGTCCACAGTCCTAGTCAAGGCAAACGCGGTGGTTTGGGCAACAGAAGGTTACACCGACTCACACACGCCCCTCTCAAGTCGACTTCTACCCGTCGATAGCGGCATGGTAGCCACCGAACCGCTGCCCGATGACCTGTGGCAGCACTTGGGCTTTGAACAGCGTCAAGCATTCTGTGACTTCAGCCGGCTATCTACCTACCTACAGCGTACCGCCGATAATCGCCTTGTTGTGGGTGCCCGCGGGCGCATGGGCTACCCCACCAGCCCACGGCACTCACTTAAGACCGACCCACGTGATACCAAAGCCCGCATCGATCTTGCGCGGAAGTTATTTCCAAGCCTTGGGGATACCGAGTTCCCCTACGCATGGGGCGGCAGCCTGGCAATCGCTCGGCGACAAATGCCCCACGTGGTATTCGATGAACACCAACAATGGATCACCGCGGGTGGTTATACCGGCGAAGGGGTGGGCGCCAGCTTTCTGATGGCCCGAACCCTTGCGGAGTTGTTGCTTAACCGCACGAGCATACTCACCACAATGCCGTGGGTTCACAGGGGTAATATCCAGCAACAACTAAGCAAGTGGGAGACCCAACCCCTGCCCTATCTCGCGTTTCAAGGGATGACGCAATGCTATCGACTTGAAGAGCATTTCGATGCACACAATGCCCAGCATCAGGCCGCGCGCCTGGCTCGCTGGACTGCAAGTGCCATGACGCGGTTTGTCAGTTATCTACGCCAATAGTGTTACTCCAAGGCGTCCTCAAGAAACGCCAAGAGTGCGGTGTAGTATTCAATTCTGTCTTGCTCATTCCAAATCCCGTGTCCAGCGTCACTGAAACGGTAATAACGCGGTGGGTTGTCGGCATTGGTAAGTGCTTCGACCATTCGATCTGCATGCGCCTCTGGCGCTCGCTGATCTTTTGAACCATGGGCAAGCATGACTCTGGCCTTTATCGCCTTGGCGTGCTGGGTGGGAGAAAATGCCTGCAGCTCGTCAATGTCAGTACCCACCACATCTTCAAGAAATGCTTCCCCAAACCAATACTCCGCAATATCGCCCTCGGAATACAGCAAGGCAAGATCGTAAACCCCCGCATGACCTACCGCGCACCGGAACATGTCGGGCGCAAGCGCACTCATCATGAGTGAGGCGTAGGCACCAAAGGACGTGCCGTAGGCGCAAATCCGCTGACCGTCAACATAACCCTCGTCCACTACCCATTGGGTCGACTCGATAATGTCTTGCATGATTCGGTCGCCCCACTCTCGGTAACCCGCCTCTTGGAAAGCCATGCCGTAGCCACCCGAACCACGAAAATTAACTTGTAAGACGGCGTAACCGCGGTTGGCCAACAATTGGACCTCAGGGTCAAATACCCAAAAATCGCGGATGCCATGGGGGCCACCATGGGATAGCACAACAAGTGGGGGGCGCTTACCGTTTGGCACGGCTTCGGGCAGAGTGAGATAGCCGTGAATAGTGACACCATCAGAGGCCGATATATGAATGGGCTGTTTGGGCCGCATCGTAGCTCGGTCTATCCAAGATCGATTCGCCCACACCTGTTTTGCTCGCAAGGTACTTGCATTAAACAGATAGTACTCACCCGGGTTTACGTCGCTAGTGATATGCACCAAGTAGACTGTTCCATCTCGGGAAGCGCCGGTAAGGTCAACCGTTCGATTGGGAAACGATTGCACCAACATCCTATGAACCTTAGCGGTCCGCCCCGACGGCTGGGGATAGCTGTACTCGGTTCTGTCGGGAGCGTAGAACAACACCGCCGGCTCATAGGTATCGACATCGGGTCGTGCGTGAATAATGTCGGTATCTTGGCTAGCGCCTACGGGCGTAATGTCGCCTGACTGAATCTCTAGGGCAAACAGCGTCTCAGTGCCCCTCTCGCCATACGATCCTGTCAAAAAGACGGTTAACTCATCGCGACTGAAGTACAGCGGAGTGAGCGCTGTGTCAAAGGGAAAAACCGTTGCTAGGGGTTGCCATTCCTCTGCATCCGTTTGGCGATAAGCCGACTGCACGTCATTGTTCTCGTCTACCCATGTCATGAATTTGACCTCACCATCACGGGTAGCCAATGGCGTGGCCGAGGGATAGGGTAAGTACTCGAGGACTTTTTTCTTGCCATTGTGGATATTGAGCCGGCTGACCATCGGAGGCTTCACCTCTTTGGTTGACCAGGGTGTCTCTAATATCAAGATATGATCGTCATCCTCGGGTAAGGTGCTGATAATGGTCTGCGATGCGGCTACATTTTCCCGGCCCTTGAAGCGATTACTGCCGCGCAGCTTTCCGCCCCGAAAACCATATAAATGTTTGCGGTTTTCGCCATTAGCATTGATGCCGAATAGCTCGCCAGTTGGCACGGGTTGGTCATAGCCCGAGATCTTCATGGCCAACTCAAAGACCAAACGATCGTCGGTCACCCACGTGACCGTGTGTAAGATGTCTCCGTCATCCGGCTGTACACCACCGACTAACTGTAACGTCTTGGTGTCGAGCACCAACAGCACGACCTTATCGTCGAAGCGCGCCCGAGCAGCGAGCTTACTGCCATCGGGGGACAGCGCCATACTGAGGTAGTCACCGTGTTTAGCGAAGGTTTCTATGGGTAGTTCAGCCGCTTGCACGACGCCCCAAAAACCGTACAACAACAGCACTAGCAACCTGATGTAGTTAGCTTGAGTCTTTGCAGTCGTTTTCACACAGCTCACCCCTGTCAACAATAACGCCCCCACCAAAACAGCCACGCCCTAGACCACTACAACCCCCTCTAGGGGATTTGAACCACGCACAAGACGCTCAAAATCGTCGGCCAAATATCGAGACATCTGCACGCAGTGCTGCCAGTAACGAGCACGTTCCTCAATATCCAAGCGAGTAAAATCACCGCGATCGGGAATTTTACCGCGGGGTAGCTCATTGATAAACGCAGCGCTTGGGCATAGCAAAACAAAGTTATCGAGGGCAGGTATACCCCCGTTGCGCCACGGCAAGAACTTATCAAACCAACCGATTGTGATCCGAGGCCCAAAATGCGGGTATAGCCACAGCCCAGAAGATCCACAACTATGGAAGTCTTGCCGCCGTGCCACATTGAAATGGTAGTCGATGATGCCGCCGTCCCAGTGTGTGGCGTTGGTCTGAGCACTGGGATCTTGCACGCCGGTGAACACCCAGGGAATGGCTGCGCTTGCCATTAAGGCAGCCACCAGGTTGTGGTCCGATAATGCGTGATAGTCGGTAGCAAAATCGCCGGGACGGTAACCCGATCGGTCCCCTGCACCGCCCTCGAATATCACCCGCTGAAAGAGTCGCTCCAAAGTCCGTCGAGACACGGCATTACCCAGCGCTGCGCCGAGCAAGCTCAACGCCAGACGTTTACCTTCAGGTCGCGCTAACCAGCCCCGCCCTCGAGCTGTCACCACCGCGGTACGCATCCACCGATGCTCAACGATGTTCGCTTCCCCATGGGGCCCAATGCCAACACGCAAAAGCTCTCTAGCTACCGCCGTGATTTCCGACACCGTCGGCTTCGTGCTGCTGTATGACTGCTCGAGATAAGCATGCTCAAATCGATCGATAGCCAAAACCGGGTCCGGCTGAGCCAATAGCGCATGACGCCAAGCGCCAATCGATGAACCGACTGCGGTGAGGGGCCGCTCTCGGTGGCACCACAATGTGCGCCAGAGCGCGCGATCGAGATGCCCCAAAATCAACCACTTCGGACCGCCCGAAGCACCAACAAGCCCATCGAACAAGTCGGCATGCCAACCCTCGCTGCTGAGACGCTCGGCCGCCCTAGAGCCCACTATTACCGACAACGCTTTCACTGCACTACACCAACATTGCTGCTTATGGTGCCAAGAGTGCCAGAGACATGAGGGCACTGCACAGTATGTTCAGCCTATGCCCCACAGCATCCGAGTCTAGCCATAGTACTAGGACATCGACGCAGAGTAGACTGCTAGATCCGCATTGCTGCTAACCATTACTTACCTACAAGGCTTTATTTATGTTGTTTCGGTTTTTGCTTACGTTATTCATTGCATTCCCTACAACGGCCTCAGAGAGCGATAGCGCGGCCGATTGGCAAGTGAGTAACCCCCCCGGCCCGTGGCGCACCATCGACATTGACACAGAGACCAGTACCTGGTCGTTTGTGGATGTCAGCCCCGACGGCAACACTATTGTGTTCGATATGCTGGGTGACCTTTATGCCCTGCCCGTCAGCGGCGGCACCGCCACCGCCCTGACAGCCGGTATCGAATGGAATTTTCAGCCCACATTCAGCCCCGACGGCCAGTACATTGCCTTTATCTCAGATCGCGACGGCTACGATAATATTTGGGTGATGAATGCCGATGGCAGCAATACGCGACAAGTCACCAAGGAGAAGCAACACAACCTGCATAACCCTGCGTGGTCACCCGATGGTCAGTGGCTGGCTGCGCGCAAAGGTACCGTCTCACGCCGCAGCATTCCTGCTGGCGAAATTTGGATGTACAACATCGAGGGCGGTGCAGGCTTGGAATTGGTCGATCACCCAGATGGCAAGAAGGCACAAAAGTCCATTGCTGAACCCGCTTTCTCGCCCGATGGTCGTTACGTTTACTATAGCCAAGACACGACGCCGGGTTGGGTCTGGCAATACAACAAAGACAGTACCGGCGAAATATTCGCCATTAAACGCGTGGAATTGGCAACCGGTGACACGGTCACCGTGACTGGCGGTCCAGGTGGTGCTGTGCGACCCACGCCCTCCCCCGATGGCAGCAAACTGGCCTTTGTAAAGCGGCTACCCGACTTCAACAGCGCGATCTTCGTGAAAGATTTGCAATCGGGTAACGAACGCCCTGTGTTCGAAACACTTGAGCGTGATAATCAGGAGACTGCGGGGTCACACGGCAACACCACAGCTTTTGAATGGTTGCCCAACAACCGCGATATTATTTTCTGGACTGCTGGTCGCATTCACCGCTTAAACACCGACAGCGGTGAAGTTGTCACACTGCCCATGCGTATCACCACATCCAAGAAGGTTCGCGACACAGTTCGGTTCCCGGTCCCAGTAGCACCCGATACGGTTACCACCAAAATGCTGCGCTGGGCACAATTAACAAACGATGAAAACCAGGCTATTTTTCAGAGCCTGGGTCATTTGTACTTGTCGAAAATAAAGCGTACTGAGGCATCAGAACCCCAACGCCTGACCAAGCAAAAAACACACTTTGAGTTTTGGCCAAGCCTGAGTGCCGATGGCCGACAGGTGGTATACACCACTTGGAACGATCAAGACTTAGGGTCGGTAAAAATAGTTAACACCCGGGGGGGGCGTGAGAAAACGCTCGTTGCAGCCCCCGGACATTACGTAGAGCCCCGCTTCTCACCCGACGGCAAATCCGTGGTGTACCGGAAGATAAGCGGTGGCTATTTGCTGTCACCCCAATGGTCGAGTGAGCCAGGGCTTTATCGGGTATCGGTGTCGGGCGGTGAACCCGTAAAAATCAGCAGCGAAGGTGTTAATCCCCAATTCAACGCTGACGGCAGCCGCATTCTGTTCTCTGTGCGAGGTAAAGACGGCCTCGAATTGCGCAGTGTCGATGTTAATGGCTTCGATGAGCGAACCCACGCCACGGGCGAGAACGTCACCCAATACCAGCTGTCGCCCGATGGCCGGTGGCTGGCATTCACCGAACACTTCACCGCATGGGTCATGCCGTTCACAGATGCCACTAAGTCGGTCTCGGTAAGCCGTAAAGGTACCGCCGTGCCGGTTCATCAAGTCTCTCAGCGTGCCGGTGAGTTCCTTCACTGGGCGGCTGATGGTAAAACCTTACGCTGGAGTAACGGCCCGATGCTGCAAAGCCGCAGCGTTGCCAGTGCCCAAAATAGCAGCGATGAGCAAACCCCCGATGGTGCATTGGCCATCACTGACATCGACTTGAGCTTTAACGTACCCGCCGATAAACCTAGCGGACGTATCGCGCTGGTAGGCGGCACCGTGATTACCATGCATGACGCCGATGAAACACAAGATATTGTGGAAAATGCCGTTATCGTCGTTAAAGATAACCGCATTGAATCGGTGTTCAGTCTTGGTGAGCAGGCGATACCCAGCGATGCCAAACAACTGGATGTCACCGGTAAAATGATTATCCCCGGTCTCATTGATGCTCACGCTCACGGCGGTTTAGGCAGTGATGAAATTACGCCCCAACAGAATTGGATGCAGTACTCCAACCTCGCTTTCGGCGTCACTACTATTCACGACCCGAGTAACGACACCAGCGAAATCTTCGCCCACGCAGAAATGCAACGAGCAGGCAAAGTATTAGGACCTCGCACCTTCTCTACAGGCACTATTCTGTACGGCGCCAATGCGCCCGGTGCCACTTCGGAAGTGAACAATCTTGAGGATGCACGCTTCCACATTCAGCGCCTAAAAGCCGCAGGTGCAATTTCAGTGAAAAGCTATAACCAACTAGGGCGGGCAGCTCGCCAACAGATTATTGAGGCGGCGGCTGAAAATCAGATTATGGTCGTGCCCGAGGGTGGCATGAAATTCCAGCACAACCTTAATCAACTCGTAGATGGACACACCAGCATTGAACATGCCCTGCCCATTGCCCATGTTTACGATGACGTCGACCAACTGTGGCAAGCGATCGATACCGGGTATGTACCCACTTTCGTGGTGTCCTATGGCGGTATCTCCGGGGAGAACTACTGGTATGACCGAACTGATGTCTGGCGCAACGAGCGTCTTATGCGGTACACGCCTGCGCAGTTTGTTGAGCCCATTATCATGCGTCGAACCAAGGCCCCCGATCATCACTACAACCACTTCAATGTGGCCCGGACCGCCAAACAATTACGGGACCTAGGTACACGGGTGATGATTGGTGCCCACGGACAACGTGAGGGTCTAGGGGCTCACTGGGAGCTGTGGATGATGGTGCATGGTGGTTTCACCCCTTGGGAAGCCCTGCGCGGCGGCACTATTGATGCGGCAAAGCATCTGGGTATGGATGCAGACCTAGGTTCTATTGAGCCGGGCAAACTGGCAGACTTGGTTGTCATCGATGGCGATGTGCTGAACAACATCGAGGCCTCAGAGCGGGTGCTCTACACCATGATTAATGGACGGTTGTACGACGCGTCAACCATGGACGAAGCAATCAGCGGTGAACGCACGCGGCAGCCCTTCTTCTTCGAGCAACCCGGTGGTCACCTGCTGCCTGCTAGTACTATGCAGGCCATTGAAGCAAAGATGGAACGCCATCACTGGCGACATTGAAGCACCGCTGGCACCCACGGTACAAGCCCGACTCAGAACAGCGTGTAAATGAACGGGGCAATCGCCGAGCCCTGCGTTAGCACGACCAGCGTTCCGAGTAGCAGCATGATGCCGATAATGGGTGCCATCCACAGCTTTTTTCTTTCACGCATGAAACCCCATAGGTCTTTCAGTAGGTCAATCATCAGTAAGGTCTCTCGAAGTGATCGCGTGGCCGTGCACTGCACTCGATACGATAGCTTTTCATTTCATTGGACTTGAATGTTCTCGCCAGCGCGTCTCTACCCGTGATGCGCATCAAAATACCTACGGGAACAAAGATCAAACCGTACAATAAAAACATAATGATGCATGTATTAATAAAACCCATCGCTGTACCAAACAGCATCCACAGGGCATAGAGCAACTGCAGTGAGCTGGGTATGAACAATGCCTGCGCCCATACAACAACAGCTATGAGCCATGGCCAAAGGGCAAATGACTGGCCAATTAGCCATGGCAGCAATAAGCCAAAAACAGAGACACTCATGCCACCAAACACCCACCCAAACCGCTGCAACTCGAGAGCACTGACGTGAGCATCACCAGCAGTCAGTGGCTTAAGCGCCAAAAGACGTTTCACCCTACGCATATCAATCGAGCTGAAAGCCATCTTGCCACCCATCATCAAGCACCAACGGGGGCTGCTCTGACTTCAGTAGTAACGCGTTTTCCAGAACTAACACATCCATCTCGGTTCGCATAAAACACCGATAGGCGTCTTTGGGGCTACAAACGATGGGTTCACCACGCACATTAAAGGACGTGTTAATGAGCATGGGGCAACCGGTGAGCTCATCAAATGCTGATAGCAGATGATAAAATCGGGTGTTAGTGTCAGGATGCACGCTTTGTAAGCGGGCCGAGTAATCGACATGGGTAATGGCCGGAACATTGGAGCGGACGTCCTTCAGGCTATCCAGACCACTGAGTGCTTCACCGCTTTCATCAAGCGCCAGCCTATGCTCATCGCGTATTGTGGCCACTTTTAGCATGTAGGGGCTGTCCGATGCTGTGTCGAACCACTCAGGCACAGCGTCATATTTGACAGCAGGTGCGAATGGGCGGAAGGACTCGCGGTATTTGATTTTTAAATTCATCACCGATTGCATCGTGGGTGACCGTGGATCACCAAGGATTGAGCGTGCCCCCAACGCTCTGGGGCCAAACTCCATAGCGCCAGTAAACCAGCCCACGACGGCACCTTGATTCAGCAGCGCGGCAAGTTTGGGCATTAGCGCATCATCGGTTACTCGCTGGTAAGGGGCTTGGACACTCGTCAGGTAGGCATCAACGTGTTCCTGCGTGAACCGAGGGCCTAAATAACTACCCTTCATAGCGTCTTTAGCCGGTGCCAGTTGCGCCACATCACGGGGCTTTTCGAGATATTCGTGCCATGTGGCCAAAGCTGCCCCTAAGGCACCCCCCGCATCACCTGCGGCCGGCTGAATCCAAATTGCCTTGAACGGGCCTTCTCGCTCTAACCGTCCATTGGCCACACAATTGAGCGCAACGCCGCCAGCCAAACACAGATAATCCACACCGAGCTCGTTGTGAAGCGTCTCGCCGAGCTTCAATACGACCTCCTCAGTAACCCGCTGAATAGACGCGGCCAAATCCATCTCACGCTGAGTAATAGCCGATTCGGGTTGTCGTGGGGGCCCGCCAAACAAGTCGTTGAATCGACGATGGGTCATGGTTAGCCCAGTGGCGTAGTTAAAGTAACGCATGTTCAAACGGAAGCTGCCATCGGGTTTGATATCTATCAGATGTTTTTTGATGGCGTCAGCGTAAATAGGCTGACCATAGGGCGCCAAGCCCATAAGCTTGTACTCGCCCGAATTCACTTTAAATCCGGCGAAGTAGGTGAATGCCGAATAAAGCAGTCCTAAAGAGTGGGGAAACCGAATCTCCCAAAGCGGCGTAAGCTGCGCCTCATCACCCAACCACACGGAACTGGTAGCCCACTCACCGACACCATCGAGACACAATACCGCGGCCTTGGCAAAGGGGCTGGGGAAAAATGCGGAGGCTGCATGTGAACCGTGGTGCTCGTGAAATAACAGCGGTGGCAGCGCAGTTTTATCGAGCCCAGATAACAATGACAATTCACGCTTCAACGTGATTTTCAAAAATAGCTTTTCCTTTAACCAAACAGGAATAGCCGTGAGGAACGATTTGAAACCGCGGGGGGCATACCCCAAATAAGTTTCGAGCAAGCGCTCAAATTTGATCAAAGGCTTGTCATAGAACGTGATGTAGTCAATGTCTTTAAGCTCAAGACCCGCGTACTCAAGGCAATAGCGAATGGCCTGTACTGGAAAAGCCGCGTCGTGTTTTTTGCGACTGAAACGCTCTTCCTGCGCCGCGGCGACAATTTTGCCATCCACAACCAAAGCGGCAGCACTATCGTGGTAATAGGCCGAGACACCAAGTACGTTGATTGAATGACTCATTGAAGGTTAACTACCGCCGCCGCTGCGGAAACTGCGCCTAATCCCCATTGCAACTAGCAAACCAAAAGGATCGAGCCCCGTGTCTAATAAGAAAAGCGTTGTCTTCACCATCATAACGACTGTCGTTGTACCTCTGTTATTTTTTGCACTGCTCGAAAGCTCACTGCGCCTATTAGGCCTCGGCACCGACCACAACTACTTCCACACCGTCACCATCGATGGCAATACTTACTACCAAGAAAACCCAGCGTTCGCGAATCAATTTTACCCAGCGTCTCTAAATGTAGGACCACTGCAAAATACCTTTTCTGCGACGCCCTCCGATACACGACTACGGGTTTACGTATTGGGTGGCTCTGCGGCCATGGGTTTCCCACATAAAAATCACGGATTCGATCGCTTACTAGCTACGCAGCTTCGCGCACTGTTTCCCAATCGGGAAGTGGACGTTATCAACACGGCCATGACCGCTGTCAATTCCCATGTGGTCTATGAGGTAGCTCGCACGCTGCCCGCAAACTCCGCCGATGTGGCCATCGTACTCATGGGCAACAACGAAGTGGTTGGCCCCTACGGTCCCGGGACGTTCAATGAAAATTTTTTATCGAGCATGGCAGCCATTCGCGCTTTCCAGGCCCTCAAACGCACCCGACTGTGGCAGTTAACCACAAGTGCCGTCGCAGAGATCAACGCGGATGACGCCAAAGGCGATTTGGAGTGGCGTGGAATGCAAATGTTTGTGGATCACGGGGTTGCGGCCACAGATCCACGCATGAATGCGGTCTATCGACATTTTGAAACCAACCTTCAAGACACCATCATGACACTCCGCGATAAGGGCATGCATGTGTTGGTCTCAACCGTACCCGTCAATCTACGTCACTCTGCCCCCTTCCTATCCATGTCGTCAGAAACACTGTCGAGGGAAGAACAACAGAATGTCAAAACCCTGAGGGAGCTGGCACACGCGCAGGCGCTTAAGGGTCATTGGGCCGAAGCACAGGGGCTCTGGGAGAAAGCCATCGCGTTGGACCCAAACTACGCAGATGCACACTTTCAGTTGGCTACCAGTCTTGAAAATCAAGGAAATTATGACCGAGCACAACGACGCTATGCCCGCGCCCTTGATCTGGATGCGCTTCGCTTCAGGGCTGACACCCAAATCAACGAAATCATTAGACGCGTCACAAGTAACTACCCTGACGAAAACGTGCATTTAATTGATAGCGCACAAGCCTTTCAAAATGCGAGCGCCCCCTACACACCCGGTTGGAATATGCTCATTGAACATGTGCACTACAACTTTAATGGGCATGCCCTGCTGGCAGCATCCTTTGCGCAAGCCGTGGCGCAGCCTATTGACGAGTCAGCACCCTCCAGACTACTGAGTAACGAGGAGGCAGCGGCGCGCATTGGATTCCCAAATCACGAGACCATTGCCAACATCAAAAAAATGCGGGCAATGGCAGCTCAACCGCCATTTCCAGGTCAAAGTAACTACAGCGATTACCTCGCCTTCCTCGATAGTGCTCTATCACGTTTCACCGAAGAGGTAGGCAGCCCAAAAGATGTGTTTAATCGACGGCAAGCTGTCGTCGCTGAAGGCAAGGGTGATTGGAAGCTGCATTTCGAGATGGCCGCTTTGGCACGCTACTTAAGGGATAAAAATGCACAGTACTATCACTTGGAACAGTTGTTTCAGTTGTACCCGCACAACCGTGAAAGCCAAATGAATTTCGCTAACTTGCTAAGTCAAGATGATCGCTGGGCTGAAGTCATCCCGCTGCTTAATCGATCATTAAATTACACCCGCGGTAAAGAGGCACTGATTGCAGAGACCGTAGGCTGGCTGGGCACTGCTCACCTGAAGGTGGGTGAGACAGACACGGCCATCGAACTGCTCGAGTCCATACCGAGAGATTACCCAAACCAAATTGGTATGACCCTTAGAGCCTACGGCAATCTCATCAAGCACGGTGTCGATTCGGGTGATACCGCAGCCACCCAACATTACCTGCAGGCTGTATCCAATTACGCCGATCAATTAGTGGCCTCTGGACGCAGTAGTGCGTATCCGATGCTCGCTCAGCGAATGGCACAACTGATGACCATGGGTGGCAACGCGGATGCCGCACAGCAATGGGAACACCGCTAACCCCAACAAAAAAGCGGCCCCGAGGGCCGCTTAATCACGTATTCAGCAGGAGTCCACGTTACTGTCGGGACACACTCACGTTGTCATAGAGCACACCGGAACTGGCATATTCAGTAACCGTATTGGTAAAGCCAAACTGAATAATAAGACCGGCTTGTGTTGCGCCATCAATTGTTACATCAAGACCCCGATCAACGTATGC
>CBFHTF010000023.1:0-29629 GCA_965658685.1 Luminiphilus sp.
CGTACGACTGATGTTGACGCGCACCAAGCTAGGCCCATAACTGGCGTCGGCACTTTGATCGGCCAGTAGGTCAATCTTGTGATTTAGGTGCATGAGTAACTTGGCGAGTTGCGGGTGTTCAGTTTCGACGACCGCCATCATGTCATTGATTTGTCGGTTGACCGACATAATCATGATGTCTCTCAGTTCATCGTCGACAGGCGCTTGGTTTTCTACCGGTCGCCAGCTTAGGACCAGGCGGTCGTCAACACGAACGTAGTCCCGATGTTCAACAATCATTCCAGTGTCCTCTGCCTGACGCTTCGAGTAGTTTATCTGCTAAAGCATTACATTCGCGGTCGAAATTTGCCACCGTGTTGGGGGTGAGCGTCTCAATAAATAAACGAGTTTTATGTCGTTTGTCGATTCGTTTGATTGTGCTGGGTACCCTGCACATCACTCGTCAACGCTTCAACAGCTCTGGCGGCAGCGTCAATCGCGCCGTTGACGTAAGCATAAGCTGAGCTATCGGAATTGGCGATGGCGATATGGCCAAACGGCTGGCGTGCGTCAATATGTGGGCCGTTATCCGGTCCCCACTCGGCTGGGTCCCACAAATCGATGTATTCATAGGCGTAACCGTGGGGCCAGCGATTGACTGTAATGGCAGCGACATCGCGCTCAAAGTCAAAGCCATGGGCATCAAGCATGGCCGTCAATTGCCGGCGCATGGTTTGCTCATAATCGTTGAAATCAAGTGCCAGCATGGCGCGCCGTCCCAAGCGGAATTGCTCCTTAGCGGGTAGGCCCACTACCGTCGGCGTATGAACTAAATGTAACAGTATTGGCTCGTTGGGGTTGTTGCTGAAAGAGTAACCCGGCGTCGATACAGGGAAGTCGAGAGCACCATATGCCCAGAAATCTTGCACTGCGTGAAAATGATAAAGCCCCGCTTTTTGGAAAGCTCGCCAGTTGTTGAGTGCAACATTCGCGTAAACAAGGGGAGCTTTTTCGGCATAGTCCATTGCGATTGCTTGCGCCGGGGGTAATTCCGGGCATAGGTGAGGAATGATGTGGTTGTAGCACGCCATGACAGCGTAACGACCCCGCGCCAAATGGGCCTGTCCGTGTTGTACATAACCCACTTCAATGCCCTGAGAGGGTATGTCTTTATTGCGATGTCTAACGTCGACTGCCGTGGCATTTAGGCGAATACGAACCGCTTGATCGTCGCCATCAAGGGCTTGGTAATCGAATCGGGCCGTCACCACGTCTTCCATGCTACGACCTGTGGCGCTGTGGGGTATTAGAGAGCGCACTAGCAAGCGCGCAATGCTGGCGTTACCGTCGGGGAAATGAAAAATATAGGGTTCATCCTCGCTGTCACCCCAAAGTATTTCATCGAGCCCAAGCGACGTGGTGCCGGGCTCACCCGCTTCTGCAGCTGCTTTGGCAGAGAGCGCGTCATAACCAACCGCCCACAACCCGTGAGAGCGTTGCCTAAGTAGTAGGATGACTTCCTCTGGCATGGCCAAATCTTGTCGGAGATAGTCTTCGTAGGACTTGCTGCGCAGATACGCCAGCTTTTCTTCACCGCTCATGCCCGCAAGCCAATCTTTTGTTGATGTTAACAGGGTGAGCAGGGCGGCCTGACCCTCTGGACTCAGCGGCATGCTGGCAACGACGCTGGCTAATTGCATGGGTGCGTTGATCCCTAGCCATCCTTCTTCAATAGGATTGGCGACCAAGCTGTCCGTTCCGTAATTGGCCTTATCGAAGAACCAGAAGCTGCCGAGCTTGTGCCGACTTGCGAATTCTCGGTCGTAATATTGATAAAAGCGTGATGTCTCAATGCCCAAGGAGCGCAATAACTGGCTCGCTACATCGCTGTAATGTGCCGGGCCATCGATTGATTGACTACCACCATAGCCAATCAACTGATGATTACCGACGGTGAATTCATTGCGTTTCGCATGCCCTCCAAAATCATCGTGATTGTCGAGGATCAAAATACGCGCATCATCACCGAATTGCTGTCGCCAAAACCACGCAGTGGCCAAGCCAGAGATACCGGCGCCGACAACAATGAGGTCGTAGTCGGTTTCATGACTGGTCGTGGGTAGTGCCCAAGATTTGGCCCCAAAAGCGAGCTCATGGGCGACTTCGAACGAGCCTTTATGACTGCCCCTTAGCCCTGTGGCTGCGGGTGGATACGGTGGGCCAAACACTGTGTCTTGGTCACGGACTGCCCCAATACTTGAAGACAGGGGCGTTGCTGACGCACCTACCGCAACGGCAACGCCCGAAATAAACTGTCGTCGTTTGATCATGAGATCACTTTCATCGTTGTGTTGTCATAAGATGTGGCGGCAACGATAACCTGCATAGGTGTGGTGGCCGCGCTATGCTTCAGGACCACAGTGTACACAGGACGCCCAGGAATGTTCTCCGGTTTCAAAGAACGTGTTATCCACCAGTACGCTAATGTTATCCGCGAGCGTGCTATCCGTCGGGCTAAGTCGCGTATTGCATTGAACGGACGAAAGCCAAGGGAATTATCCGAAGACGAACTTGAGATTATTGTTAAAGAGGAGGAAGACACCATTAAGCGACGTATCTATGGCTCGGGCATTGCCGCGATTATGGTGGTGTTGGGCGTGAACTGATGCTGCAACACGTTGCCAAATGGGCTTTGCTTGCCACGCTCTGGCGACGTGCGAGCCCTTACATCGTGGGCTCTGTCATTGCTGTTGGGATGGTCTTCGCAGTCACCGTCATTCACGCGGAGTTCCTCGACTATGTGCGCCTTCGCAATGAGCTGCAGGGGGGCGAGCAGGGTTCTGTAGGCAATTATTTGTCTCTGAGTTTTATTATTAAGTGGCTGTGCTATGGGGCCATTGCGCTTTGCTACAGCATTTACTGGGTGCGTAGGACGAGAGCAATCAGTGCGCGCAAGCATGGTGGGTTTAGTCGACGTCCATCCGCCATCAAGCGTTCTGCGACCGACAGAAGTCATCTGCTGGCTGAGAGTAACCCGCCGTCCGTCCATGACGATTTAACCGAGGACGACGATGCGGCCTTCGATTTTTTGCGTGATAAGCGACGTCTCAGAGGGCGTGGCCAGCAGCTGCTCGATCGCGATCGAGAGCGGTCATGACCTCGGCGGATGATGCGCTCAGGTTCGAGGATATTATTGGTCAGTTACACCCCGATCATCGGCTCAACTTGGGTCATATTCTGGGGTTGGTCGAGCTTGATCCAACGACAGAGCAGCTTTGCCAAGCATTGGCTCAACGCTACCACTCCCGTTGGCGTAGCGCCTTAAGGACCGTTGGGCCGGCAATGCGGAGGCGATTGCCTGCGACACTCGTGCAATCTCCGCCCGCTGCAATCAACCGTTCAGAGCCCCCAAGTTATCCGATATTGCTGTCGCTGCTGGCACGTAAATTGGGCATTAAGCACGTTAAGTGTGCCGATAATGGGGCTGCTTTGGAGAGTCTTGAAAAGCAGGTGATTTACACAATCATTGCCCAATGTCTGGTGAGTATGACAGCGCAGCAGCGTGTTCAGTTTTTTGAAGCTGGCACCGACGCGAGTGGCCCTTTGAGCGATGGAGTGATGCCTTCAGAGACGACGGCCCCGCTGCAAATGCTGTCGTTACTGGGGCTGGCCAACACGGTAGGTGTACCACTTTACACTGCGGCGAGTACCGCATTGGGGTTGGTTACCCATGGCGCAGGTC
Source organism: Luminiphilus sp. (assembly GCA_965658685.1). Taxonomy (GTDB): domain Bacteria; phylum Pseudomonadota; class Gammaproteobacteria; order Pseudomonadales; family Halieaceae; genus Luminiphilus. The sequence goes on from CBFHTF010000023.1 coordinate 3,722, forward strand.
TTGGTTTGCCAGCTGTAGCCGTTGCTGGGGTAACGTCGACTGTGGCCTTTGTTATCGGCCCGGCGGGTTGGCTGGCTGCGAGTGGTTGGCTCATGTGGCGGGCCACCGGTCCTGACTGGCGTGTACTGACACAGGTTATGGTCTATCTCATCAGCCAGCGTCATCCGCCGCCGGGACGCTCCGCTAACTAGCTGTCATCACTGGGCATCATAACTTCCACAGTATCCCCGACCGAGATGGTGCCGCCCTCAATAATTTTCGCGCACAAGCCGCCGTGCCCCATCATCGCCGCCACGCCACCAGTTCCCAAAGCCTGCTCCATCCGGGCACAGGGATGACACAGTTGTGTTGCTTCAAACAGCGCGTGACCTATTTTGAAACGTTGGCGGCGCAGACCATTTAAGTTGATGCCCGAGACCACAAGGTTTCTTCGCAGAACTTCAGGTGCTATGTCGCTGTGCCCGGTGAAATGTGCAATTTGATCGATAAATTCCTGGGATATGAGTGTGACCTGGCGACCGGATCCCGGACTTTTGGTCATGCGGTGATCCCCCTCTAAACCCAGTTCTGCCACGGCGGTTACCGTAGTGACTGACATTAGTGGTTCTCGCCGCTTGGGACGTACACCAATCCAAGTCAATTGACCTATACCTAGGTCTCGGGCGTAGCGATCGAGGGGATTGCGTCGTTTCGTGGCGCTCATGATGAAATCTCGTTTTATAGCGGCGTCAAAAATATCGTCAGGTTAAGCCATGAAATACTGGCCAAACTAGCCAACAGCACTCCATCATAAAGTACTTGTGCGCGTCCCATTGTAGTGACGCCATGTCATAGGGGGTTGGCAATGAATATTATGGTCGACGCGGATGCCTGTCCCGGCGTCATTCGCGACATTCTATGCCGCGCGGCAGTAAAACGCCGTATCACCACAACTTTCTTTGCCAATCAAGGATTTGCCTTGCCCCAGTCAGCTTGGCTTAAGAGTTATCAAGTACCCCAGGGTTTTGATGCTGCTGATGATGAGATTGTGGCGCGGGTGACCGCTGGTGATCTGGTCATTACTGCCGATATTCCATTAGCTGCGGAGGTTCTTGAAAAGGAGGGTTTGGTACTGACCCCCCGTGGTGAGCGCTACACCGCCAATAACATTAAACAGCGGCTGCAGATGCGCGATTTTATGGAAACTATGCGATCGTCGGGTATCCAAAGCGGTGGGCCTGCGCCACTTAACCACGCCGATCGGAAGCAATTTGCCGATCAGCTTGATCGCTTGTTGGCGCGGGTTTCGACTTGAGCCATCGAGTTGAGTCATGCAGGCCCCAAGCGGGGATGCCACGCCTATTTCGATGCCCGCCACTACACGTTGAAGGTCTTGACCGCTTCCAGCAGTGCTTTCACCAAGTGTCGCTCATCGCTATCTAATTCAGGTCGCCAAACATCGAATAGCAAGATAACCCGCTGTTGATTACTGTTATTCCAAGCCTCGTGGTTAATACTGTCGTCAAATGCCCAGGCGTCACCACGGATAGTTGTTCGGCTATCATCGCCCACTCGAAGTCCGCAATCATTGGGAGCGAGTAAAGGCAAATGGCATATCAGGCGCGTGTTGACCATGCCGGTATGGGGTTTAATACGAGCGCCAGCGTCCAATTTAGAAAACAGTACCGACGGTGAGAACCCCTCGATCAGCGTCAGTGGCAGTGACTTCATGAATTCAGTAGTTACTGGGCATGACGCCATAGTGGGCGCTTGCTCACTGCCATCGCGCCAAAGATAGGCAGAGGTCCACTGATCGCTGTCTAACAAGTCGCCGGCGTTATGCTGGGGCCGATCGATACCACTGTGAATATAAGGTTCGAAACGATTGCGCTGCTGTTCAAGCAGAACGAGCAGCTCGGCCTCGATACTGTTTGTGGCCGCTTCCAGTTCGCTCATCCACGGCAGTTGCTCTTTTGGATAAAAGCTGTGGTAAGGCAGGTCAGGCATGTAATAAGCGTGGGGAGCTTGTGGGTACTGCCGTTGCTCGTCGGGTCGCTCAAGGGTGCCCAGCATCATATCGATAGAGCGATTGAAACGATCACTGGCCTGAGTGCGGTTATAACCCGCGAGCGCAAGTCGATCGAGCAAGTGCTGACTATAGGCATGCATCAACTCCCGTTGACGGCGAGCTATGCGCTGTAAGTCGGACTCAAGTTGTGCTGGGATATCATTCAGTGTGGCCGATAACCTAAGCGCTAACCCGTAGTGTGCCGACGCATTCTTAGGATCGTTACGACCGAATAACAGGTCGCCTTTTAGGATGAGGCCGCGCAAATGGTGGGGTTCTAGTGTAAGAACTTGGTCGATTGCATGCTCGGCTTTGCTCCGATCACCTGTCGTAAGACTCGCCAATGCAAGTCCTAACCAGTGTGGCGTGCCGGCTTCACCGCTATCGATGATTTGTTGGAAGTTGGCGCAGGCCTCTTCTCCTCGGCCTGTTTTCAGCGCTTGAAGACCGGCATTGAATAAAGCGTCGTTTGAGGGCTGTACCATATCACCTCCAGTTTGTGGGGCCGTCATCATGTGCCAGTCGTCTTGTGGTCGCAAGCGCGTCATAGGGCAGTCTTACGTCCATGGGATGGCTGGCGATGCCGTCGCACTTGTGCATAATGAGCGCACAGCATAATAAGACATCATCTGGGGGGATGGAGCAGTGGCGCATTATTTGCGAAGTATCGTATGGGTGTTACTTTTTTCAGCGGTGTCGGCTCATGCCGATGAGCTGACGTCGTTGAAAGAGCGCAACGCACGGCTTGAAGCAACCGTTGAAGAACTCACGCTGAAGTTGGCGGAATCACTCAAAGCTCAGCGTCAGTTAGAGGCCGCTCTTGCTCAAGCCAAGCAAGATAGGACCGCTGTCGAGGCCGTCGTCAAAACCGAGACGTTGACTGCAAGTCTTCCATCGAACCAATCGGCGGCCAAACCAACAACCGCGCAGGGACAGTCGTCTTCCCATACGGCCAATACCACAGATGTGTCCTATGACTCGCCAAACTGTAAGGTAAGCTCGGTTATCAGTGGTTACCGTGGTACGGGCGAGCAAAACAAGGCTGCGCGTGCTTGGCTCGGTAGCAATGACCACTTAAAACGTTGCTCCTCGGAACAGCTGTTAATCCTGCGTAAAACTATTCGTTGGGATTTTTGGGGATACTCCAGGGAAGCGATCGCAATGATCGACCGAGAGCTAGAAAAACGCTGACGATCACGTTGCGAGGTTGATTAAATGAAGTGGCAAACGCTTGGTGATAAGCTGCCGACGCGACGAAACCCTTTTGCTAGGTTCACGGGGCGCTCGGTATTTCAGTGGATGGGTTGGCGTCTGGAGGGAGAGTTACCCAATCGCTCTAAGATGATCATTGCTCTGGTGCCCCACACGTCCAACATCGACTTTATTTTGACCTTGGCCGTCATTTGGGGCCTGGGGCTCAAAGCCAAGTTCATGATGAAACACACGTTGTTCTGGTTTCCTTTGGGGAACCTATTGCGCGCATTTGGAGGTATTGCCGTTGACCGTCGGGCCAGCCAAGGTTTGGTGGAGCAAATGAAAGCAGCCTTCGATAGCCACCGATCGTTAGTATTGGGTATCACCCCAGAAGGCACACGAAGCGGTGCTGCAGGTTTCAAGTCTGGTTTTGCACGCATTGCGGGTGCAGCCAAGGTGCCGATACTCCCCGCAATTGTTGACTACCGTACACGCACAGTACGCTTCGCTGCACTGATCGAGGACGTCACCGATATAGATAGTGTTATGGAGCGCGTTCGACTTGAAGCAATCACCGGTTGCGGACGACTTTAAACGTTAGCGTGACAGTGCATGATGCTTGATGACATGCAGCTGTTTTCCGATTGCGCCAGAAACAACCTTGGGCACTAGCGCATTTAGACGTGTAAATAGCTTTTCTGGGAACCCCACGTAATGGCTCTGTGCAGTTGTTTTGATAAAGGCTGTGAAAGCTTCTGCAACCGCCTCTGGTGTGTCCATTGCTACTTTTAGTTCGCTATTCATCGCTTCCACCGCCGCACTATTGAGCTCAGTTTTTGTGGCGCGAGGTGCAAAGTAGCGAACCTGAATGGCGCTGTCGGCGAGCTCTCGGGACAGTGCTTCACTGAAGCCGCGAACAGCAAACTTGCTGGCAGAGTAAGCGCAGAACCCTGGGTAGCCAATGGTCCCAAAGGTTGAGCCCACGTTAATGATTTGCAGTGGTGATGCGTGATCAACAGCTTTCAACAAGGCTTGTGTCAGTAGTAGGGTTGCGGTGACATTGACGCTAATCTGCGCCGCGACAACAGAGTCGCTCTGTTCATGGAAAAGGCCAAAGTGACTGATGCCCGCATTGTTGACCCACAGTTGTAGCGGATGCTCCAGCGTTCTGACTCTGCCAACCAGTGTTGCTCTATCGCCTTCGTTTGTAATGTCACAACGTAAGGCATAGACCGTAATCTGTTGAAAATCCGCGGCCAATCGTTCACGCAGTTGTTGCAGTTGTTCGTTGTTACGCCCAACCAGCACAACACTAAAACCGGCACCACACAGCGCTTGACTGATTGCAGAACCGATACCGCCGGTGGCTCCGGTAACAACAGCGAGGGGCGTTAACATAGTGAATCCTTTGTATTTGCTTGGTGCTCTCCGTTTAGGCCCATCGCAATGTAGAGTTCACGCTCCGACAATGGACCAGTAATTTCCCGGCGGCCATGCATAACCCGCTTGTTATCGATAATTGCAAGGTCGCCGTTTTGCCATGGAATTTCTTGGGTGAGGCGTTCGGCAATATCGGCAATTTCCTGTATGAGATCGTCACTGATGCTCTCACCACTGCTAAAGCGGTAGGTAGGCGTCTCATAGTTGTAGGACGGTCCTAATAGCGCATTTGCAAACGCCGCTTTACCACTATAGTTGTCGTGCCTAATCCCATTAATTGACAGCTGGTACTCGATACCTCCATCAGCCGCTTTGCAATAAGATTGCCCGGGTCTAAGCGTCATGAAATAGTCGAGCTGTGCACTTGTTACCGACTCAGAATCCTCGATAGCGAGGGCGCTTGCCACATATCTTTGCCATACAGCTTTAGACAGGTAGCGAGTCATCGTGTACGGCTTCTCAAACCGTGCTTTGATTGACGAGGGGAGTGCGCTCAATAATTCAACACCGTCACACAAGGTGGTATTTGCCCTTGGGGATGCTCGCTTACTGTAAAACGCAACGACGTCGGGGGGTAACGGCGTATTACCATTCTCAATGTGTAAACCGACTGCTGCGGTACCTGCATCCACGGTTTGAACACCGTTAGCCGCATAACTTCTGGCTGGGTCGAAGGTTAAGGTTTGGCACAGTTGCAATAACAGTTGTTCGAACGCCGCCAGGTCGTAGTGTTGAGTCGCTAAGACCAGACTGCCCTGCTCTTTCAGTGCACGATGGATGGCGGGTATCGAAAGGGTCTGGCTGTGCTGCTGGATATTCACGGAGCTATTCATGCTGCTTCCTCGCAGGCTTGTTGCAGGGCCGGTCCATAGCGTTCGGCAATACGAGCACGGCACAACTTACCGTTGCTGGTGAGGGTGCCATCGCCTGCATTAAATGGCTTATCTGCTAGGTGCCATGCACGTATTTGGGCGTAGTCGGGTAGGGTGCTGTTAATCTCTTCGATAATGGCCATTAGCCGGCCCTTGGAGTAGTCGTGACGGGTATGGATAACCGCGGACAGGTAGGGCGCTGCTTCACCAAAAACCGCGATATTGTTAATGTCTGCCGATGCTAGAAAAACACTCTCAACCCACTCGGGTGATATGTTCCGACCAAAGCTGGAAATAATGGTGTTTTTAATACGACCAGTAATGTAGAGGTAGCCATCCTGGTCGATATAACCCGCATCGCCCGTGCGGATATCAGCTGGACCTGCGGTTTCGCCAAGATAGCCCTGCATTGCTGCACCTGTGACGATAATTTCGCCATCGCCAGAGATGCGGACATTGGCATGTTCTAATGGCCGGCCAACACTGCCTACTTTGGCGTTACCTGGTGTATTTAACGCTACACAAGAGCCACACTCAGTGAGTCCATAGCCTTCAAATACTGGCAAACCCGCAGCGAGCGCCTGTTCAAGTACGGCTGGCGCAACTTTGCCGCCACCGACGGCGATGAATTTCAAGCTACTCAGCGATGTAAGATCGCCCTCCTCAATGAGAGCCTTCAGCATTTGCGGCAGCAAAATGACGCTCTCGGCTTCATACCGAGCGACTGCGGTGCAAAACAAGGTTGGGTTGAAACTGTGATTCGACAGTAAACCTAAGCGCTCGTTATCGTCGATGATCAGTGACCGCCCCATCCACAGGGGTAAATAAATGCCTGCAACGTTTTCGAGTAACGTCGCGAAGGGCAGCAAACAGAGGTGGCGACCTAGCTCAGAAGGAATCAGGGCGTTGGCGAGTGCATCGACGATGGTAAGCAATGTGGTGTCTGTTAGGCAGGCGCCTTTCGGGGTCCCTGTGCTACCCGATGTGTAGGTAATCTTACTCACCGATCCTCCTGCGAGCACGTTGTCTTTATCGAGTCGCCGATAAATCCCTGGCAGTAGTGCCGATGCAATACTTTCCCCGTTTTCAGGCACGATGCCTTGACCACAATAGAGCGTGTCCATGCCGCTGTGTTTGATCAAATGGCTACGTTGCTCTGTGCTGAAAAATAAAGGTATTGGTACCACAGCAATGTTTAGAGAGGCTGCAGCTACGTCTATTAACAGCCAATCGAGATGATTGCTTGCCTCAATGCCTATGCGCTGGCATTGGAGGGTTGCGAGTTCGGCGGCTACCGAGTCAATTTGTTCGCACAAGTCGGCGTAGGTAACTGCATGGGATGCCATCACGACAGCTTCAGCGTGGGGTGTCTGGCTTGCCCAGTAGCGAATTCGTTCAATGAGTGCGCTCATAACACTATCTCCCCTGCTAGCAGATTACAGTTGTAGCGCTTAGCAACCGCCGCTAAGCCTTGCTCTATATCAATAAGGAGAATTTGAGGTGATTTATCGTAGTAATTGCCCCAGTCGAGACGCTCAAGACCTAGTCTTGCTGGATCGGCATCGCCGATACAGTCGAAGGGAACACCGGTACGTTTTAGGGCAAGGCGCACAGCGGTGGTACCTGTACATACTGCGTAAGGCAATTCTTTAGCTGCCAAGAGGTGCAACAAAAAGACGATAAGACGACCACTATGAATCAGAGAGGCCGCAGCTAAATTGCCGACCTCGACCAGCTCGGTTCGCGCCACGTGGCGAGTAATTTTTTGGCTGACGACTCTCTCAATCGGCGCATCGAGATAGCGTTCAAGCAACGACGTTTCACCATTAAAGTAACGTATACCCACAACCGCCGTCATTTTGCGTTGCTGGTCGACAGTGCAAAAGCGTTGCGGAATTAGATGGCGTACATGCGCGTTGTGGCTGAGCGTGTATTGACGACGTATGTATTGGGCCGACGTTTGTTGCAGGTAAGGCGAGCGTCTGCACTGATAGACCGGTGTCTTTTGTTGCTCGTTTGCACCCCAAAGCGAAGCCGACGGATTAGGCAGCTGTTTCCAATGAAACTCGGGCTCCAGATCCGTGAGCATATCGGGGGAGCCAATGAGTGCATCTGTGTCGGTATATGTGAAGGCACCTAGGGTCATGGCACGCTCCTGTCGTAGTTAGGAGCATGCAGTATTCATCATGAAACTTAAGGCTAGCTTAAGTGTGGTAGATGCATTGGTTACTAGCGCGGCCGATATCGAGAACCCATGCAGATTACTTGCCGGGCAATGTATTGTTGCCTGCTTAATTTGGGATGCCGGCTTGTGTCATGGCTGTGCGTTAAAAGAACTCGTACTCTAGTTCCAGCTTGACGCTGGTATTGGCACCCTCGGTGAAGCCTTTTAGCACCGATGCATTCCAGCGAAGCTGATTGGCTCCTTGCATCCGTACAATGCCCCCAAGGCCCGGCCCAATGGCCGCAGTGTCTTCTGAGAGAAATAACTCAATGATGGGTTCAACCCTAGGACCCCAGCGATAACGCAGTTGCATGGCGAGGGCTGTTTCCACCTCATCGTCGATGTCCGATCCCCATTCTATGGCTACTAGCGCATTGCTCAGTAATGTAAATTTCCCAATGTCGCGACTGTTGAGCAGGCCGACACTGAACTCCGCTGCATCGCGTTCGAGCCCAACTTCCAACTCGAATAACATGCCCCAATCACTGTCGTATTCACCTTGCTCTGACAATTGCCAGATGCCTTCCAGCTCAACGACATGCAGGGTTTGCTGTTGCTCGGTGAGTCGCGTGACGCTCAGTTCGGTGTAGATCTTATCGAGTAATGATGTACCGTAGCCCAGCTTTTGCCAGTAGCTACTCGGTGTGGCGCTGTTGTCACCTCGGTTGTCGTCGATAAAGACCAACTCGAGTTCCTGCTCCAGAGGCTGAACATAGGGCGCATAGATTTGACCAATGCTCGTGCCATCGGCGAGGCTCTTTGTGGTGGCAAGTAACATCAACACAGCGAACGTTAACCGTGAATTTCTACGTTTCGCAGTGAGCGAGGCGTCTCTTAAAGTAGTGATAATAGTGGGGCTCCAACCGATTATTTGGCTAGTTGCTGAGACTTTCCAGCGTTAATAATTATGAGGCTAACGAGCATTACCGCGGCATACGCCATCACGTGCCAGAGCGTGGGTGTCGCTTCGTAACCGACAAATGCATACAGCAGCTGTCCCGTTAACGATTGTTCAGGGATGGGTGCTGAGCTGTCCCATAAAGGCGGCCTATAGGGAAGCAGATCCACTTGTAGCAACAGCGAAACCGCCTGTAGGCTGAGTCCAGCAATAATAAGGGTCAATACCGTGAGGATGGTGAATTGCGCACGGGTCCAGTCCACCGCCCACAGTGTGAGAAAGTACAACATGATGCCCACACTCGTGCCCGTAATAAAACCTACTATACCGCCACCCCAGGCTGACCATTGTTGCTGCTGGAAGGCAAATCCACGCAAATACAACAGAATCTCTGACAACTCCCGGGTTAGTGCCAAAACAATGATGACTGCCATCAACACTTTGATCAGCCACGATTTCGCTGTGTGATGGTAAAGGGCGGCGGTTAGCGCAATGAACAGCAGGCAAATACCAAACTGCATGGCCGCGTTGACCAGTTCTTGGCCACGATAGTCCCAAAGTTCACTGATGGGGCCCATCGTATTGGCATAAGTCCAGGCGCAAAAACTACCGATGACGACGGCTGTAAGACACCAGCTGACACCTAATTGCCGTCTGTGTGCCAGCGCTAACAGCAGGCTCCCTAGCATGGACGCCTCTAGTACCTCGCGTAACACAACAATAACCGCATCAAGATTCACAGCTATAGTCCTTTAACCCGCACAATGCCTTGGGCAGTTTTGGGGTTGAATTCCCCAAAAAATGGGTAGTCACCAGGCTCAAGAGGGCCAATGAAAATAACAGCGCGGTGTCCACCTACAATGACTTTCTCACGGTTGAGTTCATAGCTTTCAAATTCTTCGGGTGTGGCATCTTTGTTGATAACCATAAGCCGAACTTTTTGATGTGCTGGAATCTCGATGACGTCAGGCACGAACACATGGTTGGTAATGACAAGTTCTACAACCGGTGCTGCGGCCAGCAACTGCACTTGTAGTAACAGCAGTATGCTTGCCCCAACTTGCAGCCAGTTCACGATTGCAACCTGTTATCGCCCAGTGGCAATGTGACGGTGACATGGGTGCCACCGAGACGTTCGGAATGATCAATGGCCAGTGATCCGCGATGCAGGGCAACGACATGCTGCACGATAGACAAGCCAAGGCCGCAGCCCTGAACACCCGACCCACTATTGATACGGTAGAAACGATCCATCACTCGCTCCCTTAAAGACGGTTCAATACCGCAGCCACTATCTTCTACCGAAAGTTCGGCGTAATCACCGCAAACACTAAGCTGTAATCGGACATGACCGTGCTTCGGGGTGTACTTAGAGGCGTTGTCAAGAAGATTGCCAATGAGTGCGGCAAGGGCAAACCGGTTCCCTAAAATGACCACATTGTCACCCTCAAGTTCAATGTCCTGCTCTCGCTCTTGGATGTCGGGGTAGCGCTCTTGCACGGTTTGTTGGCATACACGTGTTAAATCAACCGGTTCAAACTGCAGGCGCAGATTGTCACTGCTGGTTCTATACAGCAGCAGTAGCTGATCGATAAGGTGCGACATTCGGCGCAAATTACTGCCAAGGGCTGTAATTTGGGGGTGGCTGCCGCAGTCTTGCTGCAGGTTATAGGCGTTTACTTTGATAGCGCTGATAGGTGTTCTTAGCTCGTGCGCGGCATCAGAAGCGAACCGCTTTTCACGCTCGAGGGATTGTTCGATGCGCGTCAGCATACTGTTCATACTCGATACTACGGGCAATAGTTCGCTGGGTAGTCCCGAGAGTGCGATGGGCGTGAAGTTAGTTTCATCGCGTTGGGCAACCGCTGTCGCAAGGCCGCGTAGATGACGAAGACCCAGTGAAATGATGACCCACGCCATGAGCGCCAGTATTGGAATGCTGAGCAACATGGGTAGCAACGATGCACCTACTGCTTGTTCGGCTACGTCGAAACGCGCGGTGATGGGTTCGGCCACAAGTACATAGATGCCCCGCTCGGGGAATAAGCGACTGATAACTCGCCAGCGATTACCCTGAAAGCTTGCATCCACAATATCGTTGGCTGCCAGTGCTGTCATGGCGACCTGGGGTGTATCGGGTGATGCATGTAACAAGCGCTCGCTAGTGTCGAATATTTGGAAGCGCAATTCGCCAGCAAGGGGTAGTGTTTGATTGGTGTTGCGGTGATTACTGTTGGCTAGTAATTCGGCGTACTGATTGAGATGTACATCAAGGAGTTTTTGCGTCTCTCGAATCCCTTGCCGATAACCTTGGACAGTGGCAATAAAGATGACGAGCACGATGGCCGCCAGTGTGACAATCGTGAGAAAGCTGCGGATGGATTTCAATTTAGGCCCACACCATAACCAATGCCGCGCACGGTTTTGATGAAGTCTTTGCCAAGTTTTTTACGTAATCCATGAACATAAACTTCCACGGTATTACTGCCGACCTCATCGCCCCAAGCGTATAGACTTGTCTCAATTTGTTCACGGGTCATCAGACGACCCTGATGTTCCAATAGTGTGTGTAGCACTCGATACTCTTTGCCTGATAGCTCAATAACATCATCGCCAAGCGTGACTTGCTGCGCCGCTAAATTTAACGTCACGTTACCTACCGAGATAACATTATCACTGCGGCCCGATGCCCGGCGGGTGATGGCACGAATGCGCGCTACAAGTTCAGTGATCTCAAAGGGCTTGGTGAGGTAATCGTCCGCACCAGCGTCCAAACCCCGCACTCTGTCATCAACGCTGTCTCTAGCGGTTAGTATGATTACGGGGAGTGATGACCAGCGCTTGCGAATTTGCTTAAGCACATCGATGCCATCGCCATCGGGCAGGCCCAGGTCGAGTACTACGGCATCTTGAGGTGCTTGGTCTAGCAGAAATAGCGCCGCTTCTGCTGTCGCTACCGCATCGATGGCATAGCCCTGCCCGGTCAGCGCTTGGTCAACCGCCTTGGACAATTCGTAATCGTCTTCAACCAACAGTAGGCGCATTGTGTGGCGGCGCTCCTCTGTGAATGCATGATTAAAAACTCGCCTGCGACCACATGGCAGTGGTCAGCATCGAGCCCCATGATCCAGTCTACACCACGCGAATTTTCGCTATCCGCCAACAGAAGACATTCGGTCTTGGCTACGAACAATCACTATTTGCCACTACAATCAACGCTGACTCCAATAACAATAGGCAAGGTCATGATCGCAAAAGATCAACATTACCCCTCCGTCAGTGACAATGTGTTGCGTGACACTGGCGCGAGAGACCCTGTGTACGACGAAGTCTATCCGCGGCTTGAAGGCTTTGCTTTGGGTTTGACGCACTCTTGGACCCAAGGACACCCCTGGGATTATTACAAGCGCATGCGTGAACAAGCGCCGGTGATGTGGTCGACCATGAAGCGGCCAGCATCGGGCTTTTGGTCAGTATCACGTTATGACGATATCAAGACTGTGGAACTAAACCCGTCATTATTTTCATCCCAGCGCGGCAGTATCAATCTGGCATTACTGCCCGAGGGCAATACTAAGGCCGAGCGACTGATTAGCGCCGCCCAAAACTCGCTTATCAATCTGGATGCTGATATTCATCGTGATCTACGGACTCAGCAATCGTCGTTCTTTTTTCCCGCTTACGTTGAAACGCTCAAACAGAAGGTAGCCAAAAAAATCGATGACTTGCTCGATGATATGGAGCGGCGTGGCCCCGTAGTTGATTTTGTCGAGTTATTTTCGAGCCAGCTGCCGCTGTTTACATTGTGCGAAATGCTGGGGGTGGACCCAGAAGATCGACCGAAGATTACCCGCTGGATGCATTACCTGGAACTTGCGCCTCAATTTTTATCTCAGCCTTGGCGCATGCTGCTAGCTGAGCCGTTATTTCCTCTCCGGTTTAAGGGCATGATTGACGACATGTTCCAATATGGTGAGGCCGTGATGGCCGATCGTATTGCGCGACCAAGAGAAGACTTGTTGACCACTATTGCCAACGTCACCGTCGATGGTCGCTCCATGTCGCAAGACTACTTGGACGGCTCTTGGCTACTCATTATTTTTGCGGGTAATGACACAACCCGGAACTCGCTCTCGGGGACAATACGCTTGCTCACAGCATTTCCTGATCAGCGCCGGCGAGTTGTCGATGACCGGAGTTTGATTGAGCCGATGATTCAGGAGAGTTTGAGGATGGTGTCTCCGGTGATGCATATGCGTAGAACAGCCACCGAGGATACGGAAATCGCGGGACAGCGCATCGCCAAAGACGAGAAGGTGGTCATGTGGTACGGCGCCGCTAATCGAGATCCTTCGGTATTCATTAACCCCGATGTCTTTGACATTACCCGTGATAACGCCAGCAAACACCTGGCTTTTGGTCATGGGGTACATCGCTGTTTGGGTAACCGGATAGCGCAGCTGCAGCTGCGTTTAGCCATTGAAAAGATATTGGAGCGCTTCCCGAAAATTCACTGGACCGGTAAGCAGACGATTTCACCCATCATTTTGGTACATGCCATTGCCAGCCTTCAGGTCAATCTCTACGGCCCCAACGGTAAGCGGCCTGTACAAGTGGCGGTGAAGGGTCATTAGATCGTCTTTGGCCTGGCACAGGCTCACTCGGTAGACGATGGTGAATGTGCGCTTGCCCTTCATTATTGCGGCCTTAAATATTCTTTTCAGTTATGTGTTTTGGTATTCGAATGACTATTGATGAATTTTAACGATTTATTTTGGAGATATTGCCTTGGTTTTTGGTGCCAGGACTATATATTACCCTCCGTAATGTGACTGACTAAGGAGGGTTGTCATGAGTGATACTAAGCGGGATTTACTGACCGTTTACCTAGGTGCCAGTATGTTGGTGTTTCCTTTTTTAATGGCGGCTTTTTAAGTTCCACCGCCAAATTTTTTGTTTTTAGCCCCGTTGGCCCCCTAGGCCTTCGGGGTTTTTTTTACGCGTTAACATTTCTACATTAAGTGGCTGCACAAATACCTTAGGTGCAACAATCCATCTCGTGGCGAAGCGCGCCGATATTATCTTCCGTTCATGGGGGGTATGAATAAAAAAGCAAAAAAATAACAATTTCTGATCATCCACTTTGAATTTCTTGCCGTAACCCGGACAGAAGCAGGTCAGTTTTGGCGTTTGCCTTACACGGTTCGAGCGCCTACTGCTACCGGTTTAAAACGGTGGTAATTCAACAATAATTAGGCGTCGGCTAGTCCATGGTCGCCGCCGTGGCACGAAAGCACACCTTTGCGTGTCGGGAGATCCAGCATGTCACGCTCTTTTGCTTGGGAGGCACTGCACTCTCAGGCCCAGGAGGATTCCCTCCGTCACTCTATTGTTGCGTCCCCAGATTGTTTCTTTGGCGACATGGCTCGGATGGCGCTGCACTGGTTTGATGTCTCCGGCGAACAGTGGCTATCCTTTGATCCCTCTCTGGGGAGTTGGCTGGGTGTCGATCAGGCCACGGGCAATTTTGGACCCGCGCAGTGCTTGGCGAGCAATGAGACGCCTTGGCAGCAAGTACTCGATAGCAGCCGCTCTCCGTATCTGCGCTGGTATGTCGGCGCTCAAACCAACGCGTGTTTCAATCAAATTGATCGTCATCTGCTGTCCGAGCGGGGCCATCAAACTGCCATTGTGTTTGAGGGTGACCGCTGGGATCCGTCCAAAAATGATGGTCGAGGTGGCCCAGTAACAGAGCAAAGGGTCAGCTACAAGCAATTGATGCTAGAGGTTGTGCTGCGTGCTCGAGTGCTCGCTAACCTGGGCCTGGTGACCGGTGATCGTATCGCCCTCAACATGCCTAACATCCCCGAGCAGCTGTTCTACATTTTAGCGGCACAGCGGCTAGGGATTATTTATACCCCGGTGTTTGGCGGCTTCTCGGCAAAAACCCTTTCAGACCGATTGCACGATGCGGGCGCTAAGGTGGTTATTACGGCAGACGGTGGTTATCGCAATGCCGAGGCAGTGCCATTTAAGAGCCAATATACGGACCCGGCGTTAGACAACTATGTACCCCGCGAAGCGGCCATAGCGGCTTTACAATCGACTTTGGAGCGTTATGGCGATATCCGCGACACTGCGGCTATCGAACATACGGTTTCGACTGCATTGGAGCGGGAGATCACGCTGGAACGGGCTGATCTCATGCGAGAGCTCGGTGCAGTACTTCAACATCGTAAAGATATATCCGCTGAGACCAGTGCGCGTCTTCGCACGGACGTGGCTACCGCGCTGGCTGGTGTTGGTCACACTGTCGAGACCGTGGTGGTAGCTCGCTATACCGGTCAAGAAATCGTTCAGTATGAGCGTGATCGTCTTTCAGATAAGTTGCTCGCTGAAGCCCGGGAAGAATGTCTCGCCGATTTGGGATGTGCCAGTTTTGAGGCGCTTGCAAATGAATCTGATCAGCGCGTCTGGGCAATTTTGAATGGCCTGCAGCCGGTTGTGCCGGTAGAGGCCAACTGGCCGTTGTTTATCATTTACACCTCTGGATCTACGGGTAAACCCAAGGGCGTGGTTCATACCCACGGCGGCTGGTTGACTGGTGTTGTGCAAACCATGCACACCGTATTCGAGGCAAAGAGCGATGACATCCTTTACGTGGTTGGTGATCCAGGCTGGATTACCGGCCAGTCCTATCTAATTGCAGCACCCTTGGCGCTGGGCATGACGACGGTGGTGTGTGAGGGCTCGCCACTCTTTCCCCACGCTGGCCGCTTCGCATCGACTATCGAGCGTCACAAAGTCACTTTGTTCAAAGCGGGCTCTACGTTTTTGAAGGCAGTGATGACCGACCCTGCGAGCACTCGCGATATGAGTGAGTACGACATGTCATCGCTGCGGGCGGCGACATTTTGTGCCGAGCCAGTGTCCCCGGCGGTGCAGCAGTTCGCTATGACGCATATTTGTCCCCACTACATCAATTCCTACTGGGCAACCGAGCATGGCGGCATTGTGTTCAGCTGTCCGGCAGGTGGCTACAAAGACCTAAAAGCTAACGCTAAAACTTGGTCACTGCCATGGGTTCAGGCAGACGTACGCGTTGCCAATGACAGCGAGACTAACGGCTGGCGCACCGCTGATGTGGGTGAGAAAGGGGAGTTGGTGATTACTCAGCCCTATCCCTATTTAGCTCATACCCTGTGGGGAGACAAGGAAGGTTTTGGCAGCGCCGATTGGTGTGGTGATTTTGAGCGCTTCAAACAGGTGTATTTCAGTCGTTGGAGTGATGACTACAGCTACACTCAAGGCGACTACGCCCGTCGCCACGATGATGGCGGTTTCACCTTGCATGGTCGATCGGATGACGTCATCAATGTTTCGGGTCACCGGATTGGTACCGAAGAGATTGAAGGCGCTATTTTGCGTGATAAAACCCTGCGTGAAGACTCGCCGCTGGGCAATGTGGTGGTGGTCGGTGCGCCTCACGATGAAAAAGGCGAAACCCCAGTGGCTTTTTTGGTGGCGGCGCCGGGACGCAAGCTGAGCGATGACGATTTTACCCGCCTTCAGCAATTGGTTCGCTCAGAGAAAGGTGCCACTGCGGTACCCTCAGACTTTCTCGTGGTGCCTGGTTTTCCCGAGACGCGCTCTGGTAAATACATGCGGCGCACTTTACGAGCGCTACTGCTAGACGCTCCCCTAGGTGACTTATCAACGCTCAAAGACCCCGCCATTGTGGATGTCATTCGCGATGCCATCAGCGCCTGGCGAGACCACGGTGCACTTGCTCAGGCCCGCAAGATTGTCCAAGTTTGGCGCTACATACGACTGGAAACCCATTCCCTCAGTCACGATCGTACCGTGGCTCTGTTGTCTATTACGAATTCCCCGGTTAACGCATTGAATGAGCGGGCGCTCGATGAGCTGCATACGGTCATTCAACAAATCAAACATCAGGGCACTGTCGACGCTTTGGTGATCACTGGCGCAGGGAACACATTTGTAGCAGGCGCCGATGTTAAAGAGCTGCTCAAGATTGGTGAGGTGGGTGATCTGCAATCGGCACTAACGCCACCCCACGCGGCTCAATCCACTTTTGCTGCCATTGAGAGTTTGGATATTCCGGTAATTGCCGCTGTGAACGGTCCCGCCCTTGGTGGTGGCAATGAATTACTGTTGTCCTGTCGTTATGTGGTTGCTGCACGTCATGCGACATTTGGTCAACCCGAAGTAAATCTGAATTTATTACCGGGCTATGGCGGCACACAGCGCCTTGTAAGAAAGCTCAGTGCCCGCCACGGTCACCGCGGTGCCGTTGATGCCCTGTGTTTAATGCTGCGTGGTCGTCCCATCGATGCGGACTGGGCCCAAGATATTGGTCTTGTTGACGAGGTCGTGGGCGCAGGTGCCGAGTCGGCGGTAGAGCGCGCTATGCAGCATTTGCGTGCCTATTTCGAGGGTACTGGTCCGCTCGGCGCCATACTCGATGCCCAATCGCTTTGTATTTCAGAATATGGGCAAGCGCTGGTCTTTGATCAGTCGATCTTGGAGCATCCAGATACTGTTACGGTACTTGGCCAGCTCGCGGCAGGTGGTCGAGCACACGTCGCTGATCGTATCGTGTCGGCAGTACTGAGCGGTATTGAATCTGGTGTTAGTGCCGGTTTAGAAGTTGAAGCACGGTTATTTGCCGAGGCAGTTTGTGACCCTCTATCGGGACCCAAGGGTATTCAGGCGTTTCTCGAAAAACGCAGTGCAGCACTTCCGTGTATGCCGAAGGAGGTACCTCCTTACCCCTCTCAAGATCAGCAGAACGCCTTGATAGAACAGCGTCGATTATTGCCGATGGGGGCTAGTTTCTACCCGGGCGTCACACCGATTCCCGATTATCAATATGGCTGGGGCGTAGCTCGTTCTGAGGTCGACGGAGAGCCTGAACATGGTGACCCTGTTGTGGCTGAGCGGCAGTTGGTGTTTGAAACACCGACCCCCGCCGCTAGTGAAGCTTTGGTGTACGTGTTGGCATCAGAAGTCAATTTCAACGACATCTGGGCTGTGACGGGTATTCCGGTATCACCCTTCGACGCGCGTGAGTCCGATGTGCAAGTAACAGGTTCGGGTGGTGTGGGACTCGTGGTTCAGCTGGGTGATGAACTGATCGCGGAGGGTCGCCTATCGGTCGGCCATGTGGTGACAATTTACTCAGGCCAGAGTGAGTTGCAATCTCCGGACCAGGGTCTTGATCCCATGGCGGCTGATTTCAGGATTCAAGGTTACGAGCGCAATGACGGCAGTCACGGCCAATTTCTAGCCGTTCAGGGACCGCAACTGCACCCTAAGCTGAATACGCTCACGTTCGAAGAAGCCGGTTCCTATGGCTTGACGATGGGTACTATTCAGCGCGCCTTGTTTACGACGCTCGCTATTGAGCCGAACAAACGTCTATTTATAGAAGGTGCTGCCACTGGCACTGGCTATGACTGTTAGCGTAGTGCACTGGCCAGCCAACTGCACTGCCTTGGTATGGTCTCCAGTGATGCTCGCGCGGAGCGGGTTACAGGCTTGGGTGGTAAGGCCATTAATCGTAAAGATCCGCGCTGGAGTGACATCTTCACTGCTGTGCCCGATGATCCCGGGCAGTGGGCAGACTGGCTTGCTGCCGGTGAACCTTTCGTCACTGATGCCCAAAAGGTGCTTGGCGGCCCTATCGATTATGCAGTGTCCCACGCGGGTGAAACTGCCTTTCCGCGGACATTCCAACTGCTGGGCGATGGCGGCGTGCTAGCTTTTTATGGTGCAAGCTCTGGCTATCGCTTCAGCTTCATAGGTAAGTCGGGTGGTTCCACACCAGCCACTCTATTTAAACGAGCGGGGCTTCGCGCAGGCAGAACACTACTGGTCGTTTATGGTCCGGGGGCCACCGATGGCATTGTTGATAATGTTGCTATTGAGGCCATCGAAGTAGGTTGTCAGAACGGCTGCCAGGTGGCGGTACTCGTGGACACCATTGCACAGCGGGAGTTTGTGAATTCCCTGGGATTTGGGCCCCGTGTTCGTGGTGTGGTGAGTATCGAGGAGTTGGCAAAGCGGCTGGGTGATGATTTTGTTGCTCCCGGGCCATTCCCGGTTATGCCAGACCCCTTTACTGAGCCCCAAGCGTTTCGTGAAGCGGTGCGCGATTTCTCAGACCGCACCTTGAAACCCATTGGCTCTGCCATTGCTCCGGCGCTTAGGAATACCCTCGATAAGCGAGGTTTACCGGATGTGGTATTCGAGCGTGCAGGCCGCGATGGCTTGGCGTTGGCGTCGGCCTTGGTAAAGCCTAACACCGGCAGGGTCGTGTATTCAGAGGATATGTCAGGCCAGCGCTTCACCTTTTACGCACCCCAAGTATGGACTCGACAGCGGCGCATCCTAATGCCCACTGCAGAGATTCGCGGTACCCATTTGAATACCTCTCGCGAGTTTGCCGAGATGCAAGAACAGATTGCATCGGGGTTTCTCAGTGTGTTGTCGCCTACCCCCGTTTCTATGGCCGAGTTACCCGAGGCCCATCAAGCGATGTGGGAAAACCGACACCAAGGCGCCAACTATGTAGCCATCCATGCCTTACCCCGGCAGGGACTCAAATCAAAAGACGAACTTTTCCGTGCTTGGGCGCTGCGTGATGCAGCAGAGCGTGGCGAAGATATCCAGCAAGTAGAAACGGGATCGGCAGGAGCGCTGCTATGAATGACCAGGTAAGACTTACAGATGCGGTGATCAATGAATCGGGTTCCGGACGGCGATTGCGCCAAAAGAACATTATTTTAACGGGTGCTGCAGGTTCCATTGGCAAATACATTACTCGACAGCTCTTAAGCGAGGGCGGTCGTGTCATGATGACTGGTCGAGACCAAAGTAAGCTTGATGACTTTATCGAGGAATTGGCGGCACAAGGCTTCGATCGAGCCAACATCGCATCAGCTACAGGCGATTGCGCCGACCCCGATGTATGTCGTCAGATTGTTGCGTCAGCGGTCGACACCTTTGGCCCCATCGATGTGTTGATCAATAACGCGGGCGCCGCGGGGCCCAAATACACACTGCGCGATATTCCTTTTTCCGAGGTTGACATGCGTGCTTGTGGTGCCGATCAGACCATGTTTGATTCGGCTATGAACCTACTGGGAGCGCCCTGGCATATGGCGCGGGCTGCTACGCCGCACATGGCTAATGGTGCCTCCATAATCAATGTATCAACGATTTTTTCTCGCACCCATTATTACGGTCGGCTGCCATACGTTGTGCCGAAATCGGGCCTCAATGCCTTGTCCAAAGGTCTCGCCCTTGAGCTCGGTGAAGAGCGTGGCATTCGAGTCAATACGGTATTTCCCGGCCCCATTGAATCTGAGCGCATCAACACCGTATTCGCCCGCATGGATGAGTTACAGGGGCTTGAGCCTGGCAGCACGGGCAAAGAATTTCGCGACTTAATGATCACGACCCGAGCGGGTACCGAGGGTCTCGATTATTGCTACCCAACGCCTGATGATGTTGCCTCTACGATTACCTGGTTGGCCGCCGATGAGTCGGCAGCATTGTCGGGACACCATTTCGAGGTGACCAATGGCATGCAAGTGCCGGCACAGAGTCGATCCCAATTGGTGTCATGGCCCGACAAACGGCTTGAGGATCTATCGGGTACCCTGGTGTTGATATTGGGTGGTTCCGATCACGGTGAGGCGGTCACTTTTGCTGAGCGTCACATTGAATCAGGTGCGCGAGTATTGCTGGCATTTCGAAACCTAGAAGCGGTAGGCCACGCCCGAGGTATTATTCAAGGTCGTGAGGTCGATCGTATTCAGTTGACCCATCTTGATCCCTTAAGACGGGAATCGGTCGATCGTACGATGCAATTTATCGACGACCATTATGGCCGCCTCGATGGCGTGGTGGTACTTCCACAGAAGCAAAATGGTCAGCATGGTTACTCCATTTCTACCGCTAGCGACGAGGATGTAGAGAATTTTGTTCGCGACGAAGTCGTGGCCCCTGTCGCGTTTGCCGCGGCGCTCGCCAATAACTTGAAGCGCTGGTTTGGTAAATGTGATCCGCCGGCAATCACCTATGTCACTAACCCAAGCGACGGCCATGGTAATTTACTCAATGAGGTTATCCGTGCCTCAATCGAGGCGCTTATTCGGGGCTGGCGCCATGAGGATGAAACGTTAACGGCGGCAGGTAGCTTATTGTGGTCGGTACAACCCAATCAGCTTGTTCGCTTTGATACCGAAGACCGTGACTGCTTGCCGTTCGCCGCTGACTGGGCTGCTACCCTGACAAACCGAGTTCGGCAAATGGATCCCATCAACTTATGGATCCCAAAAAATATCCGCCGCGCTACCGGTAAAGGTGCAATGCCAAGTTCCTTGATGCGGGTGTTACCGGGTCTTCACAAAGGAAAAACCGCGGTCATCACCGGCGGTAGTCTTGGCATCGGTTTGCAGTTGGGCCGTTATCTTGCGATTGCTGGTGCGCGTGTACTTCTCAGTGCGCGCAGTGAAAGTAAGTTGCGAGAGGCCCACCAGGAAATTGCCGATGAATTACGTGGTATTGGTTACCCCAATCCCGAGGCGCGCATCCATATTTTGCCCGATATCGATGTTGGTGATCCCTCGGCACTAGACCGCTTACACCATCATGCCGTTGAACTGTTTGGTCAGGTTGACTTCTTAATTAACAATGCGGGCATCTCGGGCGCCGAAGAAATGGTTGTCGATATGTCGATGGCGCAGTGGGATCGCACGATGGAGGCGAATCTCATTTCCAACTATTCGCTTATCCGAAAATTTGGCCCTCTGATGAAAGATAGGGGGCGTGGCTCTATCTTGAACGTTTCAAGCTATTTTGGCGGCGAAAAATATGTTGCTGTGGCCTATCCAAATCGTGCGGATTACGCCGTCTCAAAAGCGGGTCAGCGAGTGTTGGCGGAAATTTTATCTCGTCATTTAGGCCCGGAAATTCAGATTAACGCATTGGCACCGGGTCCAGTCGATGGTGCTCGCTTGCGGGGTTTGGGCGATGCTCCCGGGCTGTTCGATCGTCGCGGTCGATTGGTGTTAGAGAACAAGCGCCTAAACCAAGTACACGCCGCCATCATTGCGGCGGTTGTCGAGGGTTACCCCATAGAGGACATCAAGCGCCTGTCGGGCAATGCAATCGAGGTATTACCCAGTAAGAATTTGCCAAAATCCTTATCTCGCCTGCTTACGCAAGTTCGTGAATCGGGGGGCACAGGCAGTGCTAATCAGTGCTTGCTACATATGGGTTTGGCGGTGAAGTTAGTCGAGCGCCTCGTCAACGCAGGCATCTTTACTGAGGCCGATAAAGACGAGTTCCTGGGTTCATTTGTTGATGCGCCGTCGCCGTTCTTCGACAAGACCGTGTGCAAGCAATCAGCAAGTCAGATTGAATCAGGTATTTTGAATCGCTTACACCTGCACAAAATGCCCACCGATGAGCAGGTGGGCTTATCTACGGTCTTTCATTTGGCCGATGAAATTGTCAGTGGTGAAACCTTCCATCCATCGGGCGGCTTGAAATTCGATCGTTCAGTGACCGAAGGTGAACTGCTGTTGGCGCCAAGTGAAAAAGATCTGGCCAAGTTGAGCGGTAAACGGGTTGTCCTCATCGGCGATTGCATGCGCAATGAGATGGTAGAACTTGCCCGCGGTTTCGCTCAAAACGGCGTCAGTAAACTGTGGATTCTTACCCGTTCCGAAGACACAGCTACCCAGCTTTATCATGCGATTGAACTTGACGATTTTAGTGCGGATATTCGCTGCATTGACAATGATCTCGAAGGCGCGCTCGATAAGCTGCTGCGAGAAGAAGGTGGCTTTGATGTGGTCGTTAGCAGTCCATTCGAGCGTTTACCTCTCAATGCGCTGGCAGGTACGCGTGGTGAAAATTGGGATCGTGTATTGTCCGATGAACAATTCCGGCAGCTTGTGCGAGACCAATTAACCCACCATTTCCGCACCGCTCGTATCGCGGCTTTGGTACCCAACTGCCAAATCGTGCTGCTTACGCCTGATACCTCTCTGGCATCGACCCGAGAGGAGTTTGCCCTGGCGCTCTTTGTGAAGAACTCACTTCACGCCTTTACGGTGACTTTGGGTGTTGAGGGAGAGCGATTACCCACGGTGCCTGCTATCAATCAAGTGCAGTTGACCCGGCGGGCACACACGGAAGAGCCCTCTAACGATCAGGAGTTGTCGGAAGAGATGGAGCGTCTTGTGGCGGCGGTCATGCAGTGCGCAGTGCCAGCGCCCTCGCCGCGCGAGAGTCGTTATTTATCGAAAATCTTCCGAGGTAACGCGGTTACAGTCTAAACAGACATGTCTGTCTGACAAGATGTGGCTACAGGTAGGGGGAGGCTAATGGTCTCCCCCTACGACTGAATATCGATATGGCAGCGCTGTTTATCGAGATATTGCTCGATGCTGTCATCGAATAGGAAATTATCGCGATAGTCTTTCATGTAGCTGCGGGCATGATCTCGCAGTCGTTTGCGCTGAAGTGCCGCGCAATAACGTCGGACATCATCGGTTGACTCTAAGATCAATGGCGGCACCGTGGCAGTGCGGCCCTCTGAATCTTTGGCAACCATTGTGAAATAAGACGTGTTGGTATGCCGATGCACACCCGAGCGAATATCTTCGGCAATGACCTTGATACCCACAACCAACGACTTGCTGCCAACGTAGTTCACCGACGCCAGCATCGAAACCATCTCACCAACCTCAACAGGCGCTAAAAACTCAACGGCATCAACACTCACCGTGACGCAGTAATTCCCTGCATGTTTACTGGCGCAGGCATAGGCCACTTTGTCCATGAGTGACATTAGTGTGCCACCGTGCACCTTGCCCCCAAAGTTGGTATAGGCAGGCACCATAAGCTCAACAATCGTTGTGCGTGAAAATGAAACGGGTCTGCCCTGCATGTCGGCCTCCGTTGATGTCTTGCAGTGAGTGCTACCCAGACAAGTAAAGCGCAAGCGGAGACCGGCGAGGTAAGCCAATAATCGCGAGGGGTTAGTCCAGATCTTGATAGTGATACGTTTTGGCAACCCAATCATCTCACTCGATTTGGCGCTATCGTAGTGGCTAATGTCGTGGGAGACTCTGTAGCGTCGACAACGCCACTTGTAATTAGTTATGGCCTATCAGCACAACGCGCTTCTTTGCTGTCCCATTGATGGCAGTCCTCTAGTACTCATCGATAACGCACTGGGTTGCGAGCAACAGCATAGTTTTGATGTAGCCAAGCGCGGTTACGTCAATTTATTGGTCAATCAACATAAGCGCAGTAATGATCCGGGCGATAGCAAAGAAATGGTGGTCGCGAGACAGGCTGTGTTGAGTACGGGTGTTTATCAGCCCATTCTCGATAAGCTCTGCAATGTTCTACTGCCCCGTTTGCCGCAAACGCCAGTCGTTGTCGATGCGGGCTGCGGGGAGGGTTATTACTTAGAGGGGCTGTGGCGTAAAGCACTAGCTCATGGCATTGAGATAGCCGCTGTAGGTTTGGATATTTCTAAATGGGCGGTTATTGCAGCGACCAAACGTTGCTCCGCTGCATGGCTGGTAGGCACCAATCGTAAAATACCTATGCAACACGGCAGCGCCGACGTGGTCTTAGATATTTTTGGCTTTGCCTGCCCCGATGAATTTGCCCGTGTGTTGAAACCTGGTGGTCTTTGGCTTCGAGTAGGTGCCGGTAATGATCATTTAATGGCTTTGCGAAAGCTGGTGTATCCAGAGGTACCCGAGCGCACGTTCACGCGCACTGAAAGCAAGGCTTTCAAGGCAATCGACAGCGATCGAGTGCAGTTTGCGTTACCCGAGTTGGCGCAACCGGCCATCGATCAGTTGTTCATGATGACACCCCATTACTTTCGGGCACCTAACGATGGCAAGGCCCGATTAGCCGCCACGCAGCATTTGGCTGTATCGGCTGATGTGATTTTTGAAGTTCTTCAGCGCTGTTGAATACCACTGCTTTGCTATGGGCCCAACGTGGTCGGCTGCTTAGACACAAGCTACTGGGCTTCTACGACTTGGTTTCTACGATTTGCTGTCGTCAGATGCCAGGAGCTCTTCTCGTTTGCGATTAACCAGCATTAGTAGCTCCGCGGCCGCTTGGGCATCGCACAAGGCGCGGTGATGTTGCGTCAGAGATATATCGTAAACCTCGGCTAACGCTGACAAACCATAGGATTTATGCCCGGGGTAGAGTTTGCGCATGCTGGCGCAAGTGCACAGCTTGGGCATGCGGAAACTGTGACCCCAGCGTTGAAATTCGTGCGAGATAAACTTGTAGTCAAACTCCACGTTATGGGCCACAAAAATGGCACCATCGAGGAACCGAAGTAACGACTCGGCGATGTCGGCAAACACAGGTGCATCGGCAACTAGGGTGTCATCGATACCGGTCAGCCGCGTAATGCCTGTAGGGATGGTGCGCTGCGGATTGATAAGACTGTGGAACCGATCGACAACCCTGCCGTTAATGACTTTGAGTGCGCCAATCTCCGTGACCCTGTGTTGCTCTGCGCGTCCACCAGTGGTTTCCACATCGATCACTGTATACGCTTGCTGTGGATCTAATACGTAACGCACACGAACAATGTCAGCGGGTAAGCCACTGGCGCGAAGTTGCTCCAAACGCAGCAGTTGATGCCGTTTGAGCTGATCTCCCGGCGCTTTAATTTCCACGAATTTGGCACCGGCCTCATCGATCACGAGTAGATCGGGATTACCTTGGCGAGCAGCGTCATAATGCTCACAAAAGTGGAGTAATTGCTTTTGTAGCGCCTGTGGAGGTGCATGTTCAATTAACGCAAAGACTGCTTCATGGGTAGATTGGCGCCAGCGAAACAAGCCGTTTGGGGTGCCGAACTTGGCTGCACTGACTTGTGCAAGCTGGCGTTTCATACTCAATGGCTCATTCAGTAATGCCAAACGCTGGTTAATAGCGGCTTCGTGGATCAGTAAAAATCGACCCTCAGATAATGCCGAGGGAATTTTGTCGAAGGGCGAGTAAACGCCGGCCTGTTTACTCTCGAACAGCAGATCCCAAAACATCAAGCCAAACAGCATACGCCAAACTCGGTTTTCAGCTTTATAGGCCTGTTTGCCATGCCTTTGAAACCAGCGAACCGCTGCGTACTCTGGTGAACCAC
>CBFHTF010000024.1:0-28957 GCA_965658685.1 Luminiphilus sp.
GCTGTGAAGTCTGCGGTAACAGCGACAGGGCTAGCGAAACCACCCGATACATTGATGACTGTAAGGCTGCCCTCGGGGTCGACGGAGTAATCGCCATTGGGCTGGCCTTCATTGGCGGCCACGACGAAATTACCATCGGGAGAGAAACCCACTTTATCAGGCAGAGCACCGGCTTCTACCGCCGACAAGTAAGTGCCATCTGTGCTGTAAAAAACCACGTAGCCGTTTTCTTGCTCGACATCCGCCGCTAGGGCCACTGCTACGGTATTGCCGCTAACATCGACGCTGTTAACCGCTCCCATGGAACCCGCGGCCAGGCTTAGCTGAGTCTCAACATCACCAGCGACGTCTAAGGTGCCAGAAACTGTTGGTGCACTGGGGTCTTGTAGATCGTAAATATCCACACTACCGGACTGCGCATTTACGACAAATGCCGATACCGACGCAGGGTGGTAAGCAACGATTTCTGCTGCTGATTCATCGAAGCTGCCATCAGCTGGGGTGTTACGCCCAAGCAACTTCAGGGAAACAGCCGCGTTTGCATTGTTGCCATCAGTACCCGATGCACCTGGTGCGCCATCGGCGCCTGGCGCTCCGGCAGGGCCCACTGCGCCATCGCGGCCATCATCACCTTCACAGGCACCAAGGGCAAAAGTCAGTGCAACAGCACTGAATGCGGTGAATAAAGCGTTGCGTTTCATTGAACTCTCCTAATATGACGGGTTTTGAGAACCGCGTCACAGAATGGAGAGCTAATGTGAATGTTTGATGGCGTTAAGTTTGCGAATAGATTGCAAATTAATGACGGCGATATGACAAGGCGAAAGCGAGGACTGGAATAGTCCCGCAAGCAGCCAGCGGCTCCTCAAACAAAAAAGGGCTCCGTTTCCGAAGCCCCTTTGATGATTGGTGCGGAAGGCGGGGTAATTTGCACCGCAAATTACGGCCGAGCCCTTGCGGCCTCTGTGCCGCAAGGCGAAAGCGAGGACTGGAATAGTCCCGCGAGCAGCCAGTGGGGCTCCTCAAACAAAAAAGGGCTCTGTTTCCGAAGCCCCTTCGATAATTGGTGCGGAAGGCGGGACTTGAACCCGCACAGCCATAGGCCACTACCCCCTCAAGATAGCGTGTCTACCAATTCCACCACTTCCGCGTATTCGTTTATTCCAATGGCAGATCAGAACTTGTGGCATCTGCATCTGTTGCGTCATTGGACACTGCCGGCACGTCGCCTTGGGTTGCTTCAGGGGTTTCCTCTAACAATGCCTGAGGGACATCACCCTGAGACACTGCCGATTCGGATACCCCATCGACCACAGGCACATCGCCAGCTGGTGCTAAATTTTCCTCTGTCTGAGCAGGTATTACAAGCTGATCTTCGGGTAACTCAAAGCCTAACTCTTGTGTGCCGGCGGTCTTACTATCGGCGATCACGGCCAAACCAAAACTCGTCGCGAAAAACAACACCGCCAACCAAGCCGTCATCTTAGTCAGAACATTGGCGTTACCAGCACTGCCAAATAACGTCTGAGACGCACCGCCACCAAAGGATGCACCGATATCGGAGCCTTTGCCCTGTTGCATCATGATCAGGCCGATGATGGCCAAGGCCACCAGCAAATGCACGACCAGAATAATTTGTTCCACTAGGTCCTCCCGGACTCACTCGCAGCTTTGGCAATGGCGTAAAAACTGTCTGCCGTCAGTGACGCACCGCCCACCAAAGCGCCATCAATACTTGGGCAGGCAAATAACTCACCTGCGTTGTCGGGTTTCACGCTGCCACCGTATAGCAGCGCAATGTCACTACCCTGGTCTCCCAACAGCTGCTTCAGCACCTGCCGGATGTACTCATGCATACCATTTGCCTGATCCGGCGTAGCGGTATGTCCAGTGCCAATAGCCCAAATGGGCTCATAAGCGATCACAAACTCACCTGCCGCAAGCCCCTGTAATGAGCCTCGCAATTGGTCACCAACTACCTGCTCTTGCATACCCGCTTGGCGCTGCTCTAGGGATTCCCCAACGCATACCACCGCTGTTAAGCCGGCATTGGCCGCCGCTCTCGCCTTTTGGGCAATTAACGCATCACCCTCGTTATGCCCGTGGCGCCGCTCCGAGTGCCCTAAAATGACCCAGGAACACCCCACGTCAGCCAGCATCGACGCACTAATGTCGCCAGTGTACGCGCCCTCAGTCCAGGGCGCGCAATCCTGCGCGCCTAGCGCCCATTGGGGCAGCACCTGTGCCGCGCGGTGGGCATACACTGCCGGAGGACATAAAACCGTGTCCACACTAGGTAAGGCTTGATGACACAACGCTTGCCACTGCAAAGCGAACTCCGACAACGCGCCGCCGGACCCATGCATCTTCCAATTAGCGATGACCACCGCTGACATAGCTTTGCTCACCGGTTAAAACAGGCGCGCGATGGTAACGAAACAGCCTCGCTCGCGCAACCGGCACAACACGTCACGCCCCAATAGCATCGGCCACCTGCCGTGCCAGTGACGACAGTTCGCTATGATCCTCTCCCTCTACCATCACGCGTACCACAGGTTCCGTACCCGACGGTCTGAGCAGCAACCTACCGCGACCCGCTAGTGCCTTTTCCACCGCAGCTTTAGCGGCCACAACGTTGGGCTTAGACTCAAAGCCGGTCTTATCGGTAACCGGCACGTTAAGCAGTACTTGTGGCAGTTTCTTCATGCCCGCACGCAATGCTGCCAAAGGTTTCTTCGCATCGACTACCGCCGCTAACACCTGTAATGCTGATACGATGCCATCGCCCGTGGTGGTGACATCGCTACAAATCAGGTGGCCAGAGCTCTCTCCACCCAAGGACCATCCCTCGGCAGCCATAATTTCTTTTACATAGCGATCGCCCACTTTGGCACGGGCCAATTTTACGCCCTGATCTTGTAACGCCAATTCCAACCCCATATTTGACATGAGCGTGCCTACCACTCCGGCATCCGAACGGCCTTTGGCAATACGATGCATGGCCAGCACATAGAGTAACTCATCACCATCGACCACACTGCCATCCGCATCGACGAATAATACCCGGTCACCATCACCATCGAAGGCAATACCCATATCGGCTCCCACGCTGGTAACGGCAGCCTGCAGTGCGGCCAAGTCGGTTGAGCCCACGCCCTCGTTAATGTTGAAACCATTGGGATTAGCACCAATGACGTCAACATTGGCACCCAGCTCGGTAAAGACCGAGGGTGCAATGTGGTAAGTGGCACCATGCGCACAATCGATAACAAGCTTTAGGCCACGCAAACTCAAACGCTCAGGAAAAGTCGCTTTGCAAAATTCAATGTAGCGACCGGCGGCATCAACCACACGCACGGCCTTACCAATATCACGGCTACCTACCGTTTCAAGGGGCTGATCAAGCATGGCCTCAATGGCCAGCTCAGTCGCATCAGGCAGCTTCGCACCCTTCTCATCGAAAAACTTAATGCCGTTGTCATCGAAGGGGTTGTGAGAAGCACTTATCACAATACCGGCCATGGCGTTTTGACTGCGGGTCATGAGGGCTACTGCTGGTGTAGGCATGGGACCAAGTAGCTTCACGTTGATACCAGCAGCCACTAAACCCGCCTCTAGCGCCGACTCAAACATGTAGCCGGACACGCGCGTATCCTTGCCAATAACCACTGTTGGCACCCCTGTACAGCTCTGAGCGAACACACGGCCACAAGCCCACCCTAGCTTAAGTATAAAATCAGGCGTAATGGGTAATTGCCCAACGCGGCCTCGAATACCATCGGTACCAAAATAACGCTTTTTCACTAAAACTGTTCCTCTAAAGCACGCACTATGGCCAACGCATCGGCGGTTTCCGCCACATCGTGCACACGTAAAAGCCGGGCACCGCGCTCGGCGGCCATTACGGCAAGACTAACACTGCCGGCCAATCGGTTATCGGCAGGTCGGCCCGTAATGGCACCAATCATCGACTTTCGAGACAAACCCGCCAAAATGGGTAAGCCAAACCGCTGAAACTCACCCAAACGACCCAATAACTGCAAGTTGTGCTCAAGGCTCTTACCAAAACCGAAACCTGGGTCCAATAACAGCTGATGACGCAAAATACCCACGTCGTGGCAGGCAGCGATACGCTGATCAAAAAACTGTGCAATGTCGGCAACAACGTCCTTATACGTCGGTGCCTGCTGCATGCTCCTCGGACTGCCCTGCATGTGCATTAGGCACACCGGCAAACCGCTGCTTGCGGCGGCCGCCAAAGCCCCCGGACGCGATAACGCTCGCACATCATTAATCATGCCAGCGCCGAGACGTGCGCCCTCAGTCATCACTGACGGCGTGCTAGTGTCGAGCGACAACACGACGTCGAAGCGCCGACGCAACTGTTCCACGGCGGGCAGCACCCGATCGGCTTCTTCGTTTTCGGATACCGGTTCGGCGCCAGGTCGAGTGGATTCACCACCAATATCGAGCACCGCCGCACCGGCGTTCACCATGGCTTCGGCCCGCTGACACAAGGCATCTAAGTGAAGGCGGCTACCGTCAAATAGCTGACCACCATCGGAAAATGAATCGGGGGTAACGTTTAGCACCCCCATGACACGCGGATATTGTAGGTCTAATAAAGAACCGGCGCAGTCTATGACTGCGCCGGTGGGAGTGGTTGTCGCCATGGGGCTCAGTGCTGACCGGCTGGGTCACCGATAGGGCCGGAGGCGGCATTACCTTCGGCTGCTTTACCACCGCTACCAGGACGATCGTTATCGCTCCAGCTTGAGGGCGGCCGAGGGGTCTTGCCTGCCATAATGTCATCGATTTGCTCAGCATCGATGGTTTCGTAATGCATCAGTGCATCGGCCATAACATCAAGCTTTTCTCGGTTCTCTTCGAGTAGCTGCTGGGCCCTGTCGTAACACTCATCAATGATGCGACGCACTTCCTTATCGATAGCTCTGGCGGTTTCGTCCGACATGGCCTTCGAGGGCTGACCCGCAGACCGACCTAAAAACACTTCTTCGCCACCCTCGTCGTACATCAATGGTCCAAGGGTTGGCGATAGCCCCCATTTGGTCACCATATTCCGCGCAATTTCGGTAGCGCGCTGAATATCATTTGAGGCGCCGGTGGTAATACCTTCTGGGCCGAGCGTCATCTCTTCGGCGACACGACCGCCAAACAAGCTGGTGATTTGGCTCACGATGTGTCGACGGCTATGACTATAACGATCTTCCTCGGGCAGGAACATGGTCACACCAAGTGCTCGACCCCGGGGGATAATGGATACTTTGTACACGGGGTCGTGCTCAGGCATGAGCCGTCCCACAATGGCATGGCCAGCTTCGTGATAGGCAGTATTTCGCTTCTCAGCTTCTGACATCACCATGGATCGCCGCTCAGCGCCCATCATGATTTTATCCTTGGCCCGCTCGAACTGATCCATTCCCACCATGCGCACGCCGGCTCGAGCGGCAAATAGTGCTGCTTCATTGACCAAGTTCGCTAAATCGGCTCCAGAGAAGCCCGGTGTCCCCCGCGCTATTTTGCTGGGCTCTACGTCTTCTGAGAGGGGCACTTTGCGCATGTGCACTTTCAAGATTTGCTCGCGACCTCGGATGTCCGGTAGGCCCACCACTACTTGTCGATCGAAACGACCGGGACGGAGCAGTGCGGGATCGAGAACGTCAGGACGGTTGGTGGCAGCAATAACAATGACGCCATCGTTACCCTCGAAGCCATCCATCTCAACCAGCAGTTGGTTAAGTGTTTGCTCCCGCTCGTCGTGTCCGCCACCCAAACCAGCGCCACGGTGACGACCCACTGCATCAATTTCATCGATGAAAATAATGCACGGCGATTGTTTTTTCGCCTGGTCAAACATGTCTCGTACCCGAGAGGCACCCACACCGACGAACATTTCGACAAAGTCAGAACCTGAGATAGAGAAAAACGGCACCTTGGCTTCACCGGCAATGGCTTTAGCAAGGAGTGTTTTACCGGTGCCAGGCTGACCTACCATGAGCACACCGCGGGGGATTTTGCCTCCCAGTTTTTGAAAACGGCTAGGATCACGCAAAAACTCCACGAGCTCTTGTACGTCCTCTTTCGCTTCTTCAACACCGGCAACATCGGCAAACGTGGTGGTAATCTGATCTTCCCCTAAAAGCTTGGCTTTGCTCTTACCGAAGCTCATCGGACCACCGCGACCGCCCGCACCGCCCTGCATTTGACGCATGAAAAACATGAACACGGCAATAATGATCAGGATGGGGAAGCTGGCAACTAGTAGTTGCATCCAGACGCTTTGTTGCTCGGGCTTGCGACCTTCTACGACCACGTCATGGCTGAGCAGGTCATCCATGAGTTTTGGATCTTCGACCATGGGACGAACCGTTTCGAAAGAACTGCCATCGAAACGTTCAGCGGTAATCGTCAAACCGTCGACCACCACTTTACGCAGCCGATCGTTTTCAATTTCTTGAATGAACTCGGAGTAGCCCACCTGTTCAGTGGAGCCTTTCATGCTGAAGTTGTTAAAGACCGACAGCAAAACTGCAGCAATTACCAACCACAGCAGTAAATTCTTTGCCATGTTGTTCAAAATAATGCCCTCATTGGCGCAGGTAACTCATGACGGCCGGCCAGTATAGCGCGACTGTCGCCGGTACGCAGGTCCCTTTTGTGTCCTTTATCAGACAACTTTATATGGCATCGATACTGACACTTTTCAATGGTTCCCTCGAAATCCACTTGCCACAAGGTAAACCTCCCGCGATCGGGGGCGTGACGCCTCGGGTTTACGCGTAAGCACTTTGTCGAACACGGCACGGGTGTCAGTCATGAGCGCCTCAAAACCTTCACCGTGAAAAACCTTGGCGACAAACGCCCCTTTAGGTGGTAACACCTTAATCGCCAAATCGAGCGCCAGCTCTACCAAATACATGGCCCGAGGCTGATCCACCGCCGTCACACCGCTCATATTGGGCGCCATATCAGACAGAACCAAATCGACCGGGTCATCCCCTAAAACCGCCAAAATCTCATCGAAAACCGTCTCTTCGGTAAAGTCGCCCTCAACAAAATCAACGCCTGCAATACTGTCCATAGGCAAAATATCGCTAGCCACGACCCGTCCGTGATGCCCCACACGCTCGGCGGCGACCTGCGACCAGCCACCGGGCGCGGAACCTAAATCCAATACCGTCATACCAGGCTTGATCAACCGATCTTTGTTATCCAACTCCATTAACTTGTAGCAAGCCCTAGAGCGATAGCCCTCCTTTTGCGCTCGCTGAACAAACAGGTCTTCCCGATGCTCTTTAAGCCACGCGCGGCTAGATGATCGTTTTTTCGGCATGATTCAGCATCTCTCTTATCTTGTCGGGACGTTACGTACACGAACACAGTACAATGGCGGCCTCATTTAGGATTTCTTACCATGACCAAAGTATCAGCATCTAGAGGCAACATCACACGAGCACTCGGTAATAGCGAACTGAAGCAGTACCGAGCTATTGCTCACAAACTACACCCCATTGTCACTGTTGCCGGTGCAGGCCTAAGCGATGGCGTGATGGCAGAAATGGAGCGGGCACTCACTGACCACGAGCTCATCAAAATTAAAGTGGCCGTTGGCGACCGCGATGTGCGCGATGCTGTGATTGATGAGTTACTGCCACAACTAAGAGCCACTCTCGTACAGCGCATTGGTAATACCGCCACGTTGCTACGTCGCAATCCAGAGGCAGACCCTCGCAAATCGAACTTACAACGCATGCTCTAGGGTTTGCTGGGGCGCTACTGGCTGTCTGGCTGGGTCACATGCCAGCAGCCAACTCGATAGCAACGGCGCCACCCCATTTGGACCCGCGTTAGGCCCTAGCCAAAGAGCCTCACTAAACTCTCAGTCACATTGAAGGTAAGCAATGCTGCCAAATAGGCGGCGGTTAGGTAGCTGACCAACATGGTCAGCGCAACCCGCCAAGAGTTGGATTCTCGGGCCAAAATAGCGACCGTGCTCACACACTGTAGGGCTATAGCAAAAAACACCAAGAGTGCCAGCCCCGAGCCGAGAGGCAATGCGCTGGCTTGAATCTGATCGACCAGAGGCAGCATGTTGTCTTCAGCACCCTCAATGCCAAAGATGGTGCCCAAAGTGCCCACGAATACCTCGCGAGCCAAGAACGAACTTAAAATAGCCACACCGTAGCGCCAATCCAAGCCAATCGGCGCAAATACTGGCTCAATCAAATGCCCTAAAGTACCCAACCAAGAGGTCGCTAAATCGGTACCGTAGTTTGGGAAATAGCCTAACGTCCACACCGCCACGGTGACCCCTAGAATCACCTTACCTGCCTTGGTGACAAAGTGCCTACAACGATTCAGCGCCGCACGGGCAATGGGCCGGAAGCTAGGTAACCGATAAGGGGGCAGTTCCAACACGAAGGGTAGCTCAGTCTTCGCTAGCGTCGACATCCTACTCACCAAACCGGTGACTAATAGTGCGCAAAACATACCGAAGAAATAAATGCTAAACATGGCTAAGCCCTGCCAACCCACTAGCCCATATAACGTTGTCTCGTTAGGGATGAAGGTCGCAATAAGCAGGGCATACACTGGCAATCTCGCTGAGCATGGCATGAGCGGAATCGCTAGATAGGTCATTAGACGTTGTCGTGGGGAGTCCACCGCTCTGGCTGCGTACACCGCTGGAATAGCACAAGCCACCCCCGAGAGCATCGGCACAAAACTCTTGCCGGTTAGGCCAAAAATCTTCAGCGGACGATGGCAAATTAGCGCCGCACGAGCCAGATACCCAGAATCTTCCAACAGCCCAATAATGAACGTAAGCACGAAAATTTGCGGCACAAACACTAAAAAAGCGCCAACACCGCCAAACAGTGCATCAGCGGTGAAATCGGCCAATACCGTATTGCCAATTAGCGGTACCAGCGCTTCACCCAAGCCCACTACCCCAGCTTCTACAGCATCCATTACCGGCGCCGACCAGGTAAAAATCGACTGGAATAGCAGCAACATGATGACGAAAAACGCCACACCACCGGTGCTTGTTCCCAGAAAGAATCGGTCGAGACGTGTTTGCTGGCGCACCAAAATATCGCCGCTGGGTCCATACTTGTGAGCTAATTGATGAGCGGTTCCCCGCAGTAGCGTATCAGGGGTATCGGCCCACAAACCACCAGCTCCATCATCGCTGATCAGTGCCGAGCGCAGTCGTTCAATGACTCGATCTAGACCACTGCCCTCACGCGCGGATACCAGAATAACCGGTGCGCCCACTTCTCTGGCCAAACCCTCGGGATCAAAACTTAGGCCGTTGGAACTTAACACGTCGTGCATGTTGGCCAAGATGGTAATAGGCTTGCCGTGGCGCTGACTTTCTCGGGTCACTTGCAGCGTGAAATACAGGCTCTTTTCAAGGCGGGTGGCGTCAACAACACATAAAACGTGGCGTACTTCGGGGTCGGCAAGTGCGCGCTGAAAATACTCGACGGCCACCTCCTCTTCTGCAGAAATGGGCTGCAACGAGTAGGTGCCGGGAAAATCAAGCAGCTCGACATCGGGCATTTTTGCGAGGGCGCCCGATGACACATCCACAGTAATACCAGGGAAATTGGCAACCTTCTGATGAAGACCCGTCAGTCGGTTAAATAAGGAGCTTTTACCCGAATTGGGGCTGCCAATAAGTAATACGCGATTCATACAGCCACGCTCTCCATCATGGAATCACCGGCCATAAGTACTTTCTCGGCAATCTCGCTATCGAGGGAAAACACGGTATTGCTGACTCGATAGACTTTGGGGGCACCAAAACCCGGTGATAGAAGACAGGTCACTACCTCACCCGGATGAAACCCAAACTCCATAAGGCGCACGCGGTAATTATCGGAAAGACCATCATCAAAGCCAACCACGGTGGCCTGAACACCCGGTGCAAGGTCCCAAAGTGCTATGGCGTCAGCGCTGGCTATCATCGTGAAACTCGCTCCCTGTCATCTTACACACTCGCATTTCATGCTGTTGCCCCTCGGTATGGGGGTCTGCTGAGCACGGGGCTAGTATCAACTGTGAGCTTGAGCACATCAAAATAACCATCGCGCGCCGGCAGAGCTGCGTCTAGGTAATCCAGCATTTAAAGGCACCGAAAGCTGCCGCGGCAACCAACGCCGAGGCCAATCGAAACGCGAATAGCTTTCAATTGCGCTATATGTGCTTAACCTGATCAATTTCGTAGTAGATATCGCCACCCGGCGCTTTCACTACCACCTCATCACCTTCACTTTTACCCACTAACGCGCGGGAGATCGGCGAATTAACAGAGATGAGATTGTTCTTAACGTCGGCTTCGTCTTCACCGACTATTCGATAAGTCACTTGGGCGTCGCTATCGAGATTAATGAGCACAACGGTGGCACCAAAAATGACGCGTCCCGTGTGCGGCATGGCGGTGACATCAATAACCTGTGCGTGAGATAGCTTATGCTCAATGTCTTTAATTCGACCTTCAGCAAAGCTCTGCTGCTCCCTGGCTGCGTGATACTCCGCATTTTCTTTCAAATCACCGTGCTCGCGAGCTTCAGCGATGGCCGCACTGATACGCGGACGCTCAACCCGCTTAAGGTGTTCGAGCTCTTGCCTCAGCGCTCGCTCGCCCGCAACGGTCATTGGCACTTTATTCATAGCGCAATACTCTCGTGTAAGTCCTGCAAACGCCGCACTTCCATATCGGTCTCGTGTTCAAGCGCCATACATACCGCCTCGGCGGCCGCCAACGTCGTGGTGTAGTAAACCCGATGCTGCTCGGCACTAGCGCGGATAGGTGCTGAATCCATAATTGCAGTGCGTCCCTCAGTCGTATTCACGATCATACTCGCTTCATCATTTTTGATCAGGTCTACAATGTGCGGTCGGCCTTCGCGCACTTTATTCACTTTGCGCACTGCCAGTCCCGCCGCCTCAAAAGCCGCGGCGGTGCCACCTGTGGCCGCCAAAGTGAAACCCTTGTCCTGGAATCGGCGTGCCACTGCAATAGCACCGGGTTTGTCGGCGTCTCGAACACTGAAGAGTGCCATCCCCGACTGGGGTGGAATATCTCCCGCACCCAATTGAGCCTTAGCAAAGGCGCCGGCGAACGATTCACTGGTACCCATCACTTCACCCGTCGATTTCATCTCGGGACCCAAGATAGGATCGATACCAGGGAATTTATTGAAGGGCAGTACCGCTTCCTTCACCGAAAAATACGGTGGTACCACCTCGCGGGTGATACCTTGACTCAGTAATGACTGCCCAGCCATACAACGGGCGGCAACCTTCGCCAGAGAAACGCCCACGGCTTTCGACACAAAAGGTACGGTGCGCGATGCCCGAGGATTCACTTCGATAACGTAGATCTCGCCATCTTGGTAGGCAAGTTGAACATTCATGAGCCCGCAAACGCCTAACTCAAGAGCCATTGCCTTCACTACCTCACGCATTCGATCTTGCACGTCGGTGGCGAGATTATAAGGTGGTAACGAGCATGCCGAGTCACCGGAATGAATACCCGCTTGCTCAATGTGTTGCATAATGGCCCCAATGACCACCTGCTCGCCATCACTCACAGCGTCGATATCGACTTCAATGGCAGCACTCAGAAAATGATCGAGCAATACCGGCGAGTCGTCGGATACACGAACTGCCTCGCTCATATAACGCAGCAAATCCTCCTCCCGGTAGACGATCTCCATGGCTCGGCCACCAAGGACATAAGAGGGGCGCACCACCAAGGGATAACCGATGCGTGAGGCGGCCGCGACGGCTTCATCGACGCTACGGACCGTGGTGTTATCGGGCTGTTTCAAACCCAATTTGCTAATCATTTGCTGAAAACGCTCACGGTCTTCCGCGCGATCAATCTGATCGGGAGTTGTACCAATAATAGGCACGCCAGCGGCTTCCAATGCCCGCGCGAGTTTGAGTGGCGTTTGCCCCCCAAACTGCACGATTACCCCTTCGGGTTTTTCTAAATCGATGATTTCGAGTACGTCTTCCAAAGTCACAGGTTCGAAGTAGAGCCTATCGGAAGTGTCGTAATCGGTGGACACCGTCTCGGGGTTACAGTTCACCATAATGGTTTCATAACCATCTTCGCGCATGGCGAGTGCTGCGTGCACACAGCAGTAATCGAACTCTATACCCTGGCCAATACGGTTGGGGCCGCCGCCTAACACCACAATTTTCTTGCGATCAGAGGGCGTCGCTTCGCACTCATCTTCGTAGGTGGAGTACATATAAGCGGTGGCCGTAGAAAACTCGGCGGCGCAAGTGTCGACCCGCTTGTACACGGGACGAAGATTTAAACGGTGACGATGTTGCCGCACCGCAGTCTCAGTGGTTTGTAGCAACTCGGCCAAGCGCGCATCGGAAAACCCTTTGCGCTTTAAGCGTCGTAACGTGGCGCGATCGAGCTGATCAATGTCATTGCCTTGAAGCGCCTGCTCGGCTTGGATCAAATCTGCAATTTGCACCAGAAACCAAGGATCCACACCCGAGTAACCGGCGACCTCTTCTAGGCTAAAGCCCGCTCGAAAGGCATCAGCAATAAACCACAGGCGATCGGCGCCGGGGTTGGTCAGCTTGTCGATAAGTTCGGCGCGGGTATCGGCGTCACGTACCGCAAGTCTTGGCTCGAAGCCTGCCGAACCCACTTCCAAGCCACGCAGCGCTTTCTGCAGTGATTCTTGGAAGGTGCGGCCAATAGCCATGACTTCGCCCACCGATTTCATTTGAGTGGTTAAGCGGGCATCTGCAGTCGCGAATTTCTCGAAGGCAAAACGTGGAATCTTAGTAACGACATAATCGATCGAAGGCTCGAACGAGGCGGGGGTCTTACCGCCGGTAATATCGTTGGCCAGCTCATCGAGAGTAAAGCCCACCGCTAACTTAGCGGCCACTTTAGCAATAGGGAATCCTGTGGCTTTTGACGCCAGCGCCGATGAGCGCGAAACCCTGGGGTTCATCTCAATAACCACCATGCGACCGGTATCTGGGCATTGCCCAAACTGCACGTTAGAACCGCCAGTCTCCACACCGATCTCACGCAGCACCGCCAGCGATGCGTCGCGCATGATTTGGTATTCCTTGTCGGTGAGGGTCTGCGCGGGCGCCACAGTAATAGAATCACCTGTGTGCACACCCATAGCGTCGAAATTCTCAATGGCACAGACAATAATGCAGTTGTCATTTTTGTCGCGAACCACTTCCATTTCATACTCTTTCCAACCGATGAGCGACTCATCGATGAGCAGCTCGTTGGTGGGCGACAGCTCCAGGCCACGGGTGCAGATGGCCTCGAATTCATCGCGATTGTAGGCGATACCGCCGCCGGATCCTCCCATCGTAAACGATGGTCGAATGATGCAAGGAAAACCAATGTCCCCAAGAACGCTGAAGGCCTCTTCCAATGAGTGGGCGAAGGAAGCTCGAGGGGTCTCAAGGCCAATACGCTTCATAGCCTGATCGAATAACTCCCGATCCTCGGCTTTATCGATGGCCTCTTTGGTGGCACCAATCATCGCTACGCCGAACTTTTCCAACACCCCTTCGGCATCGAGCTTGAGAGCGCAGTTGAGCGCTGTTTGGCCACCCATAGTCGGCAAAATTGCGTCGGGCCGTTCCTTTTCAATAATCCGCGCAACGGTTTGCCATTCCACCGGCTCAATGTACGTAGCGTCGGCCATGGCTGGGTCGGTCATGATGGTCGCGGGGTTCGAGTTCACAAGAATAACCCGATAGCCCTCTTCCCGAAGCGCCTTGCAGGCCTGGGCGCCCGAGTAGTCAAACTCACAGGCTTGACCGATGACTATGGGGCCTGCACCGAGGATCAGGATGCTCTCGATATCGGTCCGTTTCGGCATTGGGGATCTCCGGTGTCAGTTGGCGCGGGCGGCGCGCATGGCATCAATAAAAGGGGCAAACAAGGACGCTGCATCGTGGGGACCGGGGCTTGCCTCTGGGTGCCCTTGGAAGCTGTAGGCCGGCACATCGGTACGAGCAATTCCCTGAATAGTGTTATCGAACAGCGAGCGATGGGTAACCTTAAGGTGCGCCGGCAGTTCAGACTCCGCTACCGTGAAGCCGTGGTTCTGACTGGTCACCATGACGGTGCCATCAGCTAGGCACTGCACCGGATGGTTGGCGCCGTGGTGACCAAACTTCATTTTTTCAGTTCGAGCGCCACTGGCGAGGGCCATAATTTGATGCCCCAAACAAATACCAAAGAGCGGCAAACCTTGATCGATAACACCACGTGCCAGTTCAATGGCGTAATGACAGGGCTCCGGATCACCGGGGCCATTCGATAAAAATACCCCATCAGGCTGGAGCGCTAACACCTCGTCGAGGGTGCTCTGGGCTGGCAGCACGGTAAGGCGGCAACCCCGATCGACCAACATGCGCAAAATATTGCGCTTAACGCCAAAATCTAGGGCGACCACATGGAACTCAGCATTCTCAAGGCTTGTATGACCCTCGTCCCACTGCCAGCCACCTTCAGTCCAACTGTAGGCCTGACGGGTAGTAACTTCCTTGGCTAAATCGAGCCCTTTCAAGCCACCGAAGGCGCGCGCTTTGGCGATTGCAGTATCAGCATCGATCGTATCGCCGGCCATTAGGCATCCGGATTGAGCGCCTTTATCACGCAAAATACGGGTGAGCTGGCGGGTGTCAATATCGGCGATGGCAACGGTGCCCTGCTGCTTTAAATAGTCACTCAATGACTGCTCGCTTCGGTAGTTACTGGCCAGCAGGGGCAAATCACGAATCACTAAACCAGCAGCCATAACCGCAGCAGATTCTTCATCTTCAGCGTTGGTACCCGTGTTCCCAATATGAGGGTAAGTGAGCGTAACAATTTGGCGGGCGTAGGATGGATCGGTAAGAATTTCCTGATACCCCGTCATTGCTGTGTTAAACACCACCTCTCCAACGGATTCACCCTCAGCGCCAACAGATAGGCCGTGAAAAAGGGTGCCATCTTCAAGCGCGAGGATAGCAGGCGTAGACACATTGACCTCCCAGTCTGTTTAGCCATCGTGGTGGCGGGCGCATTAAAGCACCGGCTGCCCCGTAGAAGCAGCCATCCGCACGGGCTGGATGTTAGATAATTGTTGTGCATGGGCCGTTGGCGCTTGCTCGGATCGGGTCGCGTTTAGCGCCAGATCCTGGTCGATAGCTGCCATTTGCCGCAGGCCTTGCCCTCTACAGGCTGGGGCCGCAGTCTACGATAAGCGCTCTGATGTGTCCATCGGCCGCGCTGCTGATTATGATCGTGCGTATGTGCGCTACACTAACCTCTCAACCGCTAGGATAACGCCCACCGTACCCGCTGCTAATAGCATTGGCTGGCGGTGTAACGCGCTTCTAATCCGCTCCATCTAAAGGCAAAACTATTGTGCAAAATGCCGCCAATGCTCAGGAATTAGGGCTAACCAAACGGTCATTTGCATTGCTAATGGCAGGACTTCTGACTACGGCAGTGGGTCAGTCATTCATCTTTGCGATTTTGCCGCCCTTGGGGCGTGAAGTTGCATTTAGTGAACTGCAAATTAACAGCATCATTGCTTTTTCAGCACTTATTTTCAGTGTGGGCTCTGCCTGGTGGGGGCGCCTGTCCGATGAACTAGGACGCAAACCAGTCATCCTCATTGGCTTGTGTGGCTATGCCGGCGGCACCGTCATTTTTGCGCTGAGCTTTCAAGTGGGTCTCAACGGCTGGATGTCTGGAGGTTCATTGTTTGCCTTAGTGATGGTAGTTCGCTGTACCCAATCAGTGATTATGTCAGCCACCAACCCTGGCACTGCCGCCTATGCCGCCGACCGCACCGATCGACGACAACGTACCCGCGCACTTGCACGACTAAGCTCAGCAAGCAGCCTAGGCTTGATCGCTGGCCCAGCCATTGCAGGCGCACTAGCGAGCTTTGGGCTACTCTTCCCGCTATTCTTTGCCGCCGTTTTGGCTGCGGCAGCAGCTCTGGTCATTGCCTTTGCCCTACCCCCCGATAAGCCGATAGTGAGGGGCAATCGGGACCACAAGAAACTCTCGCCCCTTGATCCACGCCTGCGAACCTACCTACTCTGCTCTTTCATGGTATTCACAGGGTTTGCTGGTATACAGCAAACCCTAGGATTTCGACTGCAAGATATGCTGGAGCTCTCGGGCACTGCCACCGTGCAAAAAACTGGCCTGTGTTTGATGATAAGCGCCCTGTGTACCTTTGGTATGCAGATGACCGTAGCGCAACGCTTTCAAGGATCACCTATGATCTTGGTGCGTCTCGGCGCGGCGTTGATGCTGGCAGGGGCCACAGCAGTGGCATTAGCCACCAATTTGGGCACCACCATGGCCGGTATGGCAAGTATGGGCGCTGGTTTGGGGCTTGTAGTGCCAGCCATTGCCGCTGCCGCATCGTTAGCAGTAACAAATACCGAGCAAGGTGCAGCAGCAGGACTGGTCACCGCCATTCCCGCCGCCGGTTTTGTCTTGGGGCCACTGCTGTGTGGCAGTCTTTACAGCATGAGTGCTGTCGTCTCGGGGCTGGCTGCTGCCGTTATCTTGGTGCTGGCCGTCATTATCGCAGTGCTCAGCAAAGGTGGGTCAGCCGCAGCCGATTCATAGTCACGTTTATCGTAGCCGCGTGTATTGATGAGCGTCCCCGCACGCCTGATTGCCGCGCGCGATGACAATGGTTGTTAGTCACTCTACGAGTAAACGACTCACTGCGGCACGAATCGACTCAGGTATATCTGCCGATTGATCAACGCGTCGGTCGACAAACGCATGCACAAACCGACCAGTGGCTCGACTGCTGTCATCTCCGGGTAAATACACCGCTACTTCCCAAGCAACTGAGCGCGCTCCCAGTCGCGTAACTCGAAGCCCTAATTCAAGCTCTGCTGGGTGGCTAACCGGTGCAAAATAATCGCAGCCAGATGACACTACGTAGCCCACAATCGTTGCCGATGCAGGGTCGAATGCCCCATGTTCAATGTAATAGCGGTTTACCGCCGTATCGAACCAACTGTAGTACACAACATTATTACAATGGCCAAAAATATCGTTGTCAGACCATCGAGTGGCTAACGGGTAAAAGAATGGACACGCGCTGCGAGGTAGTGGTTTTGGGCGACTCATGCGGGTTGCTCCCAAGCCTGTTGGTAAAGTGCTAAAGCGGTGGCCTCGTCGATCGCCACGGGGTTGTTTATCAGTAACCGTTGCTGCTGCATGGCATCAGCGGCCAAGGTGGGAAGCGCCTGCTGGGGTACGCCGGCATCCGCTAAATTAACGGGCAATCCTGAGTCGGTGATTAACTGACGGCACCAGTCAATAAGACCTTGGGCGCTTGCTGTAGCCCCGGGCAACACACTAGCAAGCACCGCATAATCGTCGGCCACAACACTGGCGTTATAGGCCAGCACACTAGGCAACATAAGTGAATTACTCAGGCCGTGAGGAATGTGGAAGTGACCGCCCAAAGGATAAGCCAGTGCATGTACGGCAGCGACCGGTGCATTGGCAAATGCCTGACCTGCAAAAAAAGCCCCTAACAACATGGACTCTCGAGCTGCCACATCGTGACCGTCGCTCAATACTCGTCGGCAGTTGCCACCGAGTAGTTCAAGGGCACGTAATGCCAGAGCGTCGGAGATGGGGTTTTTCCGAAGGCGCGAGGTGAACGCCTCAATGGCATGCACCATGGCATCGATTCCGGTCATGGCGGTGATGGCGGGAGGCAAGCGCAATGTGAGCGCCGCATCGAGTACTGCCACATCGGGCAACAGCGTGGCTGAGCTCACACCCGCCTTTGTGGTGGCACCCGTGGTAATCACCGCAACAGGAGTGGCCTCGGAACCCGTGCCAGCAGTAGTTGGCACCAATAACAGGGGTAAACGACCACCGTGAACCTGATCGACCCCGTACATCGCGGATAGGGGTTGTTGGCTCTTAGCCAATACCGCCACCACTTTGGCAACATCCATCGAACTGCCGCCACCAACTGCAATTACACCATCACAGGCGTGAACCCGGAGGGTGTTCAATGCCGCTTCAACGACCGTTTCAGAGGGATCAGCCTCAATACCATCGAACAGATGGCAGCTATTGCAATGCTCTGCCAATGCATCGACAACGGGTTGAATAAG
Organism: Luminiphilus sp.; assembly: GCA_965658685.1. Taxonomy (GTDB): domain Bacteria; phylum Pseudomonadota; class Gammaproteobacteria; order Pseudomonadales; family Halieaceae; genus Luminiphilus. The sequence goes on from CBFHTF010000024.1 coordinate 18,202, forward strand.
CCCCAACGCTACCAGCCCAGAATCGCTCACCAGTAACGGTCGCCGCATGCCCAAGCGTTGACAGACCGGGCCGAGATCGTAGGCGGCACCAGCCCCAACAACGACCCGAGGAACGGTATTAAAATTAAAACCGGTCATGACACCCCTCGCAAACTGTGCTGTCGTTGCAGCAACTTACCGTCAACACAAGACACACTGTTGTAGGGATCCCCAAAACAGCGTCTAAAAGGTAAAGATTACCTTACCGCGGGCGCGTCGCTCCATCATAGCTGCATAACCCTGCTCGTAGTCTTCAATAGGGAATACATCGGTGACGACTGGCTTAATTTTGCCCTGTTCAAACCACTGCCATAAGGTTTCGGTGTTCTGCTTGTGTTGTTCAGGCTGCTCAGTCATAAAACGCCCCCAGAATACGCCGACAATGCTACAACCCTTCAAAAGGGTTAGGTTAAGTGGGATTTTCGGGATGGGACCATTGGCAAAACCCACCACCAAGAACCTACCGTTCCATGCCATACCGCGCAGGGCTTGCTCGGAGAAATCCCCCCCAACTGGATCGTAAACCACATCGACGCCTCGGCCGTCGGTGATGGTTTTGATGCGATCCTTCAGCGACTCTGTGTTGTAATTAATGACCTCATCGGCGCCCAGCTGCTTACACAATTCGAGCTTTTCATCACTGCTGGCAGCGGCAATAACGCGTGCGCCCAGAGCCTTACCCAGCTCCACCGCCGTGCTGCCGACACCACCAGCGGCGCCCAGCACCAACAAGGTTTCACCTGGCTGGATATTCGCGCGCTGTACCAACGCGTGATACGACGTAAAGTAAGTTACGCCAATACCCGCCGCTTCGGTCATTGACAGGGCCTTTGGTTTTGGCAGCAGCGCATGCTCGTTCACTACCGAACTCTCACAAAAGCCACCGGCGATACCCATCTGGATCACTTCATCGCCGACTGACCATCGGCTAACCGCACTACCCACCGCTTCAACCACACCAGCGCACTCACCACCGGGGACGAACGGCAAATCTGGCTGAAATTGGTATTTGCCCTGAATAATGAGCACATCAGGAAAGTTCAATCCTGCTGCAGCGACTTTGACACGAACGTCATTTGGCCCCAATTCGGGCAATACCCAGTCGTCGGTCATGTCGAGTGTGTCGGGTAAACCCAGCTCTCGACACACTAATGCACGCGTCATGAGAACACCTCAAACAAGCCAGCGGCACCCATACCCCCGCCAACGCACATAGTGATAACCACATATTTCACACCTCGGCGACGTCCTTCAAGCAAGGCATGACCGATCATGCGCGAGCCACTCATACCGTAGGGGTGACCAACGGCAATGGCACCGCCATTAACATTCAGTTTGTCGTTATCGATGCCCAATTGATCGCGGCAATACAAGACCTGTACAGCGAAAGCTTCGTTTAGCTCCCATAGGCCAATGTCATTAACACTCAGCCCGTGCTGCTTTAACAACTTTGGCACAGCAAAGACTGGCCCAATACCCATTTCATCGGGCTCACAACCTGCAACCGCCATACCTCGATAAGCGCCCAAGGGTTCTAGTCCAAGCTGATTTGCCAGCGAGGCCTCCATAACCACTTGCGCCGAGGCACCATCCGATAGCTGTGATGCATTACCAGCGGTAATAGTGCCGCCATCGATCACGGTTTTCAGGCTTTGTACACCCTCGAGCGTTGAGGGTCTTAAGCCCTCATCTTGGCTGATGGTGGCTTCAACGGTGGACTGCTCGCCGGTTTCTTTGTCCCATACGATACGTGCAGCGGTGACCGGCACTAGCTCATCTTCGAAGTGGCCAGCGGCGTAGGCCGCAGCGGTGCGCTGCTGGGATTGCAAGCCGTATTCATCCATGACGTCACGACTAATGCCGTAGCGCTGGGCTACTACCTCAGCCGTTTGCAACATAGGCATGTAGATGTCCTTGTGCAAAGCGACTAGCTGGTCATCGACCAAGTGATGCATGTTCATGTGCTGGTTCTGCACCAACGAGATGGACTCAAGACCGCCACCCACAACCACTGACATACCGTCGTGCATGATTTGCTTAGCGGCGGTGGCTACTGCCATAAGACCCGACGAACACTGTCTATCCATGGTCATACCCGACACAGTAACGGGCAAACCGGCGCGTAGTGCGATGTTTCGAGCCACATTGAGAGACTGGGTCCCCTGGGGCATGGCGCAGCCCATAATGCAGTCATCGACACGCTCGGACTCAATACCCGCACGCTCCACCGCAGCCCTTACCGCGTGACCGCCCAGGGTGGGTGCCGGTGTATTGTTAAAGGTGCCTTTGTAGGCTTTACCAATTGGTGTTCTTGCAGTGGCGACAATCACCGCTTCACGTTGTGACATAACAGCTCCTTGTGGGTCTTAACCCTGAATATCAATACCCAGTGCGGCCGAGGCCTGCCCCAGCATTTTGAATGTTTGTTCGAAACCCGCCTGCAAAGGGCGCTCACCGCCATTGGCAATTTGCTCCCAGTGCGCGGCCAGCCCTTCCGGGGTTTGTTGCTCTTCCGGTAAGTACATACCTTCGGTTTCGACAATCTTTGCAACGGCATAAGCACCGGCACCTGCAGCTAGCACCGTACGATTTGGTGCCTTTTCCGACACTAGGAACAATACCGCGGGCGTAACCGTAGCAGGCGTTAGCAGCTCAAATGCCTGTTCGGGTATGAGACCTTCAGTCATGCGAGTCCCTGCAGTCGGCGCCAGCGCGTTGGTATGAATATTATGTTTGGCCCCCTCGATCGCCAGGGTATTCATAAAGCCGACCAACCCCAGCTTTGCTGCGCCATAGTTGGTTTGACCAAAGTTGCCGTACAGCCCCGAAGAAGAGGACGTCATAACAATGCGACCGTACTCTTGGTTGCGCATGATGTCCCATACCGCCTTTGTGCAATAAACGCTGCCCATCAAGTGGACATCGAGCACTGATTGGAAATCGGACAGCTCCATTTTGGTGAAGCTCTTGTCACGCAAAATGCCGGCGTTGTTTACCAGAATATCTACGCGCCCCCAACGAGCCATAGTCTGTTCGACCATATCGGCTACCTGTGCGGCGTCGGCAACGTTAGCGGGATGGGCCATCGCCTCGCCACCAGCGGCCTCAATTTCCGCCACCACGGCAAGTGCGGCTTCAGTATTGGTACCCTCACCAGCTACCGAGCCACCCAAATCATTGACCACAACCTTTGCGCCGCGTGCAGCGAGTGCTAGTGCGTGGCTCTTACCCAGCCCACCACCAGCACCGGTGACGATCGCTACTCGACCGTCATAACGAATATCCATACTGTTACCTCCTATTAACTAGCACACTAATGCCGTTTAGCCAGCGGTGATGCTCATGCCTAACCACTCTGCAACCAAAGCCGGCGTTTCTTCACCTTCGATTTCCACCGTGATGTTCTGCGTCAAAAGAAAGCGGTTAGCGTCCTTTTGCTCTACGTTGGCCAGTTGCACATGAGCGCGCACCCGCTTGCCCGCGCGCACAGGATTCAAGAAGCGGACTTTGTTGAGGCCGTAGTTCACGCCCATTACCAACCCTTCGGGATGCACGCCAATACCTTCTGTGAGCTTTACCAACATAGATAGCGTAAGGAAGCCGTGGGCAATGGTGCCTCCGAAGGGCGTACTTGCAGCGGCAGCTTCATCAATGTGAATAAACTGATGATCTTCCGTGCAATCGGCGAACTGGTTGATACGCTCTTGCTCGAGAGTTACCCAATCGGAAACCCCCAAGTCAGTGCCTGCCATAGCCAGCAACTCTGCTGGCGATACCGTTTTAATAGCCATAGGGCCTCCTTATCAATGAGTAATTAACCGTCTCGGAACGTAGCGCTGGGGCCCTGCGAATCGGCGGTATATCGCTTGAGCTCGTGTCGTCCGACCACCATTCGGTGCACCGCGTCGGGGCCATCTGCCAGGCGCAAGGTGCGCTGACCCGACCACATGGCAGCGAGTGGGGTGTCTTGAGAGACACCGATGCCACCGTGCATTTGAATGGCCTCGTCGACAACTTTGAGGGTCATATTGGGTACCACTGTTTTGATCATGGAAATCCAGACGCGCGCTTCCTTGCGATCGACGTTATCCATCATCCAGGCAGTTTTTAGGGTGAGTAAGCGAGCTTGCTCAATGTTCATACGCGCATCGGCAATGATGTCGATATTTCCACCCAAACGTGCCAACTGCTTACCAAAAGCCTCACGCGTAAGTGAGCGCTCACAAAGAAGTTGCAATGCACGCTCTGCCGCACCTATCGAACGCATGCAGTGATGAATCCGCCCGGGGCCTAACCGCCCTTGAGAGATTTCAAAACCGCGGCCCTCGCCCAGAATAATATTGTCCTTGGGCACTCGAACATTGTTCAAACGAATATGCATGTGGCCATGGGGCGCATCATCCATATTGAACACGGTTAAATGACGCAAGATCTCTACCCCGGGGGTATCCATGGGCACAAGGATTTGGGACTGCTGCTGGTGCTTGGGTGCATCAGGGCTGGTCTTGACCATACAAATCATAATTTTGCAGCGCGGATCACCAGCCCCGGAGATCCAGTGTTTTTCGCCATTGATAACCCATTCATCGCCATGGAGTACCGCCTGAGTCGAGATATTGGTAGCGTCCGATGATGCAACCTGCGGCTCGGTCATACCAAAGCAGGAACGAATATCGCCATTTAACAAAGGCTCTAGCCACTGCTGTTTTTGGGCCTCACTACCAAATCGGTGCAATACCTCCATATTGCCGGTGTCGGGCGCCGAACAATTGAACACCTCGGCACCCAAATGACACTTGCCCATCTCTTCGGCTAAGTGAGCGTAATCGACGGTGCTCAAGCCAGAGGCTTCGGGACCTGTTAAAAAGAAATTCCAGAGTCCGCGCTCGCGCGCGCCACGCTTTAAATTTTCCAGAATTTCAGTTTGTCGCTGGGTGTACTCCCAGGGACTTCCCTTACGCACCTCTTCAAAAAAGGCCGGTTCAATGGGCATGACCTGTTCAGTGATGTAGCTGCGCACCTCTTCAAGCAGCGGGGCTACGCGAGGTGATATGCCAAGATCCATGGGAACACTCCCTTGTAAGTAATTGCGGGTGGCTAAAGTGACAAACGTAGCGCGACCAATAACGGACGCCAGTTTTGGTTGTTTTCTCGCTGCTTTTGAACATACCGTATGTTCACTTGTCGCTCAAGTATGATCCTCTGACCTGACGTCGAATGCGACTTGGGGCACAACGCAGCGCTGCCTAGGCAGCAAACCCACTACCAATGGCGAATTGCACATTCAGGGAAAAAGCGTCAGCTTAGCCACATAGCGTCGTGGCCAAAAGGATTCCTCATGACACCTTATCTTGCTCAATTAGCACTGCGGTTATTGACGATGATCGCCTTGTTAACTGGCGCGGGGCTCTCTATGGCGGGACTTGAGCGCAACGGCGAAGATCCGCTCGACTCACCTATGTGGCAGAGCATGCACGAACGTTTTCTGGCGGGAGAAGACTACGTCTTCGATAGCTCAGTCAACGTTTCGGTACCGAGCTATGCCGAAGACTCACTCAATGTACCGGTGGCATTTTCAATTTCGGGCCTGAGTGATATCCAGCAAATTGCGGTCTTCGCCGATTTGAACCCGTTACCCATGGTGTTGCGATTGCGACCCGTTACCGTGGCCCCCGCCATGGCCTTCCGATTCAAATTGCAGCAAAGCTCCCCCCTGCGCGTGGCCGCCTTGACCAGTGATGGCCTGTGGCATGTTGGGTCAGCGTGGATTGATGCAGCGGGTGGTGGCTGTACCGCACCCAGTGTTGGCATGGCCTCGGGCAACTGGACGGAGACTTTCGGCACGGTTAACGCGGGGTTCTTCCCTCGCGAATCGGGTAATCGTCTGAAATTGCAGATCATGCACCCTATGGACACTGGTCTCGCCGAGGGCATACCTCGGTTTCATATTGAACAGTTACAGTTGCGCAGCCTCGATGACGACAGCTTAATGGCAGAGGTGGAGCTGTACGAACCCATTAGCGAAAACCCACTCCTGAGTTTCGATGTGGGTCAGATTAGCGGGGTGGCATTAAAAGGCTACGATAACAATGCCAACACCTTCTCTGCCGACCTGGTTAACCCTTAATGGTCAGCACCGCGTTTATGCGCTCATTGGCTGCAATGATTACGGGTTTTGTTGGGCTGCTGTTAAGCACGCCCGCTCTGGCCGACGCGCTGTTCGATTACCAATTACAGCCAATACAGATTGCTGAGAGCACGTGGATGGTACCTGGTGCACCCGAAGATTTCTCACGGACCAACGGTGGCAATATTGTCAATATTGGCGTCATTGAAACCGATGCTGGTGTGGTGCTTATCGATACCGGCCCAAGCCTTCGCTACGCTAAGCAGTTAGAGGCCATGATTTCAAAGCTTACATCCAAGCCCATCGTGGCGGCTATCATCACTCACCACCACCCCGACCATTGGTTTGGTAATCAATACTTTAAAACGCTACCCATTTACGCCCTGCCCGCTACCATTGACGCCATGTTGACTGAGGGGAATAACTTCGCCGATAACTTGTACCGAATGAGTGGCGATTGGATGCGGGGCACCGAACCCACACCGGCGAATGAGACGCTTAAAGAAGATACCCTCAGCATTGGAGGCCATACGTTTCAGTTGATGCGCTTGGGTGGCCACACCGTAGCCGATCTGGCGGTGCTCGACACCAAAACAGGTGTCTTATTTGCTGGCGACCTAGCCTTCGACCAGCGGGCACCAACAACTCCCCATGCCAATATCAATACATGGCTTTCGGCACTCGATACCCTCGGCGATATCGACTACCGACTACTCGTGCCAGGTCATGGTCCGCCGTCCCCCGATGATCGTGCCATCCAATTCACACGTCATTATTTGACGTGGCTGCAAGACCTACTGCAACGAAGTGCACAAGTGGGCGACGTACCAGCCGATGTCATCAACGCACCTATTCCGGCCGCTTTTCAGGAGGCAAGTTTGGTGCGAGAGGAGCTTAGCCGCTCGGTGATCCACCTATACCCACAGCTTGAAGCCGGCACCCTATCGACCCACAAGCAAGGTGGTTATAACTAACGGTGACCGCACGGGCATTCACAGGGAAGCTGCGCGCACTCGTAATGGTTTTCGCGGCCTTGGCCTCCGTCAGCTCTGGCGCAGCCATCGATCACTGTCCGCGCGACGACGCTATGCCCGAAGGCTACCGGTTAAAAAATTATCGACGTCCTACTCCTCGCTGTGTGCCGGGTGCAATTACGGTGAACACGAGCGAGGTGGTAGCGATGTTAGCCGACCCATCGCCACCACTGTTGATCGATGTTTGGGCACTGCTCCTGCGTAGTGAACCGGGTTTTGGCCACGAGTGGCTGCCCACACAAGTTCACATGAGTTTGCCGGGTGCGGTGTGGCTACCTAACGTCGGTTACGGCGTATTGAAGGAACCCATCGATCAATGGTTTCCCGATCAACTCAATGAACTAACCAAAGAGAATGAAGCGCGATCCATAGTGCTGTTTTGTGTCGCGGATTGCTGGATGTCATGGAATGCCGCCATTCGTGCTACCGAACTGGGTTATAAACGTGTGTATTGGTACAAAGACGGCACTTCGGGTTGGCAGGAGTCGGGGCGTACCCTAGTGCCTACACTGCCGACACCGATTGATTAGGTTCCGCTCAATACTCGTGACGTTTTGGCGGTATGCCGGTCAGGGCCGCGCTTGACGAAAACCCCATGCGCTGCTTTAGTGTCACATGGCATTTAAGTACACACGGAGGTGAACCCAATGCTCTCTAGCCCTTTTATTATTCCCGTCGTCGCTATCGTCGGGGGCATTTCGCTGTCTGCCTTTGTGACGTGGATAAAGCATCGAGAAAAAATGGCAAGCCACATGAGCACCGATGGGAATTGGCAGAGCGAATTCAATGCACTTAGACAGCGTATTGAAGTCCTCGAGCAACTCGTCACCGACCGCAAAGAAAAGTTAAAACGTGAAATCGATGGTCTGTAGTCGATAGAGCCTACCCAACGAGAGACCCGATCCGTTATATCGGTAGCCATTCGAAGTGCAAAAAAAGGGAGCCCGAAGGCTCCCTTTTTCGTATCGCTTTGGCTCTGTCGATTATCGAGTAGCCACGTTACGTGCGGGCAGTTTGAACGTCCAAACCATGCCGCCCTGGTTGAAGTTCTTGACTGTCTTGGCCACTTCGCCACCCCATAGAGGTACAGCACCGCCCCAGCCAGATACAACGGATACAAATTGCTCGCCGTTCTGTTCCCAAGTAATGGGTGACCCAACGATACCTGAACCGGTGTTGAACTTGTAAACCACCTCACCTGTGCGAGCGTCGAAGCCCATCAGGTAGCCTTCAGGTGTGCCGGTGAAGACCAGGTTACCCGCAGTGGTAAGAACGCCGCCCCATAGTGGCGCAGGGTTCTTGTACTCCCACACGATATCACCCGATTTGGGGTCAACCGCTTTCAATGAACCAATATGGTCATCGAAGATAGGCTTGATGGTGAAGCCAGATCCTAAGTAGGCAGCACCTGACTTGTAAGATACGGGTTCGTTCCAGATATCCATACCCCACTCGTTAGAGGGCACGTAGAACAAGCCTGTGTCTTGGCTGTACGCCATGGGCATCCAGTTCTTACCACCGAGGAACGAGGGAATAGCGAACACTTGCGCGCCTTTTTTCTCGCCTGCAGGGTTGCCTGGACGGTTGTCGTCAACGTACAGCGGACGACCTTCATCATCGAGACCTTTCGCCCAAGTGATGTTGTTCACGAAGGGGAAGCCGCGAATGAAGTCACCGTTCTCACGGTTCAAAACGTAGAAGAAACCGTTACGGTCGGCAGTTGCACCGGCTTTAACCGTCTTACCATTTTCTTCGTAGTCAAACGAAATGAACTCGTTTACACCGTCAAAATCCCAACCGTCGTGCGGTGTGGTCTGGAAGTGCCAAGCAATCTTGCCTGTGTCGGGGTCGATGGCAACACGAGAGGCAGAGTACAGGTTGTCACCGGGACGCAGCCAAGAGTTCCAAGGTGCTGGGTTACCGGTACCGAAGAACAGCAGGTCAACGTCTGGGTCATAGGTGCCGCCGAGCCAAGTAGCCGCACCACCGTGCTTCCACATATCACCTGGCCATGTGACGTTAGCTTTACCGCCAGTGATGCCATTCTCTTCACCGTTCAAGTAGCCCATGTGGCCTTCAACGGTAGGACGGCTCCATACTAATTCACCGGTTTTCGCATCGCGGGCTTCAACTTTACCGACAATACCGAATTCACCACCGGAGACACCGGTAATAACCATGCCCTTAGCAATGAGTGGCGCGGCGGTGTAAGAGTAACCAGCCTTGTAATCACCCAGGGTTTTTTTCCATACGGGCTTACCAGTAGCGGCATCGAGTGCGACCAATTTGGCATCGAGGGTACCGAAGATCACCAGATCATCGTATAGGGCAGCACCACGGTTAACCACGTCGCAGCAAGGCATAATGCCGTCGGGCAAACGCGCTTCATATTCCCAAAGCTCGTCACCGGTATTGACGTCGATGGCCCAAATACGTGAGTAAGAACCGGTGACATACATAACGCCGTCACGCACGAGTGGCTGGCTTTCTTGGCCACGCTGCTTCTCACCACCGAGTGAGAACGCCCACACAGGCTGTAGATTCTGTACGTTGTCCGTATTCAACTTGTTGAGAGGACTAAAACGCTGACCCTGGGGACCAATACCGTAGTGGACGATATCACTGGTATTCGCTTGATCGTTGACGATATCGGCGTCTGTGACACCGGCGGTCGCATTGCCTGAAATCAGGCTAACGGCCATTGATAGGGCTGCTACGCCCAAACCGTTTTTAAGATTGCTCTGGCTTATACGCATCGGAGATTTCCCTCGTTGCTTATGGCGAAAGGACTTAGCGTCCTCTATTTGTGGTTATGCATTTGTGTTTATAGGTACTGCTTTTTGTCGGTACTGCATGGATCAGTATCATGAGAAAAATTCTCATGATCTGCCCCCCGAATCCACTACACGTGCGTCCAAGAATGACAGTACCAAAGTAGTAAGCCTGCTCGAGGTTACTGCTCGGGTACGTCATACGTAGACGGTACGGTAAATGTGGTTTGGTACTTGCTGAAAATGGCTGCCATGCGGCCATCCATCACAGCAGCGCTCAGTAGATCGCCAATGGCGTAGGACAGCTCCCGGTGGTTTTGCTTCACCGCAGCACCAATATCCCACTCCAATACCGCGAGCTGCTCGAGTCCATCGGTGTCGATATCGAAGGCGTTAGGCACGTCGCGCAAACCCCATTCTATTTGCGAGCGCATACCCACGACGGCAGCGGTTTCACCTTCACGAAGGCCTGCCAGCGCCTCTCCAGCCTTCAGATAATGGGTAACATTATCGCGTAGGCGACCGCCATAAGCACCACTTAGAATAACATCGGGTAGACTGGCCACTTCCACGCCGACCTTTTCGTAAGCAAAAATGGCGAGGTTGCGTACTTCTCCGGTCTTCTCTAAATCACGGGCAATCGACCAACTTTCTCGGTGATACGGGCCGAACATAACGACATGCTCATGTTTCGGAAGTCCATAGCCGTCGATGGCGTACGCATATTCCCGATCATAGGGAACACGCAGCATGACGTCGGCAACAGTGCGGTCGAATACGGAGCC
>CBFHTF010000025.1:0-28863 GCA_965658685.1 Luminiphilus sp.
TCGTCCAGTTGGGACGTGAGTTGAAGGTTTTGGCGGAAGGGCGCTGGCAGACTCTCGATAGTGATGCGGCAATAGCGCTTGGGGGCACTGACGAGAATACCGTAGGCAGTTATACGTTGATTGCCAGGCCACCCCATTTCTTCAGCCGCAAGTTATTGCCTGCAAACACGACGGAGGGTACTCACGGTTATCCCCTCGATGTTGCCGATATGGCTGCCTTTGCTGTTGGTACCGGCGCCGCGTTCAAAACGGGCATTACGATTGAAAGCGCCCATCAACTCGATGTTTACCCTGTGGCGGCGGCAGTATTGAAGCTAAAGCCACTGACCCCTCTGCCGAGTGATGGTGGCTATTTACGCAGGGTGTTGCACTGAAGCTTTGCTCGTAGCGCGATATACTGTGCCCATTATCTGATTTTGGAAAATGTCTAATGTCGCGCGATGAGCTAACCGATATCCCCTCGTTCGCAGCACGACGGGATGAGGCTGTCACCAGTGCCCGCCCCAATGCGGTACCCGGGCGTTCAACACGCCCGCCTGCAACGAGTACCCAAACTAGTCTACTAGCACGCTTGGCTTTGGCCATTGCATTTGCCGCCGCAGCAGTTGCCTGCGCTTGGGCATGGCAGTTGCAACAGGCCTACGACCTTGCGGCGGCACAAGCCAAGGACTTAGGTGCTCGGGTGCAAGACCTTGAGGCGCTATTGTCCGACACCGATGAGAGCGTTGAAAAATCCGCTGCAGCCTTGGGTGCTCAACTGAACGTGGTTGACAAGGAGACCCGCCGATTAGAGCAGCGTCGTCGGGAAATGGATACACGTCTCGATAAACTCGAGGCCAGCTCCGAAAGCACGCTGTCCAGCCTTAATAAGCTCGATACCAATGCCAGCGCGGAAGCAAAAAGCCTGGCGGCAGCTACTGACGCTATCGCTAAACTGCAACAAGATGTGCGCGCTTTGACCCAGGTTGCCGGTGATCTTGAGCGCTTGGGATCGACGGCACGTGCAACGCAAACCCACCTTGAGCGACTGTCAGACTCGGTGAACAAATCTAACTTGGAGCGCGCTGCACTCGCTAAGCGAATTGCCGCCAATGAAGAGTGGATTGAATCTATTAATGCCTTCCGCCGACAGGTCAACAACAGCATTAATCAGCTGCAAAATGCTCTGCGCCAGAACCAAACCAACGTCGGGGGCGCGCAGACAGCACCGGCCGGCTGAAGTCAGACAACAGATGCGCCTCATCTGTGTGCAATCCGTCGACGTCAGGGACGTCATTATTAGTGAGTAAGGAACCGTTATGACCGTCATACAGCAGCAGGATCTCATCGACAGCGTTGCAGATGCACTGCAGTTCATTTCCTACTATCACCCCCTCGATTTCGTTCAGGCAGTCCACAAGGCTTGGGCTATGGAGCAAAACCCAGCGGCTAAAGACGCTATGGCCCAGATTTTGATCAATAGCCGTATGTGCGCGACCGGCCACCGTCCAATTTGTCAAGACACGGGTATTGTCACGGTCTTTATTGAGGTGGGTATGGAGGTCCGTTGGGATGCTGAGCTGTCCCTCGATGACATGATTAATGAAGGTGTTCGTCGCGCGTACAACCATCCCGACAATAAGTTGCGTGCTTCCATCCTTAATGACCCTGCAGGCAAGCGTCAAAATACACGTGACAATACGCCAGCTGTTATCCATACCCGCTTGGTACCTGGCAATACGGTTGATGTGCGTGTGGCGGCGAAGGGCGGCGGCTCTGAGAATAAGTCTAAATTGGCGATGCTCAATCCGTCTGACAGCATTGTCGATTGGGTGGTTAAAACAGTACCCACCATGGGCGCAGGTTGGTGCCCACCGGGTATGCTCGGTATTGGCATTGGTGGTACCGCCGAAAAGGCGGCGGTGTTGGCGAAAGAATCGCTAATGGACCCTATCGATATCCAGGAGCTCCGCCAGCGTGGACCCAGTAATCGCATCGAAGAGTTACGATTGGAAATTATGGAAGCGGTCAATAAACTCGGTATTGGTGCTCAAGGCTTGGGCGGTTTGACCACGGTTCTCGATGTCAAAATCAAGGACTATCCGACTCATGCTGCCTCGCTGCCAGTGGCTATGATTCCTAACTGTGCGGCTACCCGCCATGCCCATTTCACCTTGACAGGGAATGGTCCCGCACTACAGACCCCGCCCGATATCGACCAATGGCCCGATGTGAGCTGGGAGCCGGGTGATTCGGTTCGGCGAGTCAACCTTGACGAGGTCGATGCAGCGGCCGTCGCCACATGGCAACCGGGTGAGACTCTGCTGTTGTCAGGCACCATGTACACGGGTCGTGATGCTGCCCATAAACGCATGACCCAGATGCTGCAACAGGGCGAGCCGTTGCCGGTTGATCTGCGGGGTAAGTTTATCTACTACGTGGGACCGGTTGACCCGGTTGGCGACGAGGTGGTGGGTCCAGCCGGTCCTACTACTTCGACGCGGATGGATAAATTTACCGACGCTATCCTCGAGCAAACGGGCCTCATTGGAATGATCGGCAAAGCCGAGCGTGGTCCAGTTGCCATTGAGGCGATACGCAAGCATGAAGCGGTTTACCTCATGGCTGTTGGGGGCGCAGCATATTTGGTCTCCAAAGCGATTACCGATGCCAAAGTGGTGGCTTTTGAGGATCTAGGCATGGAGGCTATCTATGCGTTTACGGTGAAGGATATGCCCGTCAGTGTGGCTGTTGATAGTCGCGGTGAGTCGGTACACATCACCGGGCCCAAGGTTTGGCAGCAACGTATAGAAGAGCAGGCGATTGAGCTCATCTGACTCATTTTACTGGCACGATTACGAAACCTCAGGTGCCGATCCGTCGGTGGATAGACCCCTGCAATTTGCGGGGGTTAGGACGGATACGGACCTTAATATCATCGGTGAGCCGTTGGTGCAGTTTGCTGCGCCAACGCCCGATTACCTTCCACACCCCGGTGCCATCCGCGTCACCGTTATTAAGCTCTCCACAGCATCGGCGCAGGGCCTACCCGAGCGTGAATTTATAGCTCAGGTGCACCGGGAGCTTGCTGTACCCGGGACCTGTGGTGTTGGCTACAACAGCATTCGCTTTGACGATGAGATTACCCGTTTCGCGCTTTATCGAAACTTTTTTGACCCGTATGCGCGAGAGCGTCATGAAGGTCGGTCCCGATGGGACCTCATTGATGTCGTTCGCGCTCAGGCAGCTCTCAGGCCGGAGGGGGTCGTTTGGCCCAAGCGCGACGATGGCGCCATTAGTTTTCGACTAGAGCACTTGACCGCAGCCAATGGTATTGAACACGGCGATGCCCACGACGCACTCTCGGATGTATTGGCAACCGTCGCTTTGGCGCGGTGCCTAAAGACCGCACAGCCTGCTTTGTTTAGCGCACTGTATGCGGTGCGCTCGACATCTGCATTGGCACCATTACTCGATCCTGCTCTTATGAGGCCTATGATTCATGTCTCAGGTATTTGGGGTGCGCAACGGCATAACTTGGCGGTGGTTGTGCCCTTGGCTGTTCACCCCCGCAGTCGCAATGAGATTATTTGTGCCGATCTGTCCGCCAAGCCAGACTTTCTTGATGTCCCCAGCGATGTGATCGCGTCGTTACTGTTTACCCCTCGTTCAGAACTGCCGAGTGGCACTGAGCGGCCGCCACTCCTTAGCGTGAAACTCAATCGAGCCCCAGCGCTACTTCCCATGGCTTGGCTGAGCGGCGAACCCGCGGAGCGGTTGGGGCTCGATGGCGATAGCTTGCGTGCGCATTTAAAGGTGCTACGTGCTGCCCGAGATGTCGATTCACGAGGATTTACCCAGAGGCTACAGGCAGTCTATCAGCAGCGTACTTTTCCGCCTCGGACTGATGTCGATACGATGCTTTACGAGGGCTTTATTGGCGCCCATGATCGTGATCAATTTCCCGCGATTCGTGATGCCGACGATGCGGCGTTGGCCGGTGACCATTGGCGATTCAAGGATAGCCGATTGCCGGAGCTTCTCTTTCGTTATAGAGCACGTAATGTCCCTCGCTGTTTGACCGAGGCAGAGTGGGCTCAATGGCAAGAGCATTGTCGATGCCAGTTGGCTGCTGGGCCTTACCCGCTATCGAGCTTTTCTGACGATTTGGCACTGGAGCTGGCGCGGCCTGATTTAACTGACCGGCAGCGAGCAGCGCTACATGACCTGGCAGATTATGTGCGTAGGCGCTGTCGCGAGCTCGGGATAACTTGGTCTCATGATGATTGCTAGCGTTGTATTGGTTGCTTCACCTGCAACGGCGTTACACTCTTAGCTGGCGGCTGCGGTATGGTTGCCACCATCCACATTGGTTTTTTTTGGCGGTATAAACGTGCATTTTCCAGGCAGTCATGTTCTTAGCATTGCGCAGTTCCAGCGCCAAGACGTCGATCGGGTATTCGCGGTGGCCGATACCATGCGTCCTTACGCCCACAGAGAAAAGATTACGAGGGTTTTAGATGGCGCGATTCTGGGCTCTATGTTCTTCGAGCCCTCCACTCGAACACGGATTAGCTTTGGCAGTGCCTTCAATTTACTGGGGGGGGAAGTGCGTGAGACCACGGGCTTTGAGACCACAGCCATCGCGAAAGGTGAGTCGCTGTATGATACCGCCAGGGTGCTCAGCGGTTATTCAGATGTAATTGCCATGCGTCATCCCGAACCGGGTTCCGTCGCCGAATTTGCGCAAGGCAGTCGCGTGCCAGTAATCAATGGCGGCGATGGCGCGAACGAGCATCCAACCCAGGCGCTATTAGATCTTTACACTATTCGCAGTGAGCTGGCCTCCCGGGGCAGAGAACTCGATGACTTGCGTATAGCCATGGTCGGCGATTTGAGGTTTGGACGCACGGTGCACTCGTTGGCGCGCCTATTACAACTTTACCCCGGTATTCAGATTAGTTTGGTATCACCGCCAGAGCTGGCTATGCCCGCAGATATTGTTGAATCTGCGCGCATGGCAGGCCATCGTGTCGTCGAGACCGAGCATTTAGAAGCCGGCATTTCAGGCGTCGATATTGTCTACTCGACGCGTTTACAAGAGGAGCGTTTTGCCAGCGCCGAAGAAGCTGATGTTTACCGCGGACGGTTCCGGCTTGATCAGCAAATTTATACAGCGCGCTGTGAACCCAACACCGTCATCATGCATCCTCTACCACGGGATTCCAGAGAGGGGGCTCGTGAACTGGACGTCGATCTCAACGACAATCCCAATTTGGCGATTTTCCGCCAGAGTGATAATGGTGTTTTGGTCCGAATGGCGTTGTTTGCGTTAATTCTCGATGTTGCCGACAAAGTTGACGCCCATGCACGGCCAGTTAATTGGTTTACTGAACGACGATTCTGAGAGCCCGTTTGTCAGGATGTAACGTGGGAACCACATATTCGAGGCACATGCATGGCGAGTGAAAAGGGTTTCGTAACGCAATTCTCGGCAAGTGATATGGAACAACTTGGCCGAGAGGTGGCCTTTCAGGGGTATTTTCGCTTGGAGAGGGTCACTCTCAGGCATCGTTTATTTGCCGGGGGTTGGAGTGAGCCTTTTACCCGAGAGTTATTTCAACGGGGAGATGCAGTGGCGGTGTTACCCTGGGACCCCGTCGCTGATGTGCTGATTTTAGTAGAGCAATTTCGCGTGGGTGCCATTCGCGCGGACAATACACCGTGGATGCTCGAGCTAGTGGCAGGTATTGTTGAATCCGGTGAACTGGACGAAGAAGTAGCGCACCGGGAGTGCTGGGAGGAGGCGGGCTGCACCATCGATAAACTGCACCCTATTGCCACATTCTATCCAAGCGCAGGCGCTTGCTCAGAGCAAATTCGAGCCTTTGTGGGTCGTGTAGTATCCGCGGGTATTGGCGAGGTGCACGGTTTGGATGAAGAGCAGGAGGACCTGCTAGTACATGCTATCCCGCGAGCCCAGGCTGTCGACATGCTCGACGCTAATCTTATCAACAACGGCCATACGCTCATTGCTTTGCAGTGGCTGGCCAGACACGGTGATGCCCTTCGAAAGGAGTGGTTGCGCTGACTACCTCCTCCACCAAAGCGGAACCAAAGTCGCAGCAGCGGGGGTTACTGCGTTCGAGTGCTGTGGTGAGTTTGGCCACTATGGCCTCACGGGTATTAGGTCTGGTTAGGGACGTCGTGCTCGCGAATTTGGTTGGTGCCAGCAGTAATGCTGACGCCTTTTTTGTGGCGTTTAAGATTCCTAACTTTCTCAGACGATTGTTTGCCGAAGGTGCCTTCGCTCAGGCCTTTGTGCCTGTTCTCGCTGAGACCCGTGAACAGGGCGGGTACGAGGCGGTTAAAGCGCTGGTCGATCGTGTGGCCGGGGTATTGGGTGGTACGTTGCTTGCGGTGACTGCCTTTGCGGTTTTGGCGGCGCCGCTGGTGGCGATGGTATTTGCACCCGGTTTTGCGCGCGATCCCGAAAAGCTTGCGCTAACGGCTGAATTAATCCGCTGGACTTTCCCTTACCTTCTGCTCATTTCCCTCACTGGATTCGCGGGTAGCATCCTCAATAGCTATGGGCGTTTTGCAGTGCCCGCTTTAACTCCGGTACTGCTGAATCTTAGTCTCATCGGCGCCGGTCTTTGGCTGGCACCGCAAATGGAAGAACCAGTCTATGCACTCGCAATTGGTGTCTTGGTGGCGGGCTGCATGCAGTTATTGTTTCAGCTGCCAGCTCTCTATGGTCTAGCCCTAACACCCTATCCCCGATGGCAATTGGACCACCCTGGTGTGCGTCGAATTATGGGACTGATGGTACCTGCTCTCTTTGGTGTCTCGGTCAGCCAAATTAATTTGCTGCTTGACACTGTGCTGGCGTCATTGCTGCCTGCCGGCAGCGTTTCATGGCTTTACTACGCAGACCGTCTAATCGAGTTGCCGCTAGGTGTATTCGCTATCGCCATTGCCACCGTCATTCTTCCTTCTCTGTCGATGGTTCAAAGCCAGCTAGATGGCGCTGGTCAGCGCTTTTCCGCTACTTTGCAGTGGGGTATGGAAATGGTGTTGTTGATAGCCTTGCCAGCGACGGCGGCACTTTTGTGTCTGGCTGAGCCTATTCTCACCACATTGTTCGGTTACGGTGAATTTTCGCCAACCGATGTGCGTATGGCGGCTTATTCGTTAAGAGCTTATGCGCTGGGTCTTACAGCATTCATGCTTATTAAAGTTCTGGCACCGGGTTTTTATGCGCGGCAGGACACTCGCACGCCGGTGCGCATTGGCATCATTGCCATGGTGAGCAACATGATCTTGAACCCGCTGTTCATTTTTCCGCTGTTGTGGACGTTTAACACTGGTCACGCTGGCTTGGCATTGGCAACAGCAGCATCCGCATGGCTCAACGCAGGACTTTTATACAGAGGGCTACGCAAAGCGTCGGTGTTGCAACAGGCACTGCCAATAACGTTCCTGGGCCGACAATTGCTACCGGCTGTGGTCGTTATGGTTACGGTTTTGCTCGCACTAAACCCTGATTTGGCTTGGTGGCAGGTGCAGGGCGTGGTCGTACGCGCGCTGACAATGGCTGCCCTAGTGCTTGTGGGCGCTCTTGGTTACGGCCTGGTATTGGTGTTACTTGGGTTACGGCTCCACCATTTGCGTGGTCCGAACGAGCAAGCCAACCACGCATAACAGCGCATTTGTCTGTTATTGCTGTTTATCCTATGCGAAACGGGGCGACGGCACAGGGTTTTCTATATACTTTGGCGTTTTCACTTAGGCCAGCCCCCAGCGATATGGAACTCATCCGCGGCTTGCACAATTTGCGACCCAGACACCGTGGCTGCGCGCTCACTGTGGGAGCGTTCGATGGTATCCATCGAGGTCATCAGGCGGTGCTCGCTCACCTTCAAAGACGTGCCCGCGAGTTGAATTTACCTACCACTGTCATTGTGTTCGAGCCACTGCCCCGAGAGTACCTGCGGCCATTGGAGGCCCCGCCACGCATTACCAATTTCCGAGAACGCGTACAGGCTATTGCGGCTACGGGTATTGATAGGCTGTTAGTCTTATCTTTTGATGAAGATATGCGTACGGCAAGTGCCAACGATTTTGTACAGCGGGTGTTTGTTGATGGCCTGGGCGCTCGCTACATAGCGCTGGGTGACGATTTCAGGTTTGGCAATTCGCGGGAGGGTGACTTCGATTACATCCGACTGCTGGCTGATCGTCATGGCTATGAAGTACAGCGGACGGAAACTTTCAGCCTCGACGGTGAGCGTGTCAGCAGTACGCGGTTGCGTGCGGTGTTGGCAGAGGGCAATTTTTCATTGGCGGAACATCTACTGGGCCGACCATTTACTATGACGGGGCGGGTCGGTTATGGACGCCAACTGGGGCGTGAACTTGGTACGCCCACTGCTAACATGGCCATTGCACGCATTCGCAGCCCTTTAAGTGGCGTGTATGCGGTTGAAGTCGATGGTCCGGGTTTTGAGGCGGCGCCAGGCGTGGCCAATGTTGGGGTGCGGCCTACGGTCGAAGAGGGCTTAGCAGCCAATTTGGAAGTGCATTTACTGACGATGAACCCCCAATTGTATGGTGAGCGCTTAACGGTACGTTTTGTGAAAAAGTTGCGAGACGAGCAGCGTTTTCCATCCCTCGATGCCCTGAAGAGTGCTATTGCTAAAGATGTTGCGGCGGCGCAAGCCGTGCTGTTGACAGCTTCTGCGAATGCTAATGATTGAATCAACGAGCCAGCTATTAGGGCGGCTCAACTGCGCGAAGTGATAACCGGATGAGTGATTACAAAGATACCCTTAACCTGCCCAATACAGCGTTTCCCATGAAAGCGAACCTGGCCCAGCGAGAGCCCAAGCGCATAGCGCAATGGGCCGAGATGGATTTGTATGGTCAGATGCGCAAACGCGCCGCCGGTCGCCCGAAATTTATACTCCACGACGGCCCCCCCTACGCCAACGGTGACTTGCATGTGGGCCACGCGGTTAACAAAATTCTCAAAGACATCATTATCAAATCCCGCACGTTGTCGGGCTTTGATGCACCCTACGTGCCCGGCTGGGACTGCCATGGCCTCCCCATTGAGCTGAACGTAGAGAAGAAAGTCGGCAAGCCAGGCCACAAGGTAAGCGCGGCAGAATTTCGTCAAAAGTGCCGCGACTATGCCGCGTCGCAAGTCCATCAGCAGCGCGAAGACTTTGTGCGCATGGGGGTGCTGGGCGACTGGGAGAATCCGTACTTAACAATGGACTTCCCGTTCGAGGCAAATATTGTCCGAACCCTCGGTCAAATTATTGACAACGGTCACCTCCATAAAGGCTTCAAACCGGTACATTGGTGTCTCGATTGTGGCTCTGCTCTCGCAGAAGCCGAGGTCGAATACAAGAATAAAGTCTCGTCTGCGATTGATGTTGCGTTTACCGCCATTGACCCGGCGGCGATGCGCGCCGCTTTCGCTAGCGAATGGTCTGGGCCGATCTCGGTGGCTATTTGGACGACCACCCCATGGACCCTGGCCGCCAACCGAGCGGTGAGTGTTGCGCCTGCTTTACGCTACGCCTTGGTTAAGATTGGCGATAGGGCCGTGGTCATTGCGGACGATTTGGTGGAGAGCTGTGTCGCGCGTTATGGGTACGAAGGCGCTCAAATTTTAGGCCACTGTGACGGCGCCGCTCTTGAAGGTATGAGCCTGCAACACCCGTTCGCTGATTTGACGGTGCCGGTCATTGTTGGTGATCACGTGACCACCGATGCAGGTACCGGCTGTGTCCACACGGCACCGGCACATGGTCTTGAGGATTTCGAGGTTGGCAAGCATTACAAACTAGAAGTCTTTAACCCCGTAGGAGCTAACGGTGTGTATTTGCCCGACACACCCGTGTTCGCAGGGCAGCACATTTTCAAAGCCAACGACGATATTATTGCAGCGCTCGAGCAGCGTGGCCTTCTGCTTTGCCATCGTCCTTATGAACATAGCTATCCCCATTGCTGGCGTCATAAAACACCCATCATTTTTCGCGCCACACCCCAGTGGTTTATCAGCATGAGTCAAAATGGGTTGCTCGATTCGGCGAAAGCAGCCGTTGATACGGTGCAGTGGGTACCCGATTGGGGACGTGCGCGTATCGATAGCATGCTTGAGCAGCGGCCAGATTGGTGCATTTCTCGGCAACGGACTTGGGGTGTTCCCATCCCCTTGTTTGTACACAAGACCAGCGGTGAATTGCACCCTGACACCTCCCAAATCATTGAGCAGGTGGCACAACGTATTGAGGCGGCAGGCATTGACGCGTGGTTTGATCTGGAGCCTGAAGCATTATTGGGTGAAGACGCTGCCAGTTATGACAAGGTAACCGACACCTTAGATGTATGGTTTGACTCAGGTGTTACCCACGCCTGCGTACTGCGCGCTAGAGACGAGTTAAGCTCACCTGCTGACTTGTACCTTGAAGGATCCGATCAGCATCGTGGCTGGTTCCAGTCGTCGCTACTGACCGGCATTGGTGCTTTCGCCAGCGCACCTTATCGCGCGGTGTTGACTCACGGTTTCACTGTAGACGGTGAAGGGCGAAAAATGTCGAAATCGATCGGCAATATTATCCCTGCGAAAAAGGCAATGAACGATCTAGGTGCCGATGTATTGAGGCTATGGGTATCGGCTGCGGATTATCGCAATGAAATAGCCGCATCCGACGAAATTTTCAAACGTACAGGTGATGCCTATCGTCGAATTCGAAATACCGCTCGGTTTTTACTGGCTAATTTGGCTGGCTTCGAGCCCAGCTTGCACCGTGTACCCGACGACAAATTATTGCCCCTCGATCGCTGGATTTGTAGTCGGGCGAATACGCTGCAAGAAGAGTTACTTGCTGCTTACGAGGATTACCAGTTCCATCAGATATTCCACAAGGTGCACAATTTCTGTGGCGGCGAGCTTGGTGGCTTTTATTTAGACATTATCAAAGATCGTCAGTACACCACGCCGACAGAGTCCCATCCGCGACGATCAGCACAAACAGCCTTGTGGCACCTAGCTGAGGCCTTATGCCGTTGGATTGCGCCCGTACTCAGTTTTACCGCTGAAGAAATTTGGGAAAATATGCCGGGTGAGCGTACCGATTCGGTTTTCCTCACTGAATGGTATCGGGACTTGCCCAACCTCAATGTTGACGCTGATATGGGCGATTCCTTCTGGAACAACATGTTGCAGGTTCGCCAAGGGGTAAACAAATGCCTAGAGCGCAAGCGCGCAACCGGTGCGGTGAAGGGCGCCCTCGATACATCCGTAACACTCTATGCCGATGACGTCCTAGGTCGCCAGCTGTCGGCCTTGGGCGATGAACTTCGCTTTGTCCTTATCACTTCAGGTGCAGCTGTTGAGCCCTTTGCCAACGCTCCAAGCGACGCTGAGAGCTGTGATATCGAAGGTCTCAAGGTGCGCGTGGATATTGCTGAAGACGATAAATGCGAGCGTTGCTGGCACCGCTGCGACGATGTCGGAAACCATCCCGAGCACCCAACCCTCTGCGGTCGTTGTGTCACGAATGTAACTGGGCCGGGGGAACAGCGCTGTTATGCCTAAACCAGGGTTTTCTTCGCAGCGGGCACTGCTGGGTTACGCTATTGCACTCGTGGTGCTTGGTCTTGACCAGTACACCAAAGCGCTGGCCACAGCGCATTTGACATATCGTGTTCCCGTTGAAGTTACGGCATGGTTTGACTTAATGCTGGCCCACAACACCGGGGCCGCGTTCAGTTTTCTTGCTGATGCTGGCGGTTGGCAGCGTTGGTTTTTCGTTGTTGTTGCATTGCTGGTAAGCGGCGTTATGGTTGTGTGGCTATCTCGCTTGCACGCTGACCGACGCTGGTTGGGTTTGGCGCTCGGAGGAATCTTGGGCGGTGGTTTGGGTAATTTGCTTGATCGAATAAACCACGGTTATGTAGTTGATTTCATATCGTTACACTATGACCAGTGGTATTGGCCTGCGTTTAATATTGCCGATTCGGCCATCAGTGTTGGCGCTGTCATTATCGTTTTAGACAGCTTGTTCAACAGCAACAATCACCATGCCAGCGAAACGTCGGAGACCCCCTCATGACCGATCTATGCGTCAGTGAAAATACCCGAGTGACCCTCAATTTTGGTTTGTATCTGGAAGACGGCTCTGAGATTGATACTAATTTTGATAAGTCACCGGCAACGTTTGTTGTCGGTGATGGATCGCTGCTACCCGGTTTCGAGCGTGCGTTGTTCGGCCTGTTACCGGGCGATTCAGGCGAATTTCAAATTAGCCCTGAGAATGGGTTTGGACAGCCTAACGACAACAACATACAAGTCGTTAAGCGCGATCAGTTCGACGATGACATTACGCTTGAAAAGGGCATGGTTTTTAACTTTGCAGATGCTGCAGGCGGCGAACTGCCGGGTGTCATCGCTTACTTTGATGAAACTGAAGTGCATATCGATTTCAATCATCCTCTTGCGGGTAGGGTGATTACATTCCGTGTTCAGATTCATCAGGTCGAGGCGGCGGAATTACACTAGGATAACCCGGTAGCCCCTCATCGGTGCTGGAGAGAATTTTATGGATATCGTTCTTGCTAATCCCCGGGGTTTTTGTGCGGGTGTCGATCGAGCTATCGATATTGTGAATCGTGCACTCGAGGTATTTGGGCGCCCTGTTTATGTGCGTCACGAGGTTGTGCACAACCGCTTTGTGGTTGAGGATTTGCGCAACCGAGGTGCCATTTTTGTCGATGAACTTGAAGAAGTTCCTAACGATGCTTTGGTTATTTTCAGCGCGCACGGTGTTTCCAAGGCGGTGCAAGACGAGGCCAAAGGACGCGGCTTGCGGGTGTTTGATGCCACCTGTCCGCTGGTGACAAAGGTGCATGTGGAAGTGGCCGCGTTCAGTGCCGCAGGCCGTGAATGCGTGCTTATTGGTCACGCAGGCCACCCAGAGGTTGAGGGCACCATGGGGCAGTATGATGGCGCTGCGGGTGGGCGTATCTACTTGGTAGAAGACGAACAGCAAGCGGCAACGCTAGAGGTCAAAGACCCCAATAACCTCGCCTATGTGACTCAAACAACCTTGTCGGTTGACGACACCGCGCGGGTTATCGACGCACTGCGGGCGCGTTTCCCCAATATCGAAGGGCCGCGTAAAGACGATATCTGCTACGCAACGCAGAATCGACAAGACGCGGTAAAGCTATTGGCTGAACAAGCTGATGTGGTGTTGGTTATTGGTTCTCCGAACAGCTCAAATTCTAATCGGTTGCGTGAGCTCGCTGAGCGCTGTGGTGCACGGTCTTATCTGCTCGACGACGCGAGTATGTTGCAAGCCGCCTGGTTCCGCGATGCAGATATTATTGGTGTGACTGCGGGTGCATCTGCACCCGAATCACTGGTGCAGGGTGTTGTATCCGCATTGCAATCGATGGGGGCCGGCGAGTTACGCGCCATTGAGAGCCAGCCTGAAAACATCACATTCTCCTTGCCCAAGGCACTGCGAATACCTGCTACGAATATTTAACGGAACTCAGTCAGGTCGTTAATCACGAATACTCGAGTTCCGGCGTAGTAAGTCCATAGTCAGTCATTGGATGGCGGTGCAGTGGCGTTTTTAACATCACTCCCACATCCTGGCAGGCCCATGGGAAACGAGCCTCAAAGTGCTAGCTCACCGCCATCGAATACCGCGTTTAAGGCCAGATATTCTGGCTGGATTCACGCTTTTGGAGTTGCTGCTTTGTCTTGCACTACTCGCACTCCTTAGCGCACTGGCGGTGCCGTCGTTTCACAGTCAAACATCTTCAACACGCGCCCAGGCCACAGCACAAGCATTGATGTCCGCCGCGATGTTGGCCCGAGCAAGCGCTATTCGACGTGCTACATCGGTTGTATTGCGCCCAGATCTGACAGCGGGCTCAGATTATTACGACTTGGGTTTTGGGGTCTATCAGGCTGGTGGCGATCTGATAAGACATTATGGAGTAGCTGAAGGGGTTCGCATTGGGAATCGTGCAGGTAGCCATCGCGCCTCTCAAACAGTCACATGGGATGCACGGGGCATTGGTAATCGCAATTTAACGTGGATTGTTTGTGTGAGTGGGGGGGAACCCTGGGCTGTGGTGCTCAATAGCGTCGGCCGCCCGCGGCTGGAGCGTGGTATTGGTCACTGCTTGAGTGGCGTTTAACGGTGCTTATGCGTCTTCTAATCCAAGCTTTTTCAAGCGGTAGCGTAAGCTGCGGAAGCTAATACCCAGAGCGGCGGCTGTGGCTGTCTTATTCCAACGATGCTGTAACAGTGCCTCTGCAAGTATTTGACGTTCGATCGTTTCTAAATAACCTTCCAAATCACCATTAACGGCATTGAGTTGCGAGTGGTTGTCCTCGGGCTTTGCGGTTGAGGTTGCATCAACAGACGCCGCTGATGACGCCGATTGCATGAAGTCGCCAATGCTTAAATCTCCTGCTTGTAATTCAGTGTGGTCGGCGAGCGCATTGGCGCGGGCTAGAATGTTTTCGAGTTCGCGGACATTACCCGGAAAATCGTAGTCACACAGCCGCTCTAGGGCCTGCGCTGACAAGGTTTTCTGTGATTGCGACTGATTATCTGTCAGTTGTTTCAAAAGATGGTTGGCTAAAAGGGGAATATCGCCGCGCCGGGCACGGAGTGGTGGCACCTCAATAGCGATGACATGAAGTCGATAGTAAAGATCATCGCGGAAACGACCTTGGGCAACCTCATCGGCAAGATTTTTGTGGGTGGCACTGAGTAGCCGCACGTCGGTCGCGATCTCTTTGTCTGCGCCCACAGGTCGCACGGCTTTCTCTTGAACTGCCCGCAACAGACGAACTTGAACGTTCAGAGGAAGATCTGCGATCTCGTCGAGTAATAACGTGCCACCCGATGCGGCTTGAAACAGACCGGGCTTGTCGCCCGAGGCACCCGTAAATGCGCCCTTCACGTGACCGAACAGCTCACTTTCAACAAGCTCGGGCGGTATCGCCCCACAGTTGACCGCTATAAAGGGTTTTTGTGCCCGTGAGCTCAACCGATGGATTTGTTTCGCCACAACTTCTTTGCCGACGCCGGACTCGCCATAAATGTGTACCGGTGCTTGGCTGCGCGCTACCTTTTCCACTTGTTCCCGCAGGCGACACATGGGCTCTGTTGTTCCCAGTAGCTCATCGTGTGCGGGAGTTGCGGTGGGCGTTTGAAGGCGTAGTGCGTGGCTGACCAAGCCCCTTAGCTTGTCGAGTGCTAGCGGTTTGCTGACAAAATCGAAGGCTCCCAGTTTGAGAGCCTCAATGGCTGTCTCGACACTGCCGTGCGCGGTGATCATAGCGACCGGTATGTGTGGGTAATGGTCTTGGATATATTCAATGAGGCTTAAACCGTTGCCATCGGGAAGACGCATATCGGTCAAACAAAGGTCAACTGACGACTCGCTGAGCACGTGGTGAGCTTGTGCTAATGTCTCTGCACGCCGAGTCTGTAGATTCATTCGAGCGAGAGTAATTTCAAGCAGTTGAAGAATGTCTGGCTCATCATCAACGAGCAGTACGGTTTGCTGGGTCATGGTGTTAGCTGTGCTCCATTTTAACACTCACTCTAAAACTGCTTTTACCCGCAGCTGTTCGGCGATATCCCAATTCGGCCCCATTGAGTTCGCACAACTCTTTACACAAATACAAACCCAGACCACTGCCATCTTGAGAGGTCGTGAAAAAAGGTTCGAACAAGCGCGGCACAAGGTTATCGGGAATACCGAGTCCGTCATCAATAATATCAATGTGTAGTTGGCCGCCAATTTCATCGGGCTCAACCTCCACCTTTACTGAGGCGCATCCCATATCATTGTGGGAATGCCGCAGACCATTGTCGATTAAGTTGGCCATGATCCGTTCTAGATGTTTGGGGTCAAACTGGAGGGTCAATGACGAGTCACAGGGCGCAAATGTTAGATTAGAGGGCTCTGTGCGTTGCTCGCTGTAGCTTTCCTGGAACTTTGCTAGCCAAGTCGCCAACGTCAGCAGGGTTTGGCGAGGTGGCTCTCGACGTGACACGTCCATTACATTTTGGATGATATCGCTGACCCTAGCGCTATTGTTGACCAAAATGTCGCATAGCACGGCGTCTGCGGCGTCCACTGTCGGGCTTTCCGACAACAGCTGTGCCGCATGGCTAATGGCGGCCAAAGGATTACGTATTTCATGGGCAATGCTGGCCGTGAGTTTGCTCAGAGAGTTTAATTTCAGTGACTGGGCAAATTGAGTCACAGGTGTGTAGTCGTCGATAAACACTAACTTATCGGAGGCCACTGCCGAATCGAGAGAGGCAAAATTAGCGACCAAGGAGGGGCCGTCGGTTTCTGCGCGAAACGGTTCAGGTCGTACTCGCCGGTTCTGAAGCCACGCGCTGAACTGTTCGTCGAGTTCGCTGGAAATGGCTGAAAAGGTCGTCAGTTGATCCTCGTGGAGATTGAGCAGGCGTCTAGCAGCGGCGTTGATCGGACGGCATTGGCCCGTATCTTGCGCCAGCAAGATGCCCGTTTCCATACGCAAGATGATTTGCTCATTGAGTTGTTGTAACGCGGCAACCTGGCTTTCAGCCGAGCGTCGCTCTGCCTCGGCCATGCTCAGGCGACTCGCCATTACCTGCACCAGTAACGACACTGCAAAGAAAAGACTGCCGAGAATGCCAGCCGGTAGCATCATGCCGATGTCGGCGTCGCCGCGGGTGACCAACCAAAACGTATCAACCAGTAATGCCAACACGGCAATGGCGGCAACCAATGTCGCTAGTATGCGTGTTTGAAACAATACCGCAGCGGCGGCGACTGTAATGAGATAGAGCGCCGAGAAGCCACCGAGAATACCGCCGCTGGCACTGGCAAATAGGGTAATGGTTAGTATGTCGAGTAGTAATAGCCCGAAATAACCGGTCTCTGATTGTTGCAGTGCTTTACCCAATGGCCCAATCAGTACAAGTGCTGACGTCAACAGAATGCCAATACCCGACAACAATAACGGCCGATCAAAACTCACCATGAGTTTGGCGGTTGCAGGGACCACCATGAGCATCAGAAGGCCCGCACCCAACAGTACTCGGTAGCCGTTGTAGACGATGAACGAGCGTGTATGGGTGCTGGGCAACGATCCGCGGTTCACGCCTATAAGTTGTAACGCGGGGCCGCTGCTGGATTGTTGGTTGTTTGACGTCATGGGCCGGAGCATAGCAGGGCTGATACTGTAGGGGAGATACCAGACATTCAGATGCTCAAACTAGGGCAGGAATACACACAGCGGTTACAGCGGGCGCTTCGGTGGTTACACTTCGCTTCCTGTTTCGATTGCGGTTACCGACGGATATCACCAAATGAAAGTATGCATGGCGCAGATCAACACATTTGTGGGCGACTGGACAGGTAATACACAGCGAGTCATCGATGTGTGTCGCACTGCAGCGCTGGAAGATTCGCGCGCGGTGGTGGTTTTTCCGGAGTTAACCCTGTGCGGTTATCCACCTGAGGACCTACTACTGCGCCCAAATATTGGTGCTCAGGCCGATGCAGCACTAGCTTTTTTGTGTGATGAGCTACCCCAAGAGCTTTGGGTCGTGTTGGGCTATCCGCGCTCAACGCCTGCAGGATTGTTTAACGCGGCGGGTGTCATTCATGACGGTCGGCTGGTTGCCGAGTATCACAAGCAGTTCTTGCCGAACTACCAAGTTTTTGATGAGCTGCGCTACTTCACGGCGGGCACAGCACCCTGTGTTATCGATATCGATGGCATCGCCGTAGGATTGACATTGTGTGAGGATATTTGGAATCCAGAGCCAGCAGCAAAAGCGGCGGCTGCGGGTGCTGAATTGTTGATTAACCTTAACGCGTCACCTTTCCATCGTGGCAAACGCCGAGAGCGTCTAGACCTTGTTGCCGAGCGTGCTCGAAGTAATGGTTTTCCCGTGGTCTATGTCAACCAAGTTGGGGGTCAAGACGAATTAGTTTTCGATGGAGGCTCCTTCGTCATCGATGCCAGCGGTTCGCTTACCCAGCGCGCGCCCGAATTTGAAGAGGGCTGCTACTGGGCGGAGTTCGATCGAACCGCTGCGGCTGTCATTGCAACGCCTGCTGATCAGGTACCCGAGCTCGATGATATTGCCTCGGTATGGCAGGCGTTGGTGTTGGGTGTGCGTGACTACGTTAATAAAAATGGCTTCCCTGGTGTGGTTTTAGGCTTATCCGGCGGTATCGATTCTGCCGTAACGCTAGCCGTAGCGGTGGAGGCGCTGGGCGCTGAGCGAGTGCACGCGGTCATGATGCCATTTCGCTACACCGCATCGATATCGATCGAGGATGCAGAGGCAGAGGCCGTTGCATTGGGAGTTGCCTATCGAGTGATCTCGATAGAGCCTATGTTTGAGAGCTTTGCTGAGGCGTTATCGAACGAGTTTGCGGGTTTAGAGCCCGACATCACCGAGCAGAATTTACAGGCACGCTGCCGCGGCGTTGTTCTTATGGCGATATCCAATAAGAAGAACCTGTTGGTGCTCACCACTGGCAATAAAAGCGAGCTAGCGGTGGGATACTCGACACTCTATGGTGATATGGCCGGTGGTTTCGACGTGCTAAAGGACTGTCCAAAGGGCTTGGTATATGCGTTAGCCCGCTACCGAAATAGCATCAGCCCCGTTATCCCGGAGCGAGTTATCACACGCCCACCCTCGGCGGAACTGGCGCCTGGCCAAACGGATCAAGATAGCTTGCCCGATTACGACCTGCTTGACGCCATCGTTGAGGCGTATGTCGAGCGCGATGCCACGCCAGAAGACATGGTTGCCATGGGGTTTGACCCAGAGGCCGTTACTCGAGTGGTTCGCCTCATCGATTTGAATGAATATAAGCGACGACAGTCACCCGTGGGCGTGCGTATCACCCAGCGAGGTTTCGGTCGCGACCGCCGTTATCCCATCACCTGGGCTTGGCGGGCGCGCTAGCTAGCGCGTGGGCCGGTAGTTGAACTGAGGGGGTTCGGGTGGGTCGAACAGACCCAGCGAGATCTTATTCACCCAAGACTGATCAAGGCCATCCAGGTCATAGACCGTATCGAAGTTACCATTCTCGTCGAGCGTCGGGTGATCGGGGAAGTTAGCACGCAGCACGGCGACACTATCGAGCGCTAGATCATTCAGACCGAGCAGAAAATAGCCCTGTGCCATGATGGCCAATCCATCGGCAACCGACGGTGTTTGCTGCATGTGTTCAACCACCCAGCGTCCGCGGTTGAGTGCAGCCATGTAAGCGCCGCGGCGAAAATAATAGTTGGCAACATGAATTTCATGTCGTGCAATCATATTGCGCATGTGCACCATTCGCTGGCGTGCGTCGGGCGCGTAAGGGCTGTCTGGAAAGCGGGCTAATAGCTGTGCAAATTCAGCAAAGGCTTCTTTAATGTGGCTGACATCCCGCTTGGTATCGTCGGTAGGAACGAACGAGGCCAAGAAATCTGGCTCTAAATCATAGGCGGCCAAGCCCTTCATATAAAAAGCGTAGTCGACATTGGGGTGTTGAGGGTGCAACCGGATGAAGCGATCGGCCGCCTCTATTGCAGCTTCGTACTCATAGGCCCCAAAGTGAGCATAGATAAGCTCTAACTGTGCTTGCTCGGCGTAGCGTCCGAATGGGTAACGGCTCTCGAGCAACTGCAAGGTGCGAATTGCCAAATCGAAATTTTCATTGTCCAAGTGCTCTTGCGCATCAAAATAGATTTGCTGCTCGCCAGTGTCTGCAATTGGCACATCTTCGTCGTCGCCAAACCATGCGCATCCGGGTAACAGTAAAATCCATAATACAGCGCACGCTAGGGACAGAGCGCTTTTGTGTAAATGACGCGAAAAGTGGGTGTTAGAGACCTGGGTCAAGGGTTACGACTCCATCGTGTTAGTATGGGGCAATAGGTAAGTGTACCGTCCACAGGCCCCGGCGCCCACCATTTTGCTAACGTCGTATCCGCCATGACAGCAGACATCCCATCGTCCATTAATGAGAGCGCACAAGTGCCCGTGGCTTTGCATGGCAGTCGTTTAGACCAAGCGGCTGCGGCATTGTTCCCGGCATTTTCTCGAGCCAAGTTGCAGCAGTGGATCAAAGTGGGCGCTTTGACGGTCGATGGTGTGGTGATGCGACCTCGGGATAAGGTGAGCGTAGATCAGTGTTTGTCACTGGTTGCGGATCAGCAACCTGAGATTTCATGGCAGGGACAGGCACTGCCGTTACAGATTATTTACGAAGATGATCACGTTATCGTGGTGAATAAACCTGCGGGTTTAGTGGTTCACCCGGCTGCTGGACACCGAGATGGCACTCTGGTTAACGCCCTCATTGCACACGCGCCAGAGCTGGAGTTACTGCCCCGAGGTGGCATTGTGCATCGTCTCGATAAAGATACATCTGGCATTATGTTTGTCGCCAGATCACCTATAGCTCACAAGTCACTAGTGGCACAGCTCGCGGCGCGCAGTGTTAGCAGGGAGTACGCCGCTGTGTGCCGGGGCGCACTATCGGGTGGCGGGACCATTGCGGAGCCCATCGGACGCCATCCAAGTGCTCGAGTAAAAATGGCGGTTGTTGCGAGCGGCAAGCCGGCCGTGACTCATTATCGACTTAAAGAACGTTTCGGTCATCACAGTCATCTCGCCGTGAACCTTGAGACCGGTAGAACTCATCAAATTCGGGTCCATATGGCGCATCAGCGTCACCCGCTCATTGGTGATCCAGTGTATGCCGGGCGACCACAATTGCCAGCCGGTGCCTCAGAGCCGCTGCAGACAATATTGAGGTCCTTCCCTCGGCAGGCACTGCATGCGCGCAGCCTCGCATTTGAACATCCTGCTACCGGCGCACCGATGGCGTTTACAACGCCACTACCCGAAGACTTTGAAACTCTGTTGGGGGTGCTGCGTAGCGAAGATCCCTATGCCAGGTAGCAGCCGTACCAGCGCAACGTTTGTCTCAGAATCAGCATTGGTACAGATGGATAGTTGTCAGGTGCTGCAACCGACGCAGTCGTTACCGGGTGTTTTAGCCTTTACTACTTGTCGTGGACAGGGCGTCAGTGATGGCCCCTACGCGAGTTTTAATTTGGCTCATCATGTGAGCGATAAGCCTCTATCCGTCGAGCGTAATCGGCAAATACTTGCACAGTTATGTGGCGGTTACGCCCCGAAGAAATGGCTGGAGCAAGTTCATGGATGCCGGGTCGTGAAAGTCGATGATAAGACTGCCAGTTGCACTGCCGACGCTGTCTGGACCGATCAAACGAACAGCCCGTGCGTAGTACTCACCGCCGATTGCCTGCCGATTGTCCTGGTAGCTTGTGATAGACCGTTAGCGGCTGTGTTACATGCGGGTTGGCGTGGCTTGGCAGCCGATATCATTGGTGAAACCCTGCGTACACTGCCTGCCGACGCATCGGGTCTAAGGGCTTGGCTTGGACCCGCCATCGGCCCCGACGCCTTCGAGGTCGGCCCTGAAGTGCGAACTACCTTTTTAAATGCCTGGGGCGAAGGGGTGCAAAACTGCTTTACTGAGGGGCGGGGTGATCGTTTTCACGCAAATATTTGGCGATTGGCGGCTTGGCGCTTAACACAGCTGGGTGTGCCCATCGTCGAAGGCGGGGGCTGGTGTACCTATAACTTACCCGATCAGTTTTACTCCTTTCGACGAGACGGCGTGACCGGTCGTATGGCCACCGTGGCCATGTTGCGCTCCCCTTGAGGTGCGCGTAACGCTAAGACTGGCTGCACCACCACTGATTTCGCTATTTCCTCACTTGAAATAAGGCTTTTGAGACGCCACTTAACTGTTCAAGTAAGTAGCCCATCAAGGGCGTAAGAGGACACCGATATGCGAATGGATAAACTGACGAATCAGCTCCAAAGTGCACTGGCCGACGCTCAATCCCTGGCGGTAGGTCGTGATCATCAATTTATTGAACCGGCACATATGCTCAGATCATTGCTCGATCAGTCGGGCTCGATTGCTCGGCCGTTGTTACAAAAAGCGGGTGCTGACATCAGGGCGCTAAGTGCCGAGCTCGATAGGGCGCTAGCGCAAATACCCTCGGTCACTGGATCTGCTGGCGACGTACATATCTCCCAAGAGAGCAGCCGCTTGCTAAATAGAGCCGACAAGTTGAGTCAGGAACGCAAGGATGCTTATTTGTCCTCGGAATTAGTGTTGCTCGCTATGATGGATAAAAACTGTCCTGTCGCCCGTTATCTGACCGAAGCTGGCGTTGATCAAGCGGGTTTGCAGCGTTCGATTGACGAAGTCCGTGGCGGCGAGGGTGTGACCTCACCCGAGGCCGAGGAGACACGCCAAGCCCTCGAGAAATACACCGTTGATCTCACTGCGCGGGCAGAGATGGGCAAGCTCGATCCCGTCATCGGCCGAGATGATGAAATCCGTCGAACTATTCAAGTGTTGCAACGCCGGACAAAAAATAACCCAGTGCTTATTGGCGAGCCCGGCGTGGGTAAAACCGCCATTATTGAAGGCCTCGCCCAGCGTGTAGTGAACAAAGAGGTGCCCGAGGGCTTAAAAAACAAGCGCATTTTGTCTCTCGATTTAGGTGCATTATTGGCGGGCGCCAAGTTTCGAGGCGACTTCGAAGAGCGTTTGAAGGCGGTGCTCAATGAGCTCTCAAAAGAAGAAGGGCGCGTAATTCTTTTCATCGATGAGCTACACACGATGGTTGGAGCGGGTAAAGCCGAAGGGTCGATGGATGCGGGTAATATGCTAAAACCCGCTCTGGCCCGCGGTGAGCTGCATTGCGTGGGCGCCACTACGCTTAATGAGTATCGGCAGTATGTAGAAAAAGATGCGGCCCTAGAGCGACGCTTTCAGAAAGTGTTGGTCGATGAGCCCTCTGAAGAGGACACCATCGCCATCCTGCGGGGCTTAAAGGAGCGCTACGAAGTTCACCACGGTGTCGACATCACGGACAGCGCCATCATCGCAGCGGCACGGCTCAGTCAGCGCTATATCACCGATCGTCAGCTACCCGACAAAGCTATCGACCTTGTGGACGAGGCGGCCAGTCGTATTCGTATGGAAATCGACAGTAAGCCCGAGTCTATGGACCGGCTGGAGCGACGCTTAATTCAATTGAAAATTGAACGTGAAGCGGTGAGTAAAGATAGCTCTGAGGGTGCCCGTAAACAGGTGGCTTTGCTCGATGAACAGATTGAAGTGTTAGAACGGGAGCTTGCGGACTTAGAGGAAATACTGAACGCTGAGAAGGCGGTGGTGCAGGGTGCTGCACAGGTAAAAAGTGCCATCGAACAGGCGAAGTTAGACCTCGAGGCTGCCCGGCGCGCGGGTGATCTTACTCGCATGTCGGAAATTCAGTACGGCATATTGCCTGATCTGGAAAAGCGTCTTGTCGCAGAGAGTCAAAATGAAACCACTCCAACTCAATTGCTAAGAAACCGAGTGACCGAGGAAGAAGTGGCCGAGGTGGTGTCGCGATGGACCGGCATTCCCGTCGCCAAAATGCTCGAGGGTGATCGGGAAAAGTTATTGCGTATGGAAGACAGCTTGCACGAGCGTGTCGTTGGTCAAGACGAGGCCGTGGTTGCCGTTGCCAATGCAGTCCGCCGCTCGCGAGCGGGCCTGTCAGACCCCAATCGACCCAATGGCTCATTTCTATTTTTAGGTCCCACGGGGGTGGGTAAGACTGAGCTCTGTAAGTCATTGGCCGAGTATTTATTCGATTCAGAGCAGGCCATGGTCCGCATCGATATGTCGGAATTTATGGAGAAGCACTCGGTTGCGCGGTTGATCGGTGCGCCCCCGGGGTATGTGGGTTACGAGGAGGGTGGTTACCTGACCGAGGCGGTGCGTCGCCGACCCTACTCGCTGCTGTTGCTCGACGAAGTGGAGAAGGCCCATCCCGATGTTTTCAATATTCTGCTGCAAGTACTCGAGGATGGTCGTTTAACGGATGGTCAGGGTCGAACGGTTGACTTCCGAAATACCGTGATCGTGATGACGTCAAATTTGGGTTCAGATCTCATCCAGGAAATGGCCGGTGATGAAAACTATATGGCCATCAAATCTGCTGTGATGGCTGTGGTAGGGCAGCATTTCCGACCAGAATTCATCAATCGTGTTGATGAGACTGTTGTATTTCATCCGCTACGGGCTGACCAAATTCGCGGTATCGCCACTATACAGCTGGCCTCGCTTCGTCAGCGTTTGGCGGAGCGTGACCTGAGCCTAGAGGTAGACGATGAGGTTATGACACATCTAGCCGATGCTGGTTTTGATCCGGTCTACGGCGCTCGCCCACTCAAGCGAGCTATCCAGCAATTACTTGAAAATCCGCTGGCGCAACAGATTTTGTCGGGTCACTTTGTTGCCGGTGACACTATCCACGCGCAGTTGACGGACGAGGGTATCCGCTTCACTTCCTGAGTTTTTCGTCATGGCAGGTCAGTCATCATCAAGGGTTATCCCGGATGACTGATCCTGCCGCCTGCTTCGCTAATCTCATCCGTTCTCAGAAGGACAACAAGCGAGCAGGTATGCAGGGGCGTGACCGTAATCTAGGCTGGGTTTGGATTAACCAACCCTCAGGCGGTTGTGTTGGTCGCCCCAATATTGCCTGTCGTGGTTTTCTGGCAAGAAAAAGCGGTTTTACTCTGCTCGAATTATTGGTGGTGTTGGCCATCGTTGGCGTTTTGCTCGCCTTGACCGTCCCAAGTTATGCCGTCTTTCAGAGAAAGGCCTTAGCCCGTGAAGGAGCCATTCATTTAACTGCCTTAGCTGCCCTAGAGGAGCAGCTACGCCTGACCAAAGGCCAGTATCAGTCTGCCGCGGTGCTGCTCAACTCCCGCGCCTTGCCTGCTTCCCTGACACGTCACTACAGACTGAGCGTCAAACTTGATCACAGCAGTGGCTTTTTGTTGAGCTTGCAGCCATTGGCGCATTCGATGGACTATCCGCTACTCAGTCTCGACGCCCTCGGTCGTCGTGTGCCCAGTGATCTTTGGCACTGAGGTATGCGTAACCGCGGCAGGCGCTCCATGGTAATAACTTGGGTTTTGCCATGATGTTCGAAGTGTTGGTGACCTCGCTATTGGCCGCGCTTTTAAGCATGGCAATAATGACGTTGTCTGCAGATACACAGCGACTAAACGAGCTGGGTCGTCAACTAGTTCTGGCAGAGAGCCAACTGATCGACCTTGAAGGCCGCCACCGTTTAGCCGTCAAACAGGGCCTCGATGCGGGTTTACCCCATGGGAAACTGTGCAACACCACGCACCAAGAGTGGCTGATGCAGTGGTGTGCTACAAACCAGGCCGTGGCACCCGCCGGTGCGCCGTCGTCGGTGTGTGTTAGCCAAAATGGTGCTGGTTATGAAGCGGCGTGGCTTGCCTCAAGTCGCTGTCACGAAGCAGGCGCTTTGCGTGCTACACGCCGCTGGGTTGTTCAGCCCATCAGTCACGCGCTGGAAGCGACGCTATGAGTGCTCTCACAGCGGCCGAGAAGGGCGTTTCGCTAGTCGAGTTATTGGTGGCCATGGCACTGAGCGCCTTGTTGGTGGTTGGTGTGTCTGACACCGTAGTCCGTCTGCTGTATCAGTCGGCACTCAGCAATGACCGATCAGAGCTGAACGAGCGAGCGGCGTTTCTGTTGGCATTTTTTGAGGCCTTGGTTGCGGATGTGCGCCTCGGAACAGCGTCAGCGACAGTAGCTATGCCTACCCTCGAGGATTCGATCTGCAATGTGCCCCATGCGCCCTCTTATGGGGCCATGCGTATTGTGCCTGTCTCGGAGATTGGGTGTGTCAGTTTGGTAAGTGTCATTGAAGGCACACCCGCTTTACTCATTGAGACAGCCCGTGAAGATTGGCAGCGTCGGCTATTTTACCTGCGGCAATATGCGTGGGCTCCCGGTGATGGTTTGGGTGCCCTCATGGCTAAGCCGTTTAAATCGCCAGCAGAGGGTTTCGGTCGAGCTGAAATGGTACTGCCGGGTGTGGTGGCGTGGTGGTTGGAGCAACCTGATCCTTCAGCGTTACGCATTCGTCTCGTACTTAGGGGATGGCGTAGGGATGGCGGTCTCACCAATGCCAATCGAGCACCTTTGGTCCGAGATTGGCTAAGCGATCAGCCTGAGGACAGTCCCCTGCGAGAGGTGCCGCTTCAGGCTTTGGCAGTGACCTTGGTTGCACCGTCGTGAGGCAACTCAAGTTAAAAACAACGCAAACAAATGGCTTTGCCACCTTGGTCTCGGTGTTGGGTTTATTGATGATTGCCGCTCTGGCGATATTTAGTAGTCACGAGATGGCATCATTGACGCTTATGGCTCACAACGGCGAGCCGGTGTCAGACGATCAATCTTCGCAGTAGGCCGAGGCTATGTTCTGAGCACGTTGCAATCGGTCTTCTCGCTCTGCATCGGAAAGGAAGCGCACGGTACCATCATCGTCGGTTGTCCGAATACGTGCAAAGGTCTCTAGTTTAAAGATGCTGTCCTTGGCTTGAGAGCAAAGTGCAGGGTCTTTTTTGGCGACTTCGCTAGGAGCCACTGAGCGGCTCGTTACTCGCGTTTGCTCGCCGATTTGGCTTGTTTGTGCTGTCGGTGAGGATTTGGATGTACCCCCGTAGCGGCTGCTATTAATGGTTGTGTAGGTTGTTCCAACTGGGGGTGGGCGGTCGCTCATCACCGGGTTGCCGTTGACATCATTCCAGCGGTAGAGGGTTGATGCACTCGCGCTAGATGGCGTTAAACAAGCGACCACAAGAAGTTGCAGCGCCAGCGCCACGAGGCGAGTACCGACGAGCCTCTCTGCAAAAGGCTGTCGCCGCGCTTTAATGTTGTTGCCACTACCGCAAATCATGTGAACCTCCCAACTCTGGCCCCAAAACTAGCGAGCCGGAGGCAACCTCGCAATATCATTGCATGTAAATGACCGACATTTCTTGACATTCTGTGAACTGGGTATTGAAATCCGTCCCGTCGCGCGAACGGCAACGGCTATCGGCGGGTACCCTCGCCCTCTGGCCTACCATTACAACGGGATCGGTTGTGATGGCTGTTTGCGGGTTCCGTTGCATGCGCAATGCGCATTTCGGGCTCGACACTGCGCTACCCCGCAGGTCACCGATACACGGGTTCGTGATCGTTGCTCCGGTGAGGTAGTCCGGACGTTATCCGGTCAGTGGTTCGTGGGACAGAAAACGGTGGTAGCTGGGTTTGGCCCTGTGTTGGTCGCGCCTGAGGCTTCCGCCATCTAGATCACATCCGACTGGTTGGGAGCGACCTATGGAAATGCTATCTGGCGGAGATATGCTTGTCCGCGCATTAGAAGATGAAGGTGTCGAATACGTCTTCGGCTACCCCGGTGGAGCTGCACTCCACATTTACGATGCTCTTTTCAAAGCAGAGGCCGTACCGCACATTTTGGTACGCCACGAACAGGCGGCTACCCACGCTGCCGACGGTTATGCCCGAGCCACTGGAAAGCCAGGCGTTGTCCTAGTGACTTCTGGACCCGGCGCCACGAATGCCATCACCGGCATTGCCACGGCGTTTATGGACTCTATACCCATGGTTGTGCTGTCAGGCCAGGTGCCCACTCATCTGATCGGTGAGGATGCGTTTCAGGAAACAGACATGGTGGGTATCTCGCGGCCCATCGTGAAACACAGTTTCATGGTTAAGCGCACCGAAGATATTCCATCGATTATTAAGCAGGCGTTTTATATTGCCACTAGCGGCCGTCCGGGCCCTGTGGTTGTAGATATCCCGAAGGACCTGACGGCGCCAGAAAATAAGTACGAGTATCACTATCCCGAGTCGGTAAGTTTACGCTCTTACCAACCGGCTCAAAAAGGGCACTCTGGTCAAATTCGAAAAGCCGCACGTTTGCTGTTAAGCGCCAAGCGCCCGGTCATTTATGCCGGTGGTGGTGTCATTCAGGGGGAGGGTTCAGCGCTCCTTACCGACTTAGCACGGCGTTTGAATTATCCAGTGACCAACACCTTGATGGGCTTAGGGGCTTATCCGGGCTCTGACCCACAGTTCTTGGGTATGCTGGGTATGCACGGTTTTTACGAAGCCAACATGGCGATGCACCACAGCGATGTCATTTTAGCCGTGGGCGCGCGTTTCGATGATCGTGTTACTAACACCGTCAGCAAGTTTTGCCCCGGTGCCAAAATTATTCATATCGACGTGGATCCAGCATCCATTGCCAAAATTGTACCGGTCGACATTCCTATTGTCGGGCCGGTGAACACGGTGCTGGCCGACTTACTGGCTCAGGTCGATGCTCACATCGCGGCCAGCGATAGGCCGCTGCCCGATAGTGACGCACTTTCCGAGTGGTGGCAGCAGATAGAGGGTTGGCGCTCGGCCAACGGGCTTTGGCATGGTCGACGTTATGGTGAAAGCGAGTTCGCAATGCCTCAGGACGTTATTAAGTGTCTTTATGAAGCGACCAATGGTGAAGCTTACGTTACTTCCGATGTGGGTCAGCACCAGATGTTTGCAGCCCAATATTACAAATTTGATTACCCGCGCCGCTGGATAAATTCCGGGGGGCTGGGAACTATGGGCTTCGGCCTACCCGCCGCTATGGGTATAAAACTTGCCTTGCCCGATGCTGAAGTCGCCTGTGTCACGGGTGAGGGCAGCATTCAAATGAATATTCAAGAGCTGAGTACCTGCACCCAATACGCGACGCCCATCAAGATTATCAGCTTGCGTAATAACTATTTGGGTATGGTTAAGCAGTGGCAGGACATGCAGTATGAAGGTCGCTATTCA
>CBFHTF010000026.1:0-28477 GCA_965658685.1 Luminiphilus sp.
GCAACGTACCCAACGTACTCATGGGCAATGATGTCATTGTCAGAGCCTCCCCGTTATATCGAACGGAAGCCATTGCGGAATGTTTTCAGCGAGCCGTGGCCTGGTATAAACCTGACATCACCGTGCTGCTGCTTGAAGTGAGTGACACATCGCGCAACGCCGATGAAGTATTCACAGCGCTCGATAAGCTGTTGCACGCTCGCGAACACTACGGCGTATCCCCTCACCTGGTCATTATTCCACCACTGGATGGCCCAGCCTTTGAATCACAAATGGAACAACTTCAAGACTTCACTGTGAAGCTGGCAAGGTGGGCTAGGGGGCAATCAGGTGTTCATGTGATGCCCATTGGCACTCGACTGTATGACGCCGATGGCGCTGTTGAAGCCAATCTTTACTGGCCAGACGGAAAAACACTATTTGCCGATGGCTATGATCGCCTAGAACAAGGTTTACGAAATGAATTACGACTAACCTTTAATAGAGCAACGCGCTAGACTCACACCTGCGAGTAACTTGCGGTATTATCACGCCATGTTGCAGGACTTTCCGACAGTTGCACCCGACACACCCCTACTCGACGCTATCGAGCAGGATCGTCAGCGCTTGCACCAATTCAATGACGAGGAGTTGGTCAAGCTCGCCTCGGAAATGCGTCTATTTCTTCTACACAGTGTGAGCCATACCGGCGGTCATTTTGGTGCGGGACTGGGTGTAGTCGAACTAACCGTGGCCTTGCACCACGTACTCAATACACCAGAAGATCGACTGGTCTGGGACGTGGGACACCAAACTTACCCCCATAAGATTCTCACCGAACGCCGGCATCAGATGCATAGCATGCGGCAAAAAGGCGGGTTATCCGGCTTCCCCAAGCGCAGCGAAAGCTGCTATGACACCTTCGGCGTTGGGCATTCCTCAACCAGTATTTCTGCTGCTGTCGGCATGGCCATTGCGGCTCGGCAACAGGGACTCGATCGCAAAACCGTAGCAGTCATTGGCGATGGCGCTATCACCGGCGGCATGGCCTTCGAGGCACTCGCACACGCCGGTCATACCCGTCCCAATCTCCTTGTGATTCTAAACGACAACCAAATGTCGATTGGACACAACACCGGCGGTCTCGCGACCTACTTCGCCAAGATTTGGGCTAGCCCCACTTACATTGCCTTTCGAGAAGGGTCAAAACGTATTCTCGAACACGTGCGCACAGCTTGGGATCTAGCGAAAAAAACGGAAGAACAATGGAAGAGTCTCGTGGCCCCCGGCATGCTTTTTGAGGAGCTGGGGTTCAATTACGTTGGCCCACTCGATGGTCACGATCTCCCACAGCTTGTTCATACACTAAAGGCAATGTCCGAGTTGAAAGGCCCTCAGCTGCTGCATATTCGCACAGTTAAAGGCAAGGGATTCGAACCCGCCGAACGGGATCCTGTGGGTTACCATGCGATCAACAAGATCGAA
Source organism: Luminiphilus sp. (assembly GCA_965658685.1). Classification (GTDB taxonomy): domain Bacteria; phylum Pseudomonadota; class Gammaproteobacteria; order Pseudomonadales; family Halieaceae; genus Luminiphilus. The sequence goes on from CBFHTF010000026.1 coordinate 1,465, forward strand.
TCAAAACCCTCAGGGAACCCAGCTCCCACGGCCGCCAAGCCAAGTCCGCCCAAGTATCAGGACGTTTTTGGCCGCTGGCTGTGCGATATGGCGCAAATCGACAAACAACTGGTGGGAATTACCCCCGCAATGTGCGAAGGCTCGGGTATGGTTCAGTTTGCTGAAGCCTACCCCCACCGCTATTACGACGTCGCTATTGCCGAGCAACATGCTGTAACGTTTGCCGCTGGCCTGGCCTGTGATGGCCTGAAACCTGTTGTTGCTATTTACTCGACGTTCTTACAGCGAGCCTATGATCAGCTGATTCATGATGTGGCGCTGCAAAACTTGGATGTGACCTTCGCGATCGATCGCGCTGGGCTGGTGGGTCAAGATGGCGCCACACACCACGGTGTTTTCGATCTCAGTTATCTGCGCTGCGTACCCAATATGGTTATCGCCTGCCCCAGCGATGAAAACGAATGCCGACAGCTGCTTTACACCGCCTATCAACATCGTGGCCCCTCGGCAGTGCGTTATCCACGCGGCGCCGGTGTCGGCGTACTGATCGAAGAAGCCATGACAGAACTGCCGCTAGGTCAATCTGTCACCGTGCGCGAGGGCCATCGCGTTGCCATTTTGAATTTTGGTGTGTTATTGCCAGAAGCCTTAGAAGCGGCCGACGCCCTTGATGCAACCCTCGTCGATATGCGCTGGGTTAAACCCTTGGACGAAGAGCGTGTTGTAGCACTGGCCCAACAGTGCGAACGACTTGTCACCGTCGAAGAAAACTGCATAGCCGGAGGCGCAGGTGCCGCAGTGGCGGAGCTGCTTGCGCAACGCAATATCGACTGCTCAGTTCGGCATGTTGGTATTCCAGATCAGTTTGTTCACCATGCAAGCCAAGTCCAAAACCGGATTGATGCTGGGTTGACCGTCGACGCCATCATCAGCGCCGGCACTTTGAGCGCCATTCATAACACCGCTTTTGTCAGTGAACTGGACTCAATAAAGGTATCGTCGTGACAGATGAAGAGCAGAAACAACCTGACCTCAAAGAACAGATGTCGGCCCTGTCAGATATCGTTGAAAAGCTGGAAGATCCAGACGTTAGTTTAGAGGCGTCCCTGGCGCTATACGAGCAAGGTATGGCTTTGGTGAAGCGTGCAACCACCACCCTTGAGCTGGCCGAGCAGCGGGTTGCAGTACTTACTTCAGACGGGGAAGTGGAAGCTTTAGACCCATGAAGTCCACTGCAGCACCGGGCCCAGTTCGATGTGATGCGCCGGTTTTACAGCAAGCACTTGATTATGTGCTGGCCAACCCCGGCAAACAGATCCGCGCTCAGCTTGCCCGCGGGAGTTACGGCCTTTTCCACGACGATGTCAACGACGGTATTACGGCCGTAGCCACCGCTATTGAGTGGCTGCATACCTACTCGCTCGTCCACGATGACCTGCCCGCAATGGATGACGATGATCTACGTCGTGGCCAACCCACGTTGCACAAAGCGTTTGATGAAGCCACCGCCATTTTAGTAGGTGATGGACTGCAAGCGGCGGCGTTCGCCAAGATTGCAGAGGAAGAGAGTCTTAATGCGTTGCAGCGAATCGACTTACTCCAGCTGCTCACCCATGCCGTGGGCTTTTCAGGCATGGTGGCTGGCCAAGCCCTGGATCTAGCGGGAGAACGGCAGCAGCTATCGCTAGATTCCCTACAGCAAATCCATCACCTTAAAACCGGTGCGCTTATTACCGCCGCCACCGTTGCCGGCGGCATTTGTGCCGGTGCCAGCGAGCAGGACTTAGCGCAATTACAGACGTTTGGCAGACACTTGGGTTTGGCCTTTCAGGTTACCGATGACATTCTCGATGTCACTCGGTCGAGTGAACAACTGGGTAAAACTGCTGGCAAAGACCTGCACGCTGAAAAGTCGACCTATGTCAGCTGTTTAGGATTAGACGGGGCGAGAGCCGAGGCTGATGCGCTGCATCAGCAAGCGTTAGCGGCCATTGCTCACTACGAGGGACGCGCAGCACCACTGCGCGCCATTGCCGACCAGGTAGTGAGTCGCTTACATTAGCAAGCGTTGCCAGTTTCTACTTAGCTGAGGAAACCCAGCTGTAAGCCCCCTGCCATCACAAGGGCGGCCCACAATCCAGCAGCAACGTCGTCTAACATGACGCCTAATCCATTTTTCAGATGCTTATCGCACCATGATGCGGGCCAAGGTTTAGCGATATCAAAAACCCTGAAAGCAGCAAAGCCCAGACCAAAGAAAGCGAGGTTACTGACCGTTGGCGACAGTAGATACCAGGGCAACGCCACAGTAACCAACATACCCAGCACCTCGTCGACCACAATAGCACCATGATCAGGTTTGCCCCACTTCCGACCCGCCCGCTGGCTGGCAATACTGCCCACTACCAGCAACACCAGTGCAATCATTAAGGCGCCGGCAGCTGGCAAGAACCACAACACCATAGCAACAAAGGGGAGCCCCGCGAGTGTGCCTACTGTACCAGGAGCCATGGGCGCCAACCCTGCCCCGCCCCAAGTAGCCAACAGCAATAGGGGCGAACGACGAACACCCAGCCAGTTGGGCACGGCTTCTGGCGATTTACTGGTGGAAGTGGTCATATCCACTCGCATGACAAGGCTCTCCATCGACATTCACCTCTGAACCACCACCAATGACCCGGCCAATCACGCAGCTACCGGGAGGCGGTGGTAGATGACTGGGAAAGGTGAATGCCAATTCATAGTCATCCCCTCCCGTCAGCGCCCATGCCAGCACCTGCTCTTTGGGCCAATGTTGAATCGCTTGTGACAGCGGTAGTCGCTCACTGTCGACATCGATACTTACACCGGAGGCTCGCGCCAAATGTCCCAAATCGGCCACCAGGCCGTCGGACACATCTATACAAGAATGGGCATGCTGTGCGAGCCACTCAACCAATTCAAATCGAGGCGTTGGAGAGAAAAATCGCTGCTCAAGCCACTCGAGCGAATTATCGTTTGCAGTATCTGGGGCTACCGCGGCACCCTCGAGCACACAGAGTCCGGCGGCACCGTCACCCAGTGTGCCACTCACAGCGAGCAGATCACCCGGTTTAGCGCCATCTCTCCGACACCAGCGATCAACAGGGGCATAGCCGAATACTGTTACCGTTACCGTCAGAGGCCCTCGAGTAAGGTCGCCACCCACTAGCGGCAGTGACAAATCAGTGACCACACGGCCCAAACCCAGAGAAAAACTGTGCAACCACAGTTCGTCGGCCGAGGGTAGGGTTAACGCCAGCGTCATGCCCATTGGGCGGGCCGCCATGGCAGCCAGGTCACTCGCAGCTGCCGCCACTGCCCGGTAAGCAATATGCTCAGGCAGCGTATTCGCCGGAAAGTGACGACCTTCCACTTGTGTGTCTGTTGATACCAAAGTGACACTACCCGATGGTGGTGCCAACACCGCAGCATCGTCACCTACACCAAGGTGCACGTGGTGACCGGCACCGAACTGCGCTAGGTAGCGGTATATCAGTTGAAATTCAGACACCCGGATGGCCGTCCGCTACAAACCCGCATCAATTTCTAGTCGCCTGAGATCCTTGGCCATTTTATCGAGCACACCATTGATATACCGGAAGCTATCAGTGGCCCCAAATTTACGCGCCAAGGCAACAGCTTCATTGATCACCACACGGTAAGGCACATCGATACGGTCGCGCAGCTCAAACACCCCCATGCGCAGCAGTGCACGCTCAATGGGATCAAGCTCATTAATCGGGCGATCGAGCCTGGGTGTGAACAGTGCATCCAAATCGCGAGCATGATTGGCAGCACCCTCGAGCAGCTGGTTAAAGTAATCGCCATCGACGTGACTAAAGTCGTTGTCGACTCGAAACTCCGCCTCAATCTCGTTCAGATCTGCACCGGTCATAGCCCACTGATAGAGTGCCTGCAGCGCGTAATGGCGTGCGCGACGACGCTGGGCCGCAAGTGGATTAACGACTGCCATCAAGATGCTATAGCACTGAACAGATTAACCATTTCGAGAGCGCTCATGGCTGCCTCTGCGCCTTTGTTTCCCGCTTTGGTGCCCGATCGTTCAACCGCTTGCTCGATAGAATCCACAGTGAGTACACCGAAAGCAATGGGCTTACCGGTCTCCATTTGCACCTGAGCTAAGCCTTTCGTGCACTCCCCTGCAACATAATCGAAGTGGGGCGTTCCTCCGCGAATCACCGCTCCCAAAGCGATGATAGCGTCACAATCGCTGCGGCTGGCTATTTGTCGACACGCCACAGGTATTTCAAAAGCCCCCGGTACCCGGACAATATGCAGCTGTTCATCGGCGATGCCGTGACGACGCAGGGTATCGATTGCACCCTCGAGCAAATGCTCCACAACAAAACTGTTCCAGCGTGCAACCACCAGCGTATAACGCCCCTGATTAGGGCCTAAATGTCCCTCGGTCGTTCGGATTCCCATCGTGCTCATAACCTACTCCTGTGCGTGATCAAAAGAATCTGGGGCAACAAACTCGAGCACTTCGAGCCCAAATCCAGCCAAAGCATTGTACTTGAGAGGCGCGCCCATTAAGTGGATTTGCCCCACCCCAAGATCGTGCAATATCTGCGCTCCCAAACCTACCGACGCCCAACCCTCAGCGGGCGCTTGAGACACCACTGACTGCTGACCCAAAATGCGGTCAATGCTGGCCAGTAGGGACTCTGGCGTCTCGGGACGGCTGATCACCACCAAGACACCTCGTTCAGATTCACATACCGCGCGCAAACTAAGATCAAAACGCCAACTTGCTTGTCCGTCTAAAGTGGTGCCAATCAGGTCTCGCAGCACCGAGGTAACGTGAACTCTCACTAATGTGGGCTGATCGGCGGTGATATCACCGCGCGACAGTGCCATATGCACGGTACGACCATTGATTTCACGATAGACGGTGAGCTGCAGGGGGCCATGGGCTGTATTGATCTCCCCCTCTCGAACCCGCTCGATAGTGAGTTGATTAGCCAAACGCCAATTCACCAAATCGGAAACTCGTCCAATAGGTAAATCGTGTCGCTGAGCAAATGCCAGCAGGTCATCGCCACTGGCGACATCGCCACGATCATCCAAGACGTCCGTGAACACGGCGGCAGGTGATAACCCAGCCAATTGTGCCAGGTCGGTGGCGGCTTCGGCACGATCAGCTCGCGTCAAAACACCACCGGCTGCTGCCGCTATCGGGAATATATGACCAGGCTGCACCAGGTCGGCCGCTACGGCATCGGGTGCCACAGCAACTCTGACCGTATGCGCACGATCGGCAGCAGAGATACCGGTATCAATCCCTTCAGCAGCCTCAATGGATAGTGTGAATGGCGCCGCCGCGTCGCCACCTTCTACCATGAGCGGCAGGTGTAAATGATCGCAGCGCTCCCTAGTCAAACCCAAACACACCAATCCACGCGCTTGACGCGCCATAAACGTAATATGCTCGGCTTCACACAACTCGGCAGCGACCACCACAATGCCCGTCGCACTGCCAGCACTGTTATCGATGAGCAATAACACCTGCCTGCCGTAACGCAGGTGACTGGCTAAGTCATCCGGCGCTAACACCATAGTCTCAGTCGTTGACATAGCCCGCCTCCTTAAGCTGCGACCAGCTCAAACCAGCGGGCGAAGATGCCTGTCCTCCTGCTTGCAGCAAGCGCTCCAAATAGCGCGCGACCACATCAACTTCAAGGTTGACACGGCTCCCTTCAACATAATCGGCAAACAAGGTCTCTCCAAAGGTTTGGGGAATAATGGTTAGCTCAAAGTCCGCACCCGATACAGCATTAACGGTAAGACTTGTACCGTCGACCGTAATACTGCCCTTGTGAGCAATGTAGCGTGACAGGGATTCAGGCGCGCGCACTTGATAGCGCCAAGCGCGCCCATCACGGGCGATAGAGAGAATGGTGCCAACACCATCGACATGGCCGCTCACGATATGACCGCCCATCGACGAGCTTGGGGTCAATGATTTTTCGAGATTGACCCGATCACCAACATTGCGCTCACCAAGTGTCGTGAAATTTAAGGTCTCATGGGAAACATCCGCCCAGTAACCATCGCCGGGCAAATCGGTAACTGTCAGACAAACCCCACTGGTAGCAATACTGTCACCCAGTACCACATCGGCAAGGGGCAACTTGCCGGTCCGTACTCGCAGTCGGAGATCATTTCCCGATCGCTCCATGCCGGCAATCTCTCCTACGGCTTGTATGATGCCAGTAAACACATGCACTCCCTATGTTGTCGCTGATGTTCCCGGCCCAATAGCCGGCGTGGCAATGATACGCAGATCTCGGCCTACCCGACTTATATCGCTGTAGTCCATCTCAATGCTATCGGCGAGGGTGTCGATAGCCATGAAAGCCAGAGGCCTGGCCGAGCTGCCAAGCCACTTTGACGCTTGATACAACACCACCTCATCAACAAGACCGGCCTGTAACATAGCCCCCGCCAAGGTCGGTCCTGCCTCTACCAAAATCTCATTGCCGCCCAAAGCACCCAAGCGATTAAGCACAGCACCCAAGTCAAGCCGATCGTTATTTAGCTGACATGGCTCTGCCCAAGACCAAGGTGTATCGGCGACATTCGGGCCATGCAGAATTAAGGTCTCTGCATCGCCCTCAAAGACGCGTGCAGCAGCTGGCGTCTGGCCTCGAGTATCGAGCACCACGCGCGTAGGATGGCGTCGGGTTGCCCGCTCCAATGCATCGCCTACCAGACCAAGGTCGTCAGGTCTCACAGTCAAAGCGCAATCATCCGCCTGCACAGTGCCAAGCCCCGTTACAATGAAGGAGCTTTGGGCCCTGAGGCGCTGCACATCTTGACGTGCGGCACTACCCGTAATCCACTGGCTTTCACCCGAGGCCATCGCGGTTCGACCATCCATGGACGCACCGAGCTTCAAGCGCACACGGCCCCAGCCTCGCTCAACCCGCAGCAGAAAGCCTAAAATTTCTCCTCGCGCCGCCTCGGCCATTACCCCGACTTCAACCGCAATGCCAGCGTCGCGCAGTCGCTGCAGGCCGCGACCTGACACCGCCGGGAACGGATCCTCGAGTGCCACGACCGCTCGCTCAATGCCAGCCGTCACTAACGCCTCAACACAGGGTCCAGTGCGTCCCCAATGGCTGCATGGCTCCAAGGTAACGTAAGCGGTGGCACCCCTACAGTCCGAAGCCTGCTGCAATGCATTGATCTCTGCATGAGCACCGCCCACCGGCTGTGTAAAACCCTCGGACAGGACGGTACCGTCACGTACCAAGACACAGCCTACATGGGGGTTGGGGCTACACCAAAAACGTCCAAAGCTTGCCAATTCGAGCGCTCGAGCCATGTAGTGCTCGTCGAGCGCACGTTGTGCGGGTGATGACATAGTCATCAGGCCTGGTCCGGGGGGGCTGCCTCAAGGCTCTCAATGGCGTCGCGAAATTCCGATAAGTCTTGAAAACTTCGGTACACAGAAGCAAAGCGAACGTAGGCAACTTGATCGAGGGCCCTCAGCGCCACCATCACCAACTCACCGAGCTCGCGGGACTGAATTTCACGCTCACCTGTGGCACGCAACCGGTGTTTGATGAGTCCGATGTGTTTTTCCACATCCTCGACCGATACCGGCCGTTTTTCGAGGGCGCGCAAAAAGCCACCGCGCAACTTGTCTTCGTCAAAAGGCTCTCGACTGCCATTCTGTTTAATGACCCGCGGCATAACCAACTCGGCCATCTCATAGGTGGTAAAACGCTCGCGGCAGGTTAAACACTCTCGACGCCGGCGCACCTGACCACCCTCAGCTACCAACCTAGAGTCAATAACCTTGGTTTCATCGGCCGAACAAAACGGGCAATGCACAGTTACCGCTCCACTATTTGGTCATCACCGACTGTAAACCGGCAATCTGCCGCAGACATCAAGCACTTTAGCTCTTACCTCGGGAATAACCTGTGCATCAGTGCCCTGCTCGAGGGAGTCGAGGACATCACAGATCCAATGGGTCAATTCGGCGGTCTCGGTCTCACCAAAACCACGGGTGGTAATGGCCGGCGTGCCCAAACGCAGCCCAGACGTCACAAAAGGCGATCGCGGGTCGTTGGGAACCGCATTTTTGTTCACGGTTATGTAGGCGTTACCCAATGCTGCGTCAGCATCTTTACCTGTGTAAGGCTTACCGATGAGATCGAGTAGCATCAAGTGGTTGTCGGTACCGCCTGAAACAATGCGGTGGCCACGGGATATAAAGGTAGCGGCCATAGTTTGAGCATTGGCAACAACCTGCTTCTGGTAATCGACAAAAGCGGGATCCATCGCTTCTTTGAAGGCCACTGCTTTAGCGGCGATGGCATGCATTAATGGACCGCCCTGAGCACCAGGGAAAATGGCCGAGTTAAGCTTTTTGTGCAGCTCTTCATTGTCGCGAGCAAGAATGATGCCGCTGCGTGGGCCCCTAAGGGTTTTGTGTGTTGTGGAAGTCACCACGTCGGCATGGGGGATCGGGCTGGGGTAGACACCTGCTGCCACTAAGCCCGCCACATGGGCCATATCGACCAGCAACCATGCGCCCACAGCATCGGCTATTTCTCGGAACCGACCCCAGTCCATGGTTCGACTGTAGGCAGAAAATCCAGCAATAATCAGTTTGGGCTTGTGGGCAAGCGCCAGTGCCATAACTTCGTCGTAATTTATGAGCCCCGTATCGTGATCAATGCCGTACTGAACCGCGTTGTAAAACTTTCCCGAAAAACTGACCGACGCACCATGGGTTAGGTGTCCGCCATCGGCGAGACTCATACCCATAACGGTGTCACCGGGCGTCAGCAGCGCGTGATACACCGCAATGTTAGCGCTTGAGCCCGAGTGGGGCTGAACATTGGCATAGGCCGCACCGAACAAAGCTTTGGCGCGCTCGATAGCCAAACATTCAGCTTGGTCGACGAACTCACAGCCACCGTAGTAGCGTTTGCCTGGGTAGCCCTCGGCATATTTGTTAGTTAACACCGAGCCCTGCGCTTCAAGAACCCGCGGACTGGCATAATTTTCAGACGCTATAAGCTCGATGTGGTCTTCCTGTCGTTGCGCCTCTGACTGCATGCACGCCCATAATTCAGGATCGAAACTTTCGATGGTTTGGGTGTCTGCATCGAGGTATTGCGACAGTTGAGTAGCAGCTTTGTTCATTGTGTTGATCCTACTGGCGGGGCGGGTACACGCCTTTGCGGGTTGCGTAAATACGGCATTTTATATGATTGCAAGTGGTGGAGTAAGTCCTGACTACGGGTTAGTCTTATTTCCTTCATATTCCTGACATAGGGTGTAGCCCGCAGTGGTATGCGGACAGCACAGGAGCAAGTTCTGGCATGAAAATTAGTATTTTCGGTAGCGGCTACGTGGGCTTAGTACAAGCAGCTGTTTTCGCCGATGTTGGTCATCAAGTTATCTGCATGGATATCGATGCCGAGCGCGTTGAACGTCTCCGTCGCGCTGAAATTCCGTTCTATGAGCCGGGACTTGATGGCAAGGTTGCCGGTGGCATTGAGCAGGGCTTGCTGACATTTACCACCGACGCCCGGCAGGCGGTCCAGAGCAGTGACTACCTGTTTATCTGCGTAGGCACACCCTCCGGGGACGACGGTTCGGCCGATCTGCGCTACGTGTTAGATGTGGCCGATAGCATTGCGGCCAACATGAGCTCACGCAAAATTATCGTCAACAAGTCGACCGTGCCGGTAGGTACCGCCGACTTGGTGCAGGCGCGAATTGCCAGTGCACTGGAGCGACAGGGCCGCTCGATACCCTTCGAGGTATGCTCGAACCCCGAGTTCCTGAAAGAAGGTTCAGCGGTGAGCGACTGTATGAGTCCAGACCGCATCATCGTTGGTGCACGCAGCTCCGCCACTATAGAAGAATTCCGCCGAATGTATCAGGCATTTAACCGGAATCATGAAAAACTCATGTTCATGGATCCGCGCAGCGCTGAGCTCACCAAGTACGCTGCCAATGCCATGCTCGCCACCAAAATCAGCTTCATCAATGAAATAGCCAATATTGCAGAATCAGTCGGCGCTGATATCGAATGGGTGCGTAAAGGTATGGGTTCTGACCCTCGCATCGGCTACCAATTTATTTATCCCGGTGCCGGTTATGGGGGCTCATGCTTTCCTAAAGATGTGCGCGCATTGAAACATCTCGCCCACACCAGCGACTGCAGCGCCGCTATTTTGACCGCCGTGCATGACACCAACCAACAACAAAAAAACAAGCTGGCGGAACGGGTCATGGCCAGCTTGGGTAGTCATCTAGAGGGGCGGACAATCGCTGTGTGGGGTCTTTCCTTCAAGCCAAATACCGACGATATGCGCGAGGCCCCCAGTCGGTCGCTGATCGAGGCAATTTGGAGTTGCGGCGGCCGGGTTCAAGCTTTCGATCCACAGGCGATGACTGCCTGCGAGGCCATTTATGATGAGCGCCCCGATATGCGCTACTGCGCCAGTAAAGAGGCTGCGCTGCAAGGGGCCGATTGCTTGGTTATCTGCACGGAATGGAAAACGTTCTGGTCGCCGGATTTTGCGCTTATTCAACAAGAGCTTAAGCGGCCACTCATTATTGACGGTCGCAACTTGTACAATCCAGCGCACATGGCCGAACTGGGCATTGAGTACTACGGTATAGGTCGCGGCCTCTCAATCCATCAACATCAATGAGCAAGCGACTGATGTTGGGCTGGCGCGAATGGGTGGGCTTGCCCGACCTTCGCATTGGCGCCTTAAAGGCCAAAATCGATACTGGCGCCCGAACCAGTGCGCTGCATGCTTTCTATACAGAATATTTTGAGCGTAACAATGCAACTTGGGTGCGCTTTGGAGTACATCCACAACAAGGTTCACTGGAACACGTTGTCCATTGCGAAGCGCCCGTTATCGACACCCGAGACGTAACCGACTCAGGCGGTCATAGGGAAGCGCGCCCGGTTATCCAAACCACACTCATATTAGGGGGCCAACCCCGAACCATAGAAATGACACTCACCGATCGGGACTCCATGCTCTTTCGCATGCTGATTGGTCGCACCGCCATTCATACCGGCATTGTCGTGTCACCAGGTGAATCCTTTAAGCTCGGCGGTAACCGCGAGCAACCTCCGGAGTTAATGTGAAACTTTCTGTCTTATCGCGTAATCCGAAGCTCTACAGCACGTCCCGACTGGTGGAGGAAGCAACCGCGGCTGGCCACGAAACACGCGTAATCGATACGCTCAAGTGCTACATGGATATTACATCCGCGAACCCTTCGGTTTGGTACCGTGGAGAAAAACTAGAGCGCCAAGACGCCATCATTCCGCGAATTGGTGCATCGATTACCGATTATGGTACGGCGGTCATCCGTCAGTTCGAAATGATGGATACCTACTGCCTGACGGGCTCAATTCCCTTGGGCCGCTCTCGCTCAAAATTACGAGCGCTGCAGCTACTGTCACGCAAAGGTCTCGGCATGCCAGTTACGGGATTTGCCCATGACGTACACAACACCCGTGAACTAATCAAATTGGTCGGTGGGGCACCTCTAGTGGTAAAGCTGCTGGAAGGCACGCAGGGACGCGGCGTCGTTCTTGCGGAGACCATCAAAGCGGCAGAATCGGTAATTGATGCCTTTACCGAGCTCAAAGCAGACTTCCTGGTTCAAGAATTCATCAAAGAAGCCGGTGGTACCGACGTTCGCTGCTTTGTCATTGACCGCAAAGTGGTGGCAGCGATGGAACGCTCATCAGCACCGGGCGAGTTCCGCTCTAACCTACACCGCGGTGGCACCGCTCGTCCAACCAAACTCACGCCTGCGGAGCGGCGCACAGCGGTCAAGGCGGCGCAAACGATGGGGCTCAATGTAGCCGGTGTTGACCTGCTGCGCTCCGAGCGAGGACCGCTGGTCATGGAGGTCAATTCATCACCCGGACTTCGAGGTATTGAAGACGCCACTGGCATCAACGTGGCTAGAAAAATCATCCAATTCGTGGAGGCCAATGCTGAACCGGGCAAGCCCCACGGTCGACATAAAGGCTAATCCAGCTTGAATGCAGCAAGCCGACGCGCCTATCGAGAGCCCTTTCAACTAGCGGGCGAGACTATTTTACCCGGTGAACAACGTACTATCGAAATAGAGCTTGCACCGACGTTCTCCAACGACGACCTATCGTTATCGGTGCATGTTGTAAGGGGTGCCCGACCAGGCCCCACGCTGTTCGTCTGCGCCGCCCTTCACGGTGACGAAATCAACGGGGTCGAGATTGTTCGTCGCGTTGTTCGCAGCCTAGATACCCGACGGATGGCGGGCACCTTATTGGCGATTCCTATTGTCAATGTGTACGGCTTTAACATGCATTCGCGCTACTTGCCCGATGGCCGCGACTTGAATCGCTCATTCCCCGGATCATCGAGCGGCTCACTCACCGGGCGTCTAGCCGATACTTTTATGCGAGAGATTGTTGCCCGTTCAAATTACGGGATCGATTTGCACACGGGTGGGCGGCATCGCTCGAACTTCCCTCAAGTGCGTGCAGAACTTAATGATCCAGAGGTGCAAGCCATCGCCGAAGCCTTCGGCGCTCCCATCATCATCGATTCCCGGGTGCGTGATGGCTCCCTGCGCGAATATGCCACCGAGAACGGTGTTCCGGTAATTTTGTACGAGAGTTGCGAGGCATTGCGTTTTGATGAAGTGTACATACGCGCCGGGGTTAAGGGCGTGCAAAATGTCATGCGCCACATTGGAATGCTACGTAGAAGCCGAGCGAAAGTAAAAAACAAGCCGATCGTATCAAAAGCCACGCAATGGATACGCTCGCCGGGCAGCGGTATTCATAGGGTGCTCGTGCCCTTGGGTGGGCAGGTCGAGAAAGGGCAAATTATTGGAGTGGTTGCCGATCCCCTGGGGCTGGAAGAGATAGAGGTAACCGCCAGCATCGCGGGTATTGTTATTGGTCGATCAAATCTACCCACCGTCTACGAAGGTGATGCTTTATTCCACATTGCCAAGGTAGCTGCTCGAACAGAGTTCGAGTATGAAGAGTTCCACGAGGACCTGTTGCCCTCCGATTACAGCCATGATCAAAACGACCCAACCGAGGCGCCGATCGCCGGCTAACCCGCGTTGACCGCCTGTGTCGGTAGCACGGATACCCCCCTGCTCTGATAAACTGGCGCCCGCATTTCTACCATCGAAGGCAAAAGCCATGGCGCAATACGTATACACCATGAATCGGGTAGGGAAAATTGTTCCACCCAAGCGTGAAATCTTAAAAGATATTTCTCTATCGTTATTTCCAGGGGCCAAAATTGGTGTGCTCGGCCTAAATGGGGCGGGTAAGTCAACCCTGCTTAAAATTATGGCGGGCCTAGATACCGATATTCAGGGGGAAGCACGCCCCCAGCCGGGCATCAAAATTGGCTATCTCCCCCAAGAGCCGCAACTCAACCCCGAAAAAGACGTGCGGGGCAATGTTGAAGAGGGCGTTCAAGAGGCCATCGATGCACTGGCAGGTCTTGAGCAAATATATGCTGCTTATGCCGAACCCGACGCCGACTTTGACGCCCTTGCGAAAGAGCAGGGTCGTCTTGAGGATATTATCCAAGCAACCGATGCCCACAACCTAAACACCCGACTCGAGATTGCCGCCAATGCACTGCGACTGCCCCCTTGGGATGCAGACGTCAATAATTTGTCGGGAGGTGAGCAACGCCGGGTTGCCCTGTGTCGCTTACTGCTCTCAGAACCTGACATGCTGCTGCTTGATGAGCCCACCAACCATCTCGATGCAGAGTCAGTAGCCTGGTTGGAGCGTTTCCTTGAGGGGTTTGCAGGTACGGTAGTGGCCATCACCCACGACCGTTATTTCCTTGATAACGCTGCCGGCTGGATTTTGGAGCTAGACCGAGGCCGAGGTATTCCCTACGAGGGCAACTACTCGACGTGGCTAGAGGCCAAAGAAAAACGCCTAGAACAGGAGCAGCGTACCGAGGCTGCCCATCAAAAAGCCATTAAGGCCGAGTTAGAGTGGGTTCGATCTAACCCGAAAGGGCGGCAAGCAAAGAATAAGGCGCGCTTGGCACGCTTTGAAGAACTCAATTCTCAAGAGTTCCAAACACGCAACGAAACCAACGAAATTTATATCCCCCCCGGTCCTCGCCTTGGTGACAAGGTTATTGAAGTACGCAATCTGCGGAAGACCTTCGGTGATCGCCTGCTGTTCGATGATGTGTCATTTACCGTGCCTGCTGGCAGCATCGTAGGCATCATCGGCGCTAACGGTATGGGTAAGTCGACGCTGTTCAAGCTACTTATGGGCATTGAAGAACCCGATGGTGGCACGATCGAGGTGGGCGAAACCGTTCAGCTGGCCTACGTTGACCAAAGTCGCGACGACCTTGATGGAAGTAAAACCGTCTGGGAGGAAGTGTCCGACGGACTCGACATTATGCGTATCGGCAACTACGAGGTTCCGTCACGCTCTTATGTGGGTCGGTTTAACTTCAAAGGATCCGATCAGCAAAAATTCGTCAAGGATTTGTCGGGAGGTGAGCGCAACCGTTTGCATCTGGCCAAACTGCTAAAGCAAGGCGGTAACGTCTTGTTACTCGATGAGCCTACCAACGATCTCGACGTAGAAACGCTGCGGGCTTTAGAAGAGGCGGTATTGGCATTCCCGGGCTCTGCACTTGTCATTTCACACGATCGCTGGTTCCTCGATCGCATAGCCACCCACATATTGGCCTACGAGGACGACGGTAGCATCATTTTCCATGAAGGTAACTTCAGCGAGTATGAAGAAGATCGCGTAAAACGCCTTGGCAAGGACGCGGAAATGCCTAGCCGAGTGAAGCATCGCAAACTGATGTAACGCAGTTCACGTCTTAGTCACCGACCTAGACAACCCCATAAGCCAACATAGCTTCGGCGACCTTTATGAAGCCCGCTATGTTGGCGCCCTTCACGTAATTAATAGGATCGGAATCGCTGCCATACTGCACGCACTCACTGTGAATGCTACCCATAATGGCTTCAAGTTTTTGCTCCATTTCCTCGGCCGACCAAGTCAAACGCATACTGTTCTGACTCATTTCCAAACCCGACACAGCAACACCACCGGCGTTCGCTGCCTTGCCCGGGCCAAACAACACACCGTGTTGATGGAACAGACGCACTGCATCGATAGTCGATGGCATATTGGCGCCCTCTGCCACAGCAATACAGCCATTACTACAAAGATCTTTCGCGTCGATATCGTGCAACTCATTCTGTGTCGCGCAGGGGAATGCCAAGTCCGCGGCGACATTCCATGGCCGATTACCCGGGTAAAAGGTCGCCCCGCTGAAATGATTGGCATAGTCCTCGATCCGACCCCTGCGACGGAACTTTAGATCTTTCACCCACGCTAACTTTTCAGGAGAGATACCGTCTGGATCGTAGATAAAACCACTAGAGTCAGACAACGTTAATACCACTCCCCCAAGCTGGGTGACTTTTTCAGCGCAGAATACGGCCACATTTCCACTACCCGAGATAACACAGCGCTTGCCTCGAATACTATCGCCCCGCTGATTTAGCATGTGCTCCATAAAAAATGCACAACCGTAGCCCGTCGCCTCTGTTCGAATGCGGCTACCGCCAAACTCCATCGCTTTCCCAGTGAGAATGCCCGAAAACTCTCGATTGATGCGTTTGTACTGACCAAACATAAAGGAGATTTCTTGGGCCCCAACGCCAATATCACCGGCCGGGACATCGATGTTGGGGCCAATATGGTTTGCCAGTTCCGTCATGAACGATTGGCAAAAACGCATTATCTCGCGATTGGACTTTCCCTTTGGATTGAAGTCTGACCCGCCCTTGCCCGCGCCCAGGGGCAATGTGGTTAAGCTGTTTTTGAACACTTGCTCAAAGCCCAAAAACTTCAAGATGCTGAGATTGACCGAGGGATGAAAGCGCAGCCCACCTTTGTAAGGCCCTATGGCATTGTTGAATTGGACACGATAACCCCGGTTAACACGCACGCGACCACTGTCGTCCTCCCAAACCACTCGAAAAATGATGATTCGATCGGGCTCGGTAATGCGACGAATAATTCCTGCCTGTTGATATTTTGGGTTCTCGAGTACGAAGGGGATGATGTCGTGAGCGACTTCGCGTACTGCTTGATGAAATTCCAACTCACCGGGATTGCGTTTAATAAGCCCAGCCATAAAGTCATCGAGGGTCAAATCTCTGCTCATTGCGTCGTTCCTTCTTTCTAGTGACGAGAGTACGGTTGGTGAGACTAGCTCTGGCTAGGCGCAGTTGACGAGCTCAATCGTCAAATAATCGCAGAGCATCCACCAACCTTGATACAGCAACCACCTCTAGACCCGGAATAGGGCTTTTAGGCGCGTTAGCTTTGGGTACCAAGGCCCTTCGGAAACCGTGTTTCGCTGCCTCGCTCAGACGCTCTTGACCCGATGGCACCGGACGGATCTCTCCCGATAACCCCACCTCGCCAAACACCACCAAATCCCTTGGCAGAACACGGTTGCGAAAGCTGGACACAATCGCCATGAGTAACGCTAGGTCAGCACTGGTCTCGGTCACCCTAACGCCTCCCACCACATTGGCAAACACATCTTGGTCACCCACCTGCAACCCCCCATGACGGTGTAAAACCGCCAACAGCATGGCCAAGCGGTTGTGCTCAAAACCAACCGCCAAGCGACGCGGATTACCCAGTGGGCTGTCATCGACCAATGCCTGAATTTCCACGAGCAACGGACGCGTCCCCTCCCACACCACCATGACCGTTGTTCCCGGTGCAGAGTCCTCAGCGCGGTCGAGGAAAATGGCTGATGGATTGCGGACCTCGCGTAATCCACGGTCGGTCATGGCAAAAATACCCAACTCATTAACCGCACCAAAACGGTTTTTGCTGCCTCGCAATATTCGGTAGCGGGAGTCCTCGTCACCCTCGAGCAGAATCGAGCAATCGATCATGTGTTCAAGTACCTTGGGACCTGCAAGGCTGCCCTCTTTGGTTACGTGACCCACCAATAAAAGTACAACACCGCTGTGCTTGGCGTAACGCGTCAGTTGTGCGGCGCACTCGCGTACCTGAGAGACGCTCCCCGGCGCCGATGTAATATCGGCGCTATGCATAACCTGAATAGAATCCACCACCATGATGGTGGGCTTATGTTCGTCGACACTGGCCAATACGCTATCGACGTCGGTCTCCGCCATGAGTTTCAGGGCATGGGTAGGCAGACCCAGGCGCTCGGCACGCATAGCAATTTGCTGAGGGCTTTCCTCCCCCGAGACGTACAAAGCAGGCCGCTGTGCAGACAGTTCACACAATACCTGTAGCAACAGCGTACTTTTGCCTGCGCCGGGGTGGCCGCCGATGAGAATAGCGGAACCGGGTACGAAGCCACCGCCCAGAACACGATCAAACTCGGCGAGCCCACTTGAAAAACGCGGCAAATCGACAAGATCAATATCTTTCAACAGCCTTACATCGGCACGGGTACCTGCAAAGCCGGTGCGCACCTGCCGATGACTATCACGCAGTCCCGCTTTAGGTTTTGCTGCTGCCAACTTTATTTCAGTAACGGTATTCCATTGCCCGCACTCGCTGCACTGCCCCTGCCACTTGCCATAATCAGCACCGCAGTCATTACACACAAAGGCGCTCTTGGCCTTAGCCATCACACTCTCCTAACCAGTCGGTTGGCATTGCTCAATCGAGCGAACAAACAACACTACTCGATTGACCACTGGGTCGGTATGCTATCAGACCCATTTATGATGAAAGCGTCCGAATGTCCGCAGGTTCACTCATTCCAGATCAGCAACTGACCTTCTCGCCAGATCTTGCCGCCACCATTGGGCTCGAGGAGGCCATCCTGTTGCAGGGTATTGGCCCACAACTGCCTCGAACATCCGGTCAGTGGCATGCACTCGTGCTATCGGCACTTGAGAAACAGTTTCCATTTTGGACGCGGGCACGATTACTTGAACTTATTCAACGCCTAGCTGACTTAGGCATTATTGCTGTCATCAAAGACGACAACCCTAACAGTTTGAGGGTCAGTATTGCCGGGCAACACTCAACTGCAGCAGCTGCGCCTGAGGAGTGGCAACCGGCTGCCGATAGCCTCGACCTGCTGGCCCTGAACCACGGCATCGATAGACAATTTGCGCAGGCACAACTATCGACTTTTGATCGCGGGGCAGCAGATCACACTCGAGACAGTCGCTTCCGACAACATGTATTGGCAGCTTGGCGTCAACAGCAGCGAACCCACAGTGCCTTCGATGTACGCCCGCCGCCGCCATTCGATAGTCATTGGCAACCCTCTCAGGATGCTCGCGATATCATGTCGAGGGCGGGCATCAACGCCGATTTCATCGAGAGTGTACGGCCCGAGTTCATCCTTTACTGGCGCGAGCGCGGCGGCCCACCGAGGGAGGTCGAAAGCCGCTTTGTAAGTTTTGTGAGAGATCGCTGGCTTCGGCATACCAGTGGCTTGAGCCACAGCACCGAACCCACTCGCCTACAACGCAACTGGCAGCCCCGGGAAGACGTTTTTGATGTGCTGGCCAATGCGGGTATTACCCGTGACTATGCTTTGGAAAAAGTGCCTGAGTTTGTTTTATTCTGGTGTGAAACCAATGAGTTACAGCGATCATGGGACAGCAAATTTGTTCAGCATGTGAAACACCAATGGCGCTGGGAGCGGCGGCAGGAGACAAATAATGGCAAGGAGCAAGGAGGCGGCGACCTTGGCGGAGCAAATCGTACAAGGGAACGCAGTACCATCGACGACCTCACCGACACCAGCTGGGCAGGTTGACGACAACCATCGCAAAAACAGGGTCGAATCTATCAACCAGGTGTTCGCCCTGTTTCGTCTGAATTATCACAACCAGTATTACGCGGCCTATCCGGATGTCGAGCAGGTCAATCACATAAAACGGCTCTGGCTCGATACGCTGAGTGACTATGACCCCGACGCCATTTTGCGGGGTGCACGTCATGCTATAGAGAAAAGCGCCTACCTCCCGACACTCAAGTTAATGCTCGAATGCACTCAGGAAGCACTTGATGATATGGGCTTACCCAAGCCCCGAGAGGCGTATCTGGAAGCCTGTGGTAAGCCATCGCCAAAACATGAACAAGCTTGGAGCCACCCAGCGGTCTACCTCGCCGGCCGTGACAGTGACTGGTTTTTCCTTGCCAATGAGCCCGAGCGCGCAACATGGCCAGTTTTTGAGCAGCACTACCAGCGCTACCGCTTGCGCGTCATCAAAGGAGAGGCACTACGTTTGCCTGAGCATGCCGAATTACCACCGCCCAGCAATGACACCATGTCTACAGAGGAGCGACAATTGGCGCTTAAGGCCCTACGGGCCAATCTAGGTCTGTAGCAACCTCACCCTGTGAGGCTCATGTGTTGCCGACAGGCGAATTCACAGTGACGCCCAGGGCAGCAAGATAACGCTTGAGCGCCTCAGTAACACGACCTGCTTCGAGCATAAGTGCCCCAGCTTGTACCACCACCTGCTGTGGCCCCTCGGCAGTCAGCGCCTGTGTTACGGCTCGGGCTTGGCTGCCCAGCGTAGGAGCCGCTAAACCATCGGCTAATTCGATAATCCGCTTCGCCGAACGACTGATGGATGCCACCTGCCCTAACTGGCAAGCTTCATCCATGTCAGCCACCGTACCGTCAAGATCCATAAGAAATTGTTGTAGCACCGTAGCGGGTTCAACATGCTGTAAATTGGCTACCAACTTATCAATATCAAGTACATCCAAGGGCACGCCAGGGGTTGCCACCGCCCAGTCAACGGTTTGATTGGCATCTGTGATTAATGATGCTGGCTGTGCCGACCCCGGCGTTTTAACCACCAGGTAGGTTCTCAATATTTCATGTAACTGCTCTAACTCTATGGGTTTGGTAGTGAAATCATTCATACCTGCCGCTAAACACTGGTAACGGTGCTGCTCCATAACATGAGCAGTCAAGGCCACAATAGGGATACCATTTTTATTGGCATCGTCCATTGCCCTAATGTTTCGGGTGGCTGTCATGCCATCCATGTCGGGCATTTGAATGTCCATCAATATCAGGTGGTAATCACGCTGCTGGACGGCTGCAAGGGCTTCGCGCCCACCACATGCAGTGTCGTGGGCAACCTCTAATAGCTCGAGGGCCTCGGACAAAACAAATCGGTTAGTGGCATCGTCGTCGACCACCAATAATCGCTGTCCAGCAAATTCACCACCATCAGTACCGAGCATCGCCTGTTCCGATGACTGCTGGTCTGCTGCAACCAAAACCACTGGCAATTCCACAGTGAACGTCGAGCCACTTCCAGGCACTGACTCGACACTAAGTGTGCCATCGAGCAGCCCCACAATTTGATCGGCAATCGCCAATCCAAGGCCCGCACCCTGCTGCTGGCGGGTATGACTGTTGTCGACCTGGCGAAAAGGTTCGAATAAGGTTTCGAGGTCGGCTTGATCAATGCCTATACCTGTATCTGACACAGAGAAACGCAACCGAGCACAATCACCGTCTCGTTGGGCAACAGCACCCGCCAATGTCACCGACCCCGAGGGGGTGAATTTCAGGGCGTTAGAAACCAGTTTGATCAACACCTGACGCAACCGTTGAATATCGACTTCGCAACAGAGGGGTAAACTCGGGTCAGGTCGGCAACTGAGCGTTAGTCCGCGCTCTAACGCGATGGGCGCCAACATTTCTACGACACTTTGCAGCTCGGCTGCGATATGCGTGGGACGCGCATGAATATCGACAGCACCATGGGATAGCCGAGCTATATCAAGCACATCGTCGATCACTGTGAGCAACGCACTCGCACTGCCGGCAATGGTCTCAATGTAGGTGTGTTCACGCTCAGGTAAAGGACGTGTTAACAGAAGCTGGCTTAAGCCCAAGACCCCATTCATGGGCGTTCGGATTTCATGGCTCATGTTGGCAAGAAACAGGGTTTTGGCGCGATCGGCCGCCTCAGCCCTCTCCTTTGCCTCGGCCAGCTGAGATTGTCTCTGACAAGCCCAACAAGCTTCACCAAACTTTTTGTTGACCGCACCCAAGGACGCCACCATGCCGTCGTCTAACGGACGATCACTCCGATTCAAAACCAGGATGCCAAAGTCGGACAAGGGCATGGTGTAGACCTGATCACTGTCCTCGGTCTTCAATCGATTGACGGTATCACGCAGGGTCATATTCGCTTTTACATGCGCTTTCGCCGCTACAATGGCTGAGTGCTCTCCAGCGCGACGAGGTAAGCCGACAACTTCTTCGAGCTCACCGTCCTCTCTGTATTTAAAAACCACACCAAGGGGGCAATTGAGCTTACGCAGATAAGTTCGAAGGCTCGCCTTGGTCATCTCCTGCAGGTCCAATGAATTACCAATTGACATGGCAATTTCAAATAAGATCTGCATTTCAAATTGGGCAGACGCAGTCATGCTCAGGTCTAGATGTCAGCGTGCAGAGGAAGAGCTGCTACTACTGACGTTTTATTATAAAACTCAGGGTAGTCACCGCCGTGATTGGCTACCTCACCAATCGTACAAGCACCGATTAATGGCGTGTCGTCGATGGCAACTGACGCAAGCTCTGTATCGAAGTCATCCCCAAGAAACAGCACACGTGAGATACAGTCCATGAATAATCGCATCAACAGCGGCTCACCCAAGCGTTGCTCAGCAATGACACGGGCACTGGCGGCCGCCTCTAAGAGTGACGGCGCATCACCATGCAGAATATCGACGTGATCACCCTCTGGAATTGCGCCAACGCACACCAATGCGCCATCCTCCCTTGCAAAAAGTGGGTCGCGCACAATACGTTCGGCATCCATCCGCGCCAAACCAAAGGGGTAAGCCTTGGCCAAATCGAAAAAGTTGTCCGCGGTGAACGTAAGACCGCTGTGGGCCTCAACGACCTCTCGATAAACCTCAAATGCCGGACGCCAATCAAGGCTAATAATGGTGTTTTGATCGGATTCGGTAATGCGATAAGGGCCTTGTATATGGCGCCAGCCATGGGCAACACCCACACCCGCACGACCGGGTAGCGTAGCGATAACGGCGGCATCTTGGAGCATGCCATCGTTAGTAAACAGGCACGGTCGCTGTACAAAATCAAGTGAGCCCGCGCCGCCGCCAATGGTATCCGAACCAACCCCGGCAACCTCATGAAACGTATTCATTAATGCGCCAATGCCCGACGATAGACCGTCAACTAAAATAACTTGCAATGCGCGGCCCGATGTAGGGGCCAAGGCCTGCTCTACCGCCAGCTCTAAATCGATATCTGAACGGCTGATATCCCGAATGACACCCACCGATAGCGGGCGACGAACACCCCATATCACCGAGCCTCGTGTGAGTCGCTCCCTGCCCACCAATAAATTGGGAAACACACCCCCCATGAGCGGCAAGTCTACAGACTGCAAAAGCGGATCGATGTCGTCGGAAGTGAACGCGTTATCAGCACAGGAGAGAATCACAAGTGCGGTGACCTGCTCAACCTTAACCGCTCGCGCTATTGCGTCAGCAAGTCCGGTGAGTGTGCCTGTTTTGTCGATTTCAATGACCATGTCTGTACCGCTCTTTCAACACATCGAAGACATCAGCAACAAGGGCCGTGTATCAGCTTAGTTATAGTCTTGGTAGTAGTCCCGCGCCAAGTTCTCGAAGCGGGTGAACTCCCCTCTAAATGCCAGCTTACACGTGCCAATGGGTCCGTTTCGCTGTTTGCCAATGATGAGTTCAGCAACACCGCGATCGGGCGAATCCTCGTGATAGACCTCATCGCGATAAATGAACATGATGACGTCGGCATCCTGCTCAATGGCGCCAGAATTGTGGCTCACGATACCATCGGCGAGCCAGCTAGCATTGCCCGGCACTGTCAGATCAAAGACTTGCTGTTGTCCCTCGTGCACGATGCCAACAATTGAGTCCCAACGCAGATCTCCCCTGCTTTGAGGGTGGTCATCGGAGTCGAGTGAGAAATCGAAGAACGCCTCTAATGTCCCATCAACGACTTGGATACCAGGTGCAGCGGCCTGAATCATGCGTCGTCGCGCGTGCGCATCGGTGATCGCCACCTCAAAGCGCTCATCGTTACCCTGCGGGGCCATTGGACGAATGTCCGCAAAAACACCAACACGAAGGAGCAGTAACACCAAATCGTTACTCACGGTTCTCGATAAACCGCCAATTAATAGGCGATCGGGGCACAGGGTCCCGTTCGTACGCCAAAGAGTGTGCAAAAACACCGCCAACTGTTGCTCATCTAGGCTAAATGCCCTCACCGGCAAACTTGAATGACGGCAGTCGATACTTGCAAGCTGTATGACTTCCTCATCGCTTAGCGGGTCTAAGTGCTGCGGCCCAGGCTGTGGCACCGGCAGTGAGCTGGCAAGCGCCACACTATCCCCGACAGCCAGTTGCTCAAGGGGCTGCCAACCCGCCGAAGTGAATACCCTATGCTGGGCCGTGCAGTGTAAACAACGTCCAGACGATAACTCTACACGCAACACGTCGCGCTCACCTACCGGCCATACCGCGTCTGCCCGTGCAGGCTCGATAAAACCCTGCTCAGTCATCGACAACACTTGTGGTGTCGTGCCCACCAAGCTGGCGATGGGTACACGCCTCCCATCGGCTAAATAAACCCCTGTGCTACCCACGACACATTCGCGCAAATCCGAGTTAACGGGACGCTTATTCGGGCGCTGCTCCAAAGAACGATTCAGCTGCGATAGCGCTACCACCGGACATTTAAATTCTTTTGCGATGGCCTTCAAACTTCGCGATATCTCGGAAATTTCCGCTGTACGGCCCTCATTCGCTCCCGCTACACGCATCAACTGCAAATAGTCGACCATGATCATGCCGAGGGCACCATGCTCCCTGGCTACCCGGCGGGCACGGCTACGCAATTCGGTGGGGGTTAACGCGGGGGTATCATCAATGAAGACTCGCGCTTCTTTTAGCTTCGCCATGGCAGCCGATAGTTTGGGCCAGTCTTCCTGCTCTAATTTGCCGGTCCGAACGCGGGTCTGATCAATCCGCCCCATAGAAGACAGCATTCGAATAACCAGCTGCTCGGCCGGCATCTCCATAGAGAAAACTAAAATAGGCCGATCGGTACCAAAGGCGCCATTTTCCACAAGGTTCATGGCAAAACTGGTCTTACCCATAGACGGGCGACCCGCCACAATCACCAAGTCTGACGGCTGCAAACCCGACGTCATCTTATCGAGGTCGATGAACCCCGTCGTGAGACCTGTAATGTCGCCGCCTGAATTGAATAACTCCTCGATACGCTCGAGAGCGCCCGTGAGCAGAGGCTCCATGCTCCGGGGACCGCCAGTCTTGGGGCCGTCCTCGGCAATTTGCATAATTCGACGCTCAGCTTCGTCAAGCAACTCTTCCGCAGAGCGGCCTTCAGGCTGATAACCGGTGGTGGCAATGTCGTGAGCGGCGGAGATGAGTTTGCGCAGTACGGCTCGCTCGTGTACCGCGGTCGCATAGGCGCGGATATTGGCGGCTGTGGGCGTATTTTCGACAAGTTCCGCAAGGTAGGTATGACCACCCGCTGACTCAAGCTCACCAGTTGCCAGTAAACGGTCGGCGACGGTGATGACATCGACAGGTTCGCCCCTATCGATGAGAGCGGCTATCTGGCGAAAAACGGCGCGGTGCTCTGGCCGGTAAAAATCACTGGCAGTTACCAGCTCGGCGATAGCATCCCAGCTATCAGAGGACAACAACAACCCACCAATGACCGAGCGCTCGGCCTCGATCGAATGGGGCTGCATGCGAATACGAGCAATATCGGCATCTGTACTGGCGCCGTACCCCGAAGCTTCACTTCGCTCAGTCATGATGTACCCAGCATACCGTTATGTCGCACTTTCCGCCCTGTGAAGTCTCAGGATAGCGCAGAAAGCGCCGTCGAGAATGATTAAGTAACTCGACGACGATTAGACTGACTTGCTGTTACTCGGGTACCACCGCGATGGTAATGGTTGCGGTCACTTCACCATGTACCTGCAGCATTACTTCGTACTCACCCGTTTCACGGATAACACCTTCGGGCAGTCGAACTTCCGACTTGTCGACTTCAACACCCGCCTTGGTGACACTATCAGCAATATCACGAGTTCCTACCGAACCAAACAGCTTACCTTCGTCACCGGCGGTAGCCGCAATCTCGATACGCTCAAGGGCCTCAATGGCCGCAGCACGCTTCTGCGCACCTTCCAACGTCGCTGCAGCGGCGGCTTCAAGTTCAGCACGACGAGCCTCGAAGACTGCAATATTGTCCTCTGTAGCAGGTACAGCCTTGCCCTTAGGAATTAAGAAGTTGCGCCCGTAACCAGGCTTAACAGCAACTTTGTCTCCCAAACTTCCAAGACTGCCCACGTTTTCCAGAAGTATTACTTCCATCGCTA
The DNA here is from genome assembly GCA_965658685.1 of Luminiphilus sp. Taxonomy (GTDB): domain Bacteria; phylum Pseudomonadota; class Gammaproteobacteria; order Pseudomonadales; family Halieaceae; genus Luminiphilus. The sequence goes on from CBFHTF010000026.1 coordinate 27,013, forward strand.
TCGTTCCTTGTTGTCGGGCACGCCCGATTCCAGGTGAATGAGAGATCGCGTAGACCGCTACGTCGATCCGTTGCTGCCGCCGGATGCCCAGCGAGAGCGAAAATCAAAGATGGCATCAACAACCACCAAACCCACTAGTAACGCTTTGCTCGGATCAAACATAAGCCACGCTACATAAAAAGCCGTTAGCCAACCACTGCCATACCCCTTGGCGGCTGCCCAACTGTGCACTAACGCCAAACCACAGAACGTTAGCGGCACCATTACGACTGCGGCCCATCCCACCAGCAGAGGTGAGCTCATCCACAAACCAACCGCGGCAAGCGCTAGGACACCGGTCCAGAGCGGAGGTAAACGCAAGCCGCGAAATTCGCGACCAAAACCACCGGGGTTGTACAGCACCGCCTGCCACCAGCGCCCTAATAACAAACTAAGCATGGCCATAGCAGCATTACCCGCGGCCAATATCCCTGCTACTTGCATGGCTGTTGGCTGGGGAAATGATGGCGCCCCGCTGTTCTGCAAGCTCGCCTCTAGCTGGTCAAGTACCTGAATAAACAGCTCAACCAACTGCGCTAAAAAATCCGGGCTGAACACCAGCAAGCTGGCACCCGTCGCGAACCCTAAGGCAGCACTTGCCAACGCCGCCAATGCCATACTGACCGACACCCGCAACACCAGAGCCAATAGGTAGGTGCCTGTAAGTAGCAGCAATGTGCTGGCATCACCGCTTGTGTAGGCAACAACCAGCGCTGGTAGCGCCGCCCACAGCACAAGCCAGCCCCCCTCATTCAGTCCTTTTCTGAGGGTGACCAATGCTATGGTCGCTGCACTCAGCCAACCGAATAGCATACTGCTGGCGCCCAGTACCGCGACCGCCAGCGCCTGCCAGCGACCGCGCATTATGAATGCTGCGAGGCCGCGCATCAGGATTGGTTACTGGTGCGAGTCTGTGTAGGGTAGCAAGGCGAGGTAGCGAGCGCGCTTGACCGCCGTGGCCAGCTGTCGCTGATACTTTGCCTTAGTACCGGTAATTCGGCTGGGCACGATCTTGCCCGTTTCGGTGACATACTGCTTTAAGGTATCGAGATCTTTGTAATCGATCTCTTTCACACCCTCGGCGGTAAACCGACAAAACTTACGTCGACGGAAAAAACGTGACATGAATTATTCCTCGCTGGTGTCGTCAGCTTCGGCTTCGGCCGCTGCGTCGTCATTAGATGGGGTCGTGTCTTCACGCTTGGCATCAGCTGCCTGACGCTCTTGGTAACGTGACTTGCGCTCACGATCTTCCTTCTCGGCCTTCATGATCAGCGATTCTTCGGTAATGGCTTCATCGCGGCGAATAACCAAATTACGGATCACGGCGTCGTTATATCGGAAAGTGGTCGTCAACTCTTCCATCGCCTCATTGGAGGCTTCAACGTTCATGAGGATGTAGTGGGCTTTGTGAACTTTGTTGATG
>CBFHTF010000027.1:0-27537 GCA_965658685.1 Luminiphilus sp.
AGCTGGACAATAAAAACTAGATGCTGAGCCTATGCACCAACCATTAAGGGCGGGTCCAATATTTCAGGCGGTGGTTGAGGGTGCACTTGAAAATGCCATAGCTGAGCTGTACCGCCAGCGCAATGGCGTTAAGTCGACAATGACTGTGACTAAAAGTCGTCGTCGAAATCGAAGTCGTAGTCCCCAAGCTCCTCACGCAAACGCAGTGCTTCTAAGCGCTGCTCGGCCTTTCGTCGCTTGGCCGCTAGCGATACCTGCTGGTCTGCCAGTGGTAAGAGGTCGCTAGGTTCTTCATAACCTTCGTCCATAAGATCTGACAGCACGTTATCGTAGCCGTCGTCGTAGGCATCATCGCCTTTCGTTTGTGTTTCACTACGTTCACCCATAAACCATCCCCCGGTTAGAGCAATAACGCATCGGTTGCGCCGAACGGCACTCCCGCGTAACGCTGGGTCGTCGCGCATGTTAGACGTTGGCATTAATCGAGTATTTCAGGCAACAACTTTTTTGATATCAAGAAAGCGCCGTCAATAACTAGAGAAAATATGGGGGCCCGCCTGCAGTTGCCATCCATGGCCGGCGACGTCCTTGTTACCTTTATTTCTACTAACATCCTGTCAGTTGAGACGGGTCCCCGTGCAGTAGACAGCAAAGGCTATGCCAATAAGATGTATGTTCAATAAACAAACGCTGGCACGTGCTTTTGCAGAGGGTTTTCGTGCCCTGAAGGCAGTCCAGCTATCCAGGTGAACGCGTTCAGTTGGCTCAGGGCGTATTCACGGTGGCGTTCCGTGTCGGCTAGGTGTTCGCGGTGAGTTGCTTGGCAATTTGATCAACAATAACCTCGGGTGCATCGTTGTCGACAGCAACCGTCAAATTCGCCCAGCGTTCGTACAAGGGGATGCGCTCGGCGTAGATGTCACCCAAGGTTTGCTCTTTTGAGGAGGCTATTCCCCTGTCGGGAGCGAGGGAGATACGGTATTCAACCGTCGCCAGCTCGGCTTGCAGATAGACGATGGTTGAGTGTGCCGCCAGGCGTTGCATGATTGATTCGCTGTAGACGACCGATCCACCGGTTGAGATGACGCTGTGTGCGATTGGCATATCGAGCAGCACCTGTTGTTCGACCTGGCGTAGGTGCAGGTGACTTGAGCGTGCGATAATCTCAGCGAGTGTGGCTTGCTCTTGGGCTTGGATAAGTAAATCCGTGTCGACAAAGTCTGTTCCAAGCCGCTTAGCCAGCAGCACACCCACGGTACTTTTTCCGCTACCCGGAAACCCTATGAGACTAACGGTGTGCTCGTAGGCCATAACACTCTACCTCTATTGGAAACCGCGAACTTTACCGAGAGCCTTGCGGTTGGACCAGAGGCAATAAACAATGCGCATCATTTTTCATCGGGCACGCCATTCAGTAGGAGCCGCTACAAATGACTGACACTACCAGCTTGCACCAAACCGCATTGGCACCCCTGCATCGGGAGTTGGGTGCCCGAATGGTGCCTTTTGCTGGGTACTCCATGCCCGTTCAGTACCCCACTGGCATTATTCAGGAGCATTTGCACACACGAAGCGCGGCTGGTCTTTTTGACGTGTCTCATATGGGACAAGTCGTGGTGTCGGGGGCGCAGGCCGCTCTGGAGTTAGAGTCGATCATGCCTGCAGATTTAGTGGCCCTGCCGCCGTTGCACGCTACTTATTCTTTACTGACCAATACATCAGGTGGTGTCTGCGACGATCTCATTGTCACTCGGTTGGACGATAACCGATTTATGTTGGTCTTGAACGCAGCTTGCAAGCATAACGACTTGGCCATTATTCAAGAGGCTTGTAAAACCACGACGGTGGATGTCTTACAGCAGCAGGCGCTGCTAGCTCTGCAGGGGCCCGCCGCCCGTAAGGTGCTCGCAGGTTTGGTGCCTGACATTGAAGCACTTTGTTTCATGCAGGCCGGTGAATACAGCATTGCAGGTATTCGATGCTGGATTTCCTGTTCCGGCTACACCGGTGAGGATGGTTTTGAATTGTCAGTCGCCAATGATGATGCAGAGGCTCTGGCTCGCCTGCTTCTCGAGCAGCCTGAGGTAGCGGCGATTGGGCTGGGGGCCCGTGACTCGCTCAGGTTGGAAGCGGGTTTGTGTTTATACGGCCATGAGCTCAGCGAGGATATTTCCCCTGTGAGTGCGGGTTTACGTTGGGCGATTGCCAAAGCGCGCCGTCCAAATGGCATTCGCGCTGGCGGTTATCCGGGTGCCGACAGTATTGCCCGCGAGCTGGCTGAGGGCACGAAGCAGCAACGTGTCGGTCTGAAGGTTGTGGGCAAGCGGCCGGTTCGTGAGGGGCAAACTGTGCACAACATTGAAGGTGTAGCTATTGGGGTCATTAGCTCGGGTGGCTTTGGACCTACTGTGGATGGGCCGGTTGCCATGGCCTATGTTGACGCCGAATTTACTAAGCCGGGTACCGAGCTAAATATTGATGTGCGCGGCAAATGGATTAGCGCTAACGTGATGTCACTACCGATGATCGCCCCGGGCTACCATCGGGGTTGAGCCTGTTGGGTAGCGCCGGCTGTCGCAGCAGCCGTAGTTGGCGCCAAGTCTGCGCAAGTAATGACAATAGTTGTTGAGTGAGCCGCTGTAGCTGCGTGCGCCAACGATAGATACCTGCTGCTGCCAACACTGCCAAAATTGACATGGCAATCATGGGTACGTTGGCAGCCTTCGAGGGCCTCTGCTTGGGATTGTTTGCTGTACCCGCAATATCGATGTCGATAGTGGGTAGACGCAAGATAATCAGTTCTCTGCGCTCTGTGTGCCACCAATTCACCGAAACAGCGGGTATTTGTGCTGTGCCCATTTCGGTGGCGATCCAACTTGTTCGTTGGTCGCGTTCGGCTAGCAGTTGGCCACGGTTAGCGCGGTTGCGCAGTCGAGGTGGCTGAATGTAGCGCTGTAGCCCTTCACTGACTGGGGGCTTAATACTTGGTAGCATCATTGCCATGACATCGGAAGCTTTCACGGTAATGTGCCGCTCGATGGCATCACCGACTGTCAGTGACAGCTCCGCGCTATCGAGGTTCGACTGCAAATTGACCTCAGGGCTGGCAATCCAGTGGTCGAGGTTAGCCAGTGCGGGCGGCAGCACCGCGTTTAACGCCAGGGGTTGCGTAGTTAGCTGCTGTTCTCGATCGACCCCCGGTGCCATTGAAACGGTTGCACTTACCTCAATGGGCGGGATGGCGTAATACCCAGCGCGGGTTGCAAAGAGATCGACCGTCCAATGTTGTACGCTCCATGTGATGCCGTCACGACGTTCAGTCTGGTTGCTGGCAAAGCGTTGATTTTGCAGGATCAACAAGCCGGGCACTTCCGGCAGACGCAAGCGGGTGCCGCTAGTAAACCAGCGCGGCGTGGCCACCGTAAGCCGTAACCGAACGCGTTGCCCGGGTACCACGTCTGACTTTGGGGTCAAGCTTGCGTTAAGCACCGCGGGCTCCAGCGCCTCATCACTCTCGACGGCCCAAGCGTTGAAACAACTAAAGCCCACGACAGCGGTGAACAGAATCAATAGCCGCAACATCATTGTTCACTCACACCACGTTCATCGACCTGATAGCGGAACTTTGTGCGTAAAAATTGTTGTGGGTCCTGTTGCACACCCTTTAGCCAGAGTTCTGTCACTTCGGGGCTCGCCAATAGCTCGTCGGCACTGTAAGTGGGCCGGTTTTCCGACTCAAAAAATGTGCGCTCATCGCCGTTACCAGGTTGTGGTTCTTCTGCATCTGCCGTCTCGGCACTGACGCCTTCTTCATCTTGTTGGGATGCGCTTAGTCGGTCGATGTCGTCTACGATTTGTTGTACGCGCTCGCGATTTTCCAGTGCAGCCCTAAACCCGGCTCGCTGCTTAAGCGCGTTGTCATAGCTCGTTAGTGCACCGACATAGTCTCTTTGTTGGGCTCGGGCGTTGGCCTCGTTGAATGCACCAAGGGCGCCACTTTGGCGACTGAACAGCAATTTGGCTTGCTCAAAATCCTCGGCGTAATAGGCTGCAACAGCGCGCCACTGGGTTGACTCAAAGGTCGTCAAGGCGTGTTGGTAATAACCCAGCTCGAGTAACAGTCGACCATACTGATCGGGTGTTAACCACAAACCCACAAAGGCATCAAAAACCTCCAGCGCCATTGCGCTCGAGTCCTGTTGCTCGACAGCCGCTGTGGGCGATGATGACCTAATGCTTCGGTCCTGCGCGGCTTGTGCACTTGCGGGTTCGGGCGACCACACAATGAGTGGTACGTACAACCAGAGCCAGTATCGGGTCCAGCCCCGCCGAAACCAAAATAAGGTGAGTAGTAGCGCGGGCCATACGCCCATAACGCCACCATCGAGCCATGGCAGTCCTTGATCATCGATGACTCGGTAAAGACTCGTCATGTGTTGCGCTATGGCATCGACATCGGTGGTATCCACCGAGATATCGAAGTAGCGCCCATGGCAGTCATTGGCTAGTTGTACCAATTTCTTGCGCTCAAGGGGCACTAGGCCAGGTTCCACCTGTTCGCTCCCGACACCGTAAATAACGAGTTCATGGCTATGGGTGCGGCACCACGACCGGACCTCTGAAGCCGAGGTTTGGCCAATACCATCGGTAACCCATAAAATGTTGGCGTTGCCCTTTTGGGCCACTAAGGCTCGATTGATACTCGGTAGGGCTAACTCGGGTAATTTGCCTGAGGTCGGCGCAATGTCAGTGCTTAAACTCGCCAGGTAATTACGTACGATGTCATGGTCCATCGACAGCGGCAGCACGGTGTGTGCACTGCCAGCGTAGATGATGACCGCTACCGGCTTGTTGGGCAAACGGTTGAGCAAATCCTGCATTTTTTGTTGCGCGCGCTGCAGACGACTCGGTGCGACATCGCGGCTATCCATGGAGCGGGATACGTCTAATACGATGACCAATGCCGCGGCATCTTCCGCTAATGGTGTGGGCTGCTGACGCCAGCTAGGCCCTGCAGCAGTAATAATTAACAGACTCAGCAGCCAAACAAACAGCGAGTCTGGGTTGATGGGTTGTTGTCTACTGGGTGCCTGCTCAAGGTGGCCCCGAAGCTCAGGGTCGATGGCAGTCATTGACGCGTTAGCTGGACGCTGACGCTTAACGGAATAGATCTCCAGTGCCAGTAATGGCAGTGAGAGCAACAACCACTCTGGCCGTAGAAAATGAAAATGGGCCAAGAGCTCAAACATGCTTGGGCCTATCGGACCATAGGGTTAACGCCCGCGAACCACTGTAAAACAGCAGCCACAGCGCAATACCCAGCCAGTGCAAATCGGTTTTAGGCCGATAGGAGACGCTATTAAAGACACTGGGTTCGAGTTCTTGAAGCAAACTGAAAATAGTATTGAGCGCCTCCCTGTCGAGGGCAATAAAGCTTTGACCTCCAGACACATCGGCCATGCGGGACAGGGTTTGTGTATCAATCGCTTGTTCACCCACCGCCTGAGGATCGCCAATAGCAATGGGATAGATTCGGATATTGCGAGCTGCCGCGACTCTTGCAGCATCGACAGGTGGTACGACGCTACCGGTATCGTTGCCATCGGTAAGTAGCAACAAAACCCGCTGGTCTGTTGTGGTTTGCTCGAATAATTTAATGGCCAGCCCTACGGCGTCACCCAAGACCGTACTTGGCCCTGCCATGCGGATACGTGTTTCGTCCAGTAGTTGCTGCCAAACATTGTGGTCTTCGGTAAACGGCGCCTGTAAGTACGCTGCGCTACCGAATACGATCAATCCAAGGCGATCGCCTTGTCGCTCGTCGACCAGACGCCGCAGTACATCGCGAACGGCGTCTAAACGGTTGCTGGGGCTGCCATCGGGTCCCGTGAAGTCTTCCGTCTCCATAGAGCCCGAGAGATCTACCGCAATCATCAAGTCTCGCCCGGCGCGTTGTTGTTCAATGGCAGCACCTAACCACTCCGGTTGAGCACAGGCGACAACGAGGGCAACCCACAGTGTTGCGAGTAGCACACGTTGCATGGCTGTACGCTGTCGAACCGCAGCTCCAAGGCGTCGTGGTTCCCCCGTAGCTTTTAATAAACGCTCAAAAAAAGGCGCTTTGATTGCTTGTTTTGCGGCGTAATAGGGGGGGAGCAGGCGCATAAAAAGCGGTAGCGGCAACAGTGCCAGGCACCAGGGGTGCGCAAGAGTAAACCCCTGTAATAGTTGACCAAATTCAGACATGGTCATCTCGATGTTGTCGTAGCCACGCCTCGGCGTCGGCGTAAAAAGCAGCGCATGGCTGAGGGTTTAGCTGCCCATAAAGTGCCCCTGCAAGCAGGGTCCTGCTGGCATCACTCAGGGTGAGGTCTGGGGCTCGCCGCTCGAGCCAATTAAGCCATTCATCACCAGAGAGAGCTGCTACTTCATGCCGCGAACTTGCCACCATGGCGGCCAATTTTAGAATTTCGTTTATGACAACTGGGCATTGGCCGCTATCTGCCAAGCGCCGTAAGGCTTCCCGTCGGTAGCGGTTGCGCCACCACAGTCTGCCTGCTAGCCAGCTACGACGTACCAGCCAAAGTAAGAGGACAAACGCTAACAGACGCCAGCCAGGTGCCGTTGGCAGCCAGGAAATGGGGGGCGGCCCCGTAATTTCGTGCCAACCTCGCAGAATCGGATTGCCAAAACGCTCGGGTAGCTCAGGAAGTAAACCTGCCGCTGGCTCATCAACGCGGTTGTACAGCCGATCGCTGAAATTGGTGGTAATGGAGTTTGTATTGGTGTTTGCGAAGAGCTCAGGCATTACCAGGGCGCAGACAAAGACAAGCAAAAGGCGCACATAGGCTCTGTGATGGAAGCTGTCAGTGTCAGCGCGCACGCAGGACTCCACTGACCGCTTGTAACTGGCTAGCAACCTCGGTGGCAGTATCAAAAGTTAACAGTGGTACATCTTCGCGATAACAGTCAGCCTGCAGCGTTTCTAATTGCTGCAGGAAAGTGTCGCTGTACTTGGTAAGCGCTGATTCATTGAGATTACCTAATTGCAGCTGGTGCTGACCGTCAGTAACCACCATGGCGCCCGCACTCGCAATGTTGCGCTCAAGTTCATCGGAGATATGACAAGCGATAACATTGTTATTGCTGCGGATACGACGCACCAGGGTCAAGCAGCGCGAATCCCAGTCATGGAAATCAGAGATGAGTACTACTACGCCGTCGTGACCCAATTGTCGTGCGAGTTGCTCTAGGCATTCTGGTAACGTCGTCCCCTTAGTGTTGTTGGCTGTAGTCGCGCGCAGCTTGTGATTCATATCCACCAGGCGTTCTAGCCACGCTGTCAATGCTGCCGGTGAGCGACTGGGCATAGAGCATGTAGTGTTGTTATCGCTGATGAGCATACCACCCACCCGGTCGCCATGATCGAGCATATGCCACGCGAACAGTGCGGCAATTTCGGCGGCCGCCACCGACTTCATTTGGAAGCGGCTACCAAAAAATAGTGGACGGCGTTGGTCGATGAGCAACCAAATCGGACGGTCGCGCTCTTCGGTGTAGACCCGGACGTAGGGTGTACCTAGGCGTCTTGTGCGGTGCCAGTCCATACAGCGAATATCATCGCCAGGGCGATAGTGTCGTAGCTCGGCAAAATCTAAGCCACGACCTCGCAGATGGGAGCGACGCCGACCATTATGGATCGAGCTTGCCGAATGATTGGGGAGCAAACGAAGGTGACGAGCCTGCTGTCGCAGGCTCGTCAAACGCTTTAGGTTGCTATAGGCGCCACCTGCCACAATGCTATTTCGCTGCACGGTTGTTAAGCACTATCCTACAGCGACAACCGCGATGAGTTCTGCGATAGCAGCGTCACCATCGATACCCTCTGCCAACGCGTCATAACTCAATACCAAGCGATGGCGCAGTACTGCGGGCGCCAGCACCTGAACATCCTCTGGGATGACATGGTTACGACCCAAAAGCCAAGCGCGGGCCCGACTTGCGCGGTGTAGAGCGATACTGGCACGGGGACTGGCACCCACTGCAATCCATCGAGCCAGTGGTTCAGAAATACCTTCTGGATGCCGGGTGGCCACGACTAGATCTACCATGTACTGCTCGACGATGGGCGCCACATCAATGGCATGAATCTCGCTGCGAGCTGCCATGATGTGGTCGCTTGATAGCACTGCCGGCAACGCTGGCTGTTCTTGCTCTTCGGCCTGCAGCATTTGCACGATACGCAGTTCGCTAGCGGCGTCAGGATAATCAACGCGCAGCTTAAACAGGAACCGGTCGGTTTGCGCCTCGGGTAATGGATATGTACCTTCTTGCTCGATCGGGTTTTGGGTAGCCATTACCAAAAACAGTGGTGGCAGCGGGTACGTTGTTCCGCCGACAGTGACCTGCCGCTCTTCCATGGCTTCGAGCAGTGCCGACTGTACTTTGGCGGGTGCGCGATTGATTTCATCGGCCAGCACCAACTCATGGAATATGGGACCCGGCTCAAACTGAAGTTGGCCGCCGGTCTCAGACTCCACATAAGTCTCACTCCCTGTGACGTCGGCGGGCAGTAAATCGGGGGTGAACTGAATACGTCCGAGTGTCGCTCCCATTGCACTGGCGAAGGTTTTGATAGCGCGGGTTTTTGCAGTACCGGGCAACCCTTCCATCAATACATTACCGTTGCATAGCAGCGCCAACACAAGCCCCTCCGTGATCGCTGCTTGGCCTAGGATGCGGCTATTCACTTGCTCGATAAGTTCATTAACCGCCGAGTGTGGCGTGCGAATGCTCATGGTGATGCTCTCGAAAGACAACAATAGTCAGAGATTATCAGGAAGCGAGGTCTGAGGGTGGGTCAGTTTGCCCAGTCACGGTCAGCACGAAACTGCTGAGAAAGGTAGTCCATTTGATCGGCTAAGACGCGTTCTTTGGTCAGGAAATGCCATTCGTAAGAGTTTGGGCGAAACGGCACTGCTAACAGGGGCATGCCAGCCTCTTCAGGTGTTTTGCAATCTTTCGTCCAATTACAGCGCTTGCAAGCCGCTACCACATTTTCCCAGCGGTCCCGACCACCACGGGAGGCAGGTTGCACGTGATCGCGAGTTAAATCACTGCGCTGAAATTTATTGCCGCAGTAAAGGCAGCGGTGGTCATCCCGACGAAGGAGTGTTCGATTGCATAGGGGCGGTGTGAATCCGGTTATCACCCGGCCTTCGGTGGCAATGATGGGCTGCAACACTATTTTGGACCGGAGGCCACTCATCCGTTGAGTGCCACCAAATACAGGGGGCAGAGCGCTACCGATGCCGTATACGACATCGCCTCGGGCGTAGGCAGAGATAGCCTCTTGCAGGGTTAACCATCCCCGCGGCTGACCTGCCACATCCAATCGAAGGATTGCGTGCATGGGTCTCGCTCTGTGGTTTTTTAGACACTACTCAAAATCTTGTCCACTTACAATTACAGAAATGTTGCACAAACCCGCCGTTTTATAGGGTTTAGAGCTGGAAATGCCTGTTATGCTCGGCGCGTTGACGAAGGTACATAACCACTAAAAACGTTGTTCCCATCGTGAACTCTTGCCAACGATAATTCGTAGATGCATGACGAGTCGGCCAGTGATAGCTGGAGGCCCTCTAATAGTAAAAAAACAGGAGTCGACATGACTGTAAGTACACTTTTATTCAAACGAACGGTTCTTGGAACAGCAGTTGGTATCGCAATGACTGGTACCGCCTTAGCCCAAGATACCGCCCCAAAGCGTGCATCTGCGGCGCTGCTTGAAGAAGTCGTGGTCACAGCCCGTAAGCGCGCAGAAGACTCTCAGGACGTGCCGGTTGCCATCAGTGCGTTTGGGGCCGATCAACTGGACGCTCTGAAAGTGAGAAATCTTACTAATCTCGCTGTTAGTATGCCCAGCGTGGTGCTCGATGACATTGGCACATCACGAGGCTATGCCAATTTCTCTATTCGGGGTTTGGGTATCAACTCGTCAATTCCTTCCATTGATCCTGCGGTGGGTATCGTTATCGATGGCGTTTACCTCGGTACCAACTCGGGCGTGTTGTTCGATACGTTTGATCTGGAAAGCATTGAAGTGCTGCGTGGCCCACAGGGCACGCTGTTTGGCCGCAACGTGACTGGCGGTGTGGTGCAGCTGAATAGCAAGAAGCCGACGCAAGATCTCGATGTGTCCGCTAAGGTTGCGTATGACCAAGCGGAAGACGGTGGCGGCGGTGGTAACTACTACGCAATGGGTAGCATCTCCGGTGGCTTAACCGACACTCTGTCAGCGCGCTTGTCGGTTTACTACAACGACGATGAGGGTGCCCTCGATATTACGGGTGGACCATTAGCAGGTCGTGCCCATGGTGCCCAAGAGCAGACAATTATTCGTCCGTCCATTATGTGGACACCCAGCGACGATTTTGATTTGTTAGTGCGTTACGAGCGTCAAGAAATTGAAGCGGACGGCCCAACCGCACAGTCTCACACGAATGGCTCGGGTGTCGACGGTACCTTTGCTACTTTCGGCCGCGATAGTTTTGACTCCGCGATTGACAACCCAGGTCGTTTTGATCTGGAGATTGACTTCTTTAATGCTACTTTGAATTGGAATGTGGCGGGCGGTACTTTAACGAACGTCTTTGGTTGGCGAGAGAGCACGAACACCACTGATGCCGATATCGATGCGCAACCGGTTTGGGTGTTCCATTCAGACACCAGTTCTTCCTATGATCAATGGTCGAATGAGTTACGTTGGAGCGGCTTGATGTTCAACGACCGCGCGAATGTAACCGTTGGCGCCTACGTGTTTGAGTCGGAGTTGGTTTATGATGAAGATCGGAACCTGCTGGGGATTGCACTTGCCGGCACCCCACTCGAGGGTCGACCCGCACTGACACAAAATGGTGGCGGAACACTCGACGTCAGCAGCGTAGGTGTATTTGGTTCGGTTGATTACGACGTCACCGATAATTTTCAAGTGACGGCGGGTGTTCGCCTCTCCCGTGAGGACAAAGAAGCTCAGGTGGCCACGCTTACGGCTAACGTGAATGCAGAGTGCCGAATTGCCGGTATTACGCCCAACGTCAGCTACACACCCAATGAACCCAACTGCGCGTTCGACTTCGTTGATGATGAGTCATGGAATTTTGTGTCACCTAAGTTGGGTGCCATGTACCAGCTCACTGACAATTCGCGCATATACGCAAACCTATCCCGCGGCTATCGCTCAGGTGGCTACAACTTGCGTAATACAGAATTCCCCATCGAGTTTGGACCCGGACCATTCGATCAAGAACGCGCTGATCAGTTCGAGATCGGTTACAAAACCGAGTGGGACCGAGGTCAGTTGAATTTTGCCGTTTACCGCACCAACATCAGTGATATGCAGCGCGAGGTCAACTTGCCGAGTGAGGCCGCTGGCGTTTTGCAATTGATTCAAAATACAGCGGATGCTGAAATCTTCGGTTTCGAGGTTGACACAACGCTAGCATTAACCGAGTCATTTACCTTAAAAGCCAATATGGGTTGGTTGAGTGCCAATTACACATCAGTGGCCTTCGACTTGAATGGTGATGGTCAGGTGAATGCGGCTGATGAAGGGTTGGGGTTGCCACGAGCGCCTGACTTAACGTATAGCGTCACGGGTATTTACGACATCGATTTGGGCAGTGCAGGCTACGTGAGCACAATCGCCACTTACGGTTATCGTGATGAAACGTTCTACACCGACAACAACCTGGGCTTCATCAATGACCAAGAGCAGCTCGATATGGCCATTGATTACCATGTGGGTGACGGTAGCTGGATTGTTTCCTTGTACGGTCGTAACCTGATGAATACCGTGCGCCACGGCGGTGACACCCAGTTACCAGGCCTGCTCGGGCCCGTACCGTTGGGTGGCACGTTCTCACCTTTGAACAAGCCAGCGACTATTGGTGCTGAAGTCACTTATCAGCTCTGATACCCTCTGCGGTCCCAAGAGCCGTCCCTCGGGGCGGCTTTTTTGTTTTGAGGTTATGACAACGTTGCACATCCCCTTACTCGGTGCTCTCAAAAAGCCATTCAACGTGTGCCATCCCTCTATGCACCCGTTGCCGCTAGCTATGATGGTTTTGTGGGCCGCGGCGCTATGGCTTGGTGCTGGTGCGCAGAGTGCACTCGCTGAAACGAGCAGCTCGGGCTTGGAGGAGGTCACTGTCGTGGCCGCTCAAACTGCCAATGACCGACCTGCGGCAACTTATGCGGGTGTGTTATCGGCATTGCGATTTGATCCATTGATTGAACTGCAATCGAGGGGCCTATCGGAGGCGCAAGCTGACATTACGGTACGCGGCGGTATTTTTGAAAATACGGCACTGCAAATCGATGCTGCAACCTTGTTTGACCCACAAACCGGTCACTACGCCGCCAATGTGCCCATTGACCCTGGTTTTTTAACCCAACCTGAGCTTGCTCTCGATATCGATCATGCGGTGGTGGCGGGTAACGCTACCCTGGCCACTATTCAGTATCGATTAACCCCGGTTGTTGCCGGTGGGGTCGCGAGACTTGGCGCCGGTAGTCACGGTCTGAACTATCAGCAACTTCAGGCGAGCACCGAGCAATCCCTGCAGGAGGGTACCGCGGGCCTGGGTATTGCTTTAGCCCGCTCCGAGGGCAACGGCACCGTAGCCGATGGAGATCACCACTTCGAGCGGCTCAACTTGCGCGCACAGTGGCGCTCGGCAACATCACAAACCGATGCCATGTTTGCGTATCAAGATAAGTTTTATGGTTGGCCGGGTGCTTACACGGGTTTTGCTACTTTGCCCGAGGTCGACGATACCCAAACGACGTTATGGATGCTGAGTCACCGCCAGCAATTTGGGGCGGGTAACCTCACCGCCACAGCGTTTCAGCGCACCTTGGTCGACGACTATGATTTTGATCGTCGGACCTTCGAGAGCGGTGGCGCCGGTGCTTTTGATCACAAAACACGTGTTCGAGGCTTGGCTGTGGCGGGTAATCAGCAGGCTAAATCTTGGCGACTACGCTGGTCGCTGCAGTACAGCGATGACGAGCTGTTGCGCTCTACCGATCTGACAGCTGGGCGCTTCACCACGCGCGCGTATTTTAGTGCCCGCGTCGTCCCCGAGTATCGTTGGTCACTACCTGATGCAATCGTAGCCATGCAGTTGGGCGCCAGTCTCGATCGAACGAATCGTGATGGTGATGTGCTGCAACCCATTGCCGGCATCACGTGGTCGGCAGCTCGCAGTGATAACGTCGTGGCGTTGACGTACGTGGGTTCCTCGCAAGTGCCTGGTTACACGGCGCTGAACAGTCCCACACAAGGCCTCTTTGGTGGTAACCCCGATCTTGGACGCGAGCGGGCGCAGCAATTGACCTTATCTTGGCGTTACGGCACGGCAATCGGTGAGTGGCGCATGGCGGGCTTTTTACGTAACGATGACGATTTGGTTGATTGGACTTACTTAACCAGCGTACCGTTTTCCCGACAAGCCAATCCAGTCGATTTAGATGTGGCGGGTGTCGAGTTGATTTGGCAACAAGCACTTGCAAACGGCCGTTGGAGTGCAGGCGTCACTTGGCTGGATAAGTCCGCCGATTATGGCTCTGCGTTGGTCGACGCCAGTTTTTATGCACTGAATTATGCCGAGTGGCGTGGGACAACGAGCTGGGTTTATGCCCCCACGCAACGATTAACCGCTCGCTTCGATGCCGAGTGGCGCCAACAAGCCAATAACCCACTACGGCAATCTGCAGACAATGCCTTTATCGCCGCGGCCTCGCTGACATGGAATGTGTCGGAAGCTTTTTCCTGGGCTCTCATCGTCGATAATTTGACCGACGCAGACTTCGAATTTTTCCCAGGCACACCCGCGGTTGGTCGTCAGGGGAGTGTTAGCGTCAGTTATCAATTTTAGAGTGGCCTGGCGCATTGATCGGTGCTGCAGTGACGTCGGTCACTAGCAACTTAGACAGCTATCCAACCAACATTCACCAGCTCTTCGTTGTTGTTCAGGAGCCGCGCCTCAAAATGTTCACCTGTATGTACCGGGCCAACGCCTGCAGGCGTACCGGTCATAATGATGTCGTTGTCATCAAGGGTGATGAAGCTTTGCAGTTCATCCAGAATAGTGGCGGGCCGGTACAGCATTTGCTCACTGCCGCCGCGTTGACGAAGTTCTCCATCGACCCAAAGCTCGAGTGTCAGGTCGTTCAGTTGGGTAGGCGCCGCTACGAAAGTGCTGAACAAGGCAGAGCCATCAAAGGCTTTACTGCGCTCCCAGGGTAATCCCGCCCGCTTCAGTCGCCCCTGTAGGTCGCGCTTGGTTAAATCCAACCCCAAACCAACAGCCGCTACGGTGTCATCTCTTATTAGGAGACATATTTCTGTTTCGTAGTGCAGTATCTCGCCCAAAGTCCCATGCAGCGTGTCAGTGACAGCGCTTGCGGGCTTCATGAATACGACCATGTCTTCGGGTACTGCCCCGCCCATTTCTTCAATATGTGCGGCGTAGTTTTTACCGATACACACAATTTTTCCCGGATTTACGGTGGCGCCCATAACGTCAATGGTGGTCACTTACGACACTCCATAATTATTTGAAAGACCCGCTAACTATAGGCCGAGATTGTCCGTGTTTCCTAAAACTATCGCTACTTGACGTGCCATGGTTGTGGCAATGGGGGTAAGGAGTAAGGGTTGTAAGGCGTCATAAACGCACACTAAATAGGACTGCGTGGATGGGGTTGGTTTTGTTAGCCTGTAGCAACAATAACCAATGAGATAGTTGTAATGGCTTGGACACTAGGGCCGGGTGCTATGGTGGCGGCTGCCTTCATAGGCCCGGGTACGGTTACCACTGCGATAGCCGCGGGTGTTACTACTGGCGCAGGCTTGCTATGGGCGGTGTTGTTATCGATTGCGGCAACGGTGGTTTTACAGGAATTGTCCTTGCGCAGCGCACTGGTAACCCAGCGGGATTTAGCCACCCTTATGCGAGATTTAGGTCGAGGGCATTGGTGGGGCGGTATCATCGTAAGCTTGATAATTATCGCTCTTGGCGTGGGTAACGCCGCCTATCAGTCTGGCAACTTGCTGGGTGCGCGTTTGGGAGTCGATGCGGCTTTTGGCCTCATTACCGCAACAAGCGATGGCGCCGCGACGCCTGCAACGGTGGGCTCTATGGCTATTGTGTTGGTGTCGCTGTTTGCAGCAGCTGTCATCATGCGCAACCGCTATCAATGGCTAGAGAAATCTTTGGTCACTTTGGTTGCATTGATGGCGCTGGGCTTTTTGGGGCTGGCGATTGCTGTGCTGCCCGCTCTTTTCAATGGAAATTTGAGCTTTTGGCGACCGCGATTCGATGCGGGTCATGCCACGTTGAGTTTGGCGCTTGTTGGTACCACGGTGGTGCCCTATAACTTATTTCTTCATGCGACGGCTGTGCGCAAACGGTGGCATGACGACCCTGCCGCTCTGGCTGTGGCGCGCCGCGAGTCTTTGGTCTCTATATTACTTGGCGGGGTCATTACCACTGCCATCGTATTGATTGCGTCTGTTACAGCTATTGATACTACGGTAGGTACGCCCCTTGAGCGCGTGATGTTGGGATTGGACCAGCAGTTTCCTGCCTATGGTGTGGTCATGTTGGGCTTGGGCTTGTTCGCTGCGGGTTTTACGTCTGCGTTGGCGGCACCCGTCGCTGCGGGTTGGGCAGTATGTGGTGCCCTGGGCTGGAGTACTGAACCTACGAGTTGGGGATTTCGTGTCGTAGCCTTTGCGGTGCTGGCCATAGGCACAGCCTTTGCTCTAGTGGCAACCCGTCCCGATGCGCTTATTATCGGCGCTCAGGCGATGAATGGTTTATTGTTACCGCTCGTTGCCTGGGTGCTGCTTGCGGTAGCCAACAGTGAACGTTTACTTGGCCGGCATCGCAACAACATC
The DNA here is from genome assembly GCA_965658685.1 of Luminiphilus sp. Lineage (GTDB taxonomy): Bacteria > Pseudomonadota > Gammaproteobacteria > Pseudomonadales > Halieaceae > Luminiphilus. The sequence goes on from CBFHTF010000027.1 coordinate 15,968, forward strand.
ATCTACAATGCAGTGGGTATTCCGGTGGTTTGCTTTGTAAGCGCCTTGGCCGTGCGCAAGCTACTTACGCTGCTTTGTTCTTTTGCTTAACAACGATAATAACGATAACAACGAAGAGGTTATATGAACGCCAGAATTTTGCTCCTGCTGACGATACTTGCTGCCGCGTCTACTCCGGTGGCCGGCGCCGATAAGCCCAATGTTCTCGTTATATGGGGGGATGACATTGGCTTTTGGAATTTATCAACCAACAACATGGGTATGATGGGTTACCAAACCCCGAATATCGATCGTATTGCAAACGAAGGTGCAAAGTTCACCGATTACTATGGGCAGCAAAGTTGTACTGCCGGTCGTTCGGCGTTCATCACCGGTCAATCACCAATACGAACCGGACTAACTAAGGTAGGGATCCCGGGGGCTGACATGGGGATCCGTCCTGAAGATGTCACTTTAGCCAGTCTGCTTAAAGACGAGGGCTACGTGACCGGGCAATATGGCAAAAATCATTTGGGGGACAGGGACGAATTTTTGCCAACTGAGCATGGCTTCGATGAGTTCTTTGGCAATTTATACCATTTAAATGCCGAGGAAGAACCTGAACACCCCGACTATCCAAAAGATCCAGGATTCCGAGAACGCTTCGGGCCAAGAGGCGTGATTCATTCCTATGCGGATGGCCGTATCGAGGATACGGGTCCATTGAACAAAAAACGTATGGAGACCGTCGATCGCGAGTTCTTGGCCGCTGCTCAGGATTTTATGGCAGATGCGGTTGCGCGAGATGTGCCTTTTTTCGTTTGGTTTAACTCAACGCGCATGCACTATTACACTCACACCGCGCCCGATGAAGTGGGTTTGTCGGGTCAGGGTTTCTATAACGATGCCATGGTTGGCCATGATCAGTTGGTGGGAAAACTCCTCGACCAACTCGATGATTTGGGCGTAAGTGACAACACCATCGTCTTTTATTCCACCGACAACGGTCCCCATTACAATATGTGGCCCGATGCTGGTATCACCCCGTTTCGCAGTGAGAAAAATACTAATTGGGAAGGGGGCTTTCGCGTTCCCGCTATGGTGCGCTGGCCTGGGCAAATCCCAGAAGGTGCCATTCTCAATGACATGATGTCTCATGAGGACTGGGTTCCCACTCTGATGGCCGCAGCGGGTCGGCCCGATATCGCCGACACTCTCAAAGGGGGCGCTGTGATAAATGGCCGGGAATATAAAAACTATCTTGATGGCTATAATTTTCTACCGTACCTAACGGGCAAGGCTGAGAACGGCCCCCGGAACAGTTTTTTTTATTGGAGTGATGACGGCCTGCTGACTGGCATCCGGGTTGGTGACTGGAAGGTTGTCTTTGCTGAGCAGCGTGAGCGTGGTTTCGAGGTTTGGCGGGAACCCTTCGATGTGCTGCGGATTCCCAAGGTCTTTCACTTACGCCGGGACCCCTTCGAGCGCGCCGATAATCACGCCAATACCTACGACGATTGGTGGAATCGCATCGCCTTGTCGCGCCTCACTCTTGCGCGTGTTGAGCTTGCGAAATTCTTGGAAACAATGAAAGCGTTTCCACCGCGTCAGCGGCCCGATACCTTCACCATCGATCAGATGATGGAGGATTTTTGATTGACCTTGGGGTGCTTGCCCGCTTTCAGTGATGTCATCGCCGCGGCCGATCGGTTGCGATCCGTGGCTATTCGCACCCCTACAATCCGTAATCATTATCTCGATCGTGCCACCGGTCGAAGCATTTGGCTAAAGGCCGAATCCCTACAGCACACCGGTAGTTTTAAGTTTCGGGGTGCTTACAATCGGCTTTGTCAGCTAACCGCCGATGAGCGCGCGCGGGGCGTTGTTGCTTGGTCATCGGGTAACCATGCCCAGGGAGTGGCGTTAGCCGCCGCGCTACTCAACATTCCTGCGCGCATTGTTATGCCCGCCGATGCTCCGGCGATTAAGCGCGCCAACACACGTGCTTTGGGTGCTGAGATCGTCCCGTACGATCGATACAGTGAAGATCGTGAGTCTATTGCACGTGAATTGGCCAGTCGCGATGGTGCTGTTGTCGTACCCTCTTATGATGATCCGCACATTATTGCGGGGCAGGGCACCATGGCTTTGGAGCTGTTTCAAGATTGCCCAGCGAACCTCGATGCGCTGTTGATTTGTACGAGTGGGGGCGGTCTGTTAGCCGGTGCGGTATTAGCAGCTGACGGTTTAAGCGCTAACACCGCCCTGTTAAGTGTTGAGCCCGAGGGGTTCGATGATCATGCTCAATCCTTTCGTCAGGGGCGGCGAATGTCCAATGGCAAAGCCGCTAGCTCGCTCTGCGATGCATTGCTGGCACCAACCCCCGGTGAGCTTACCTTCGCGATTAATCAACCCAGAGTACAAGGCGGATTGGTAGTGAACGATAATGAGGTCCGAGCTGCTATGGCATTCGCCTTCGAACGTTTGCGACTTGTACTTGAGCCTGGCGGCGCGGTGGCGTTGGCGGCGGTGCTTGCAGGTAAAGTGGCGGCGAACTATCAAACGATTGGTGTGGTGTTATCGGGGGGCAATGTGGATCCCACGCTATTTCGCGAGAGTTGTCGGCTAGGCTCAGAGTAATCGCGCGAGTACCAGACCCACTGTCAAAAGCATCGGTGTTGTGAGGGTTACGGTGACATTGCCTGAGAGAGCTGAAAGCGGCCTGTGATCATTGCCAGCTGCCGAGCCTTAGATGCTAGCTCTGGATGTTTGACCAGCGTGCCGCTACCGCCACTAAACGGCGTGCGCTGTGTCATAAAGTCCAGTCCTGAATGAAAATCGGCGACTTCATTCAACGCATTCACCGCCACATGTCCGAGTATTGCCCCCAATAAAATGAGGAGGGCAGTGAGCCAGTCAACACCATGGTGGCCATACCAGCTCGCGGCGAGGGCAAGGCCAACACAGATGGGAGCCAGAATCAGAAACTTGGGTCGTGTGACGCCAAACAGGGTAGAGAACCGACTGGGGTTGCCATGGGTATGTGCGCTCAGAGTCTAGGGGCGATGCTGTACTTCGATAGTGCTGTGTACGATGCCATCATGATGGTGTAAGCGTTCGCGAATATCTGTTGGGGTGATTTCTTGCGCTGCTACGACAACGACTTCAAGTGCCAATATACCCGGGCCTACAGACCATAAATGTAGATCGACAACACGAGCATCGCCGGGTGCTTCAATAGCTTTTGTGACTCGCTCGGTGAGTTTTGGTGATGCCTGATGATCGAGCAGCGTCACGCTCGTATCTTTAATTAGGGTGACGGACCACCGGGCTACCAAGATGGCGCCTACAACACCCATGATGGGGTCCATCCAGTTAAGCGCTAAATATTTACCCGCAAGCAGCGCAAAAATGGCGAGTACTGAGGTGAGTGCATCGGCCAGCACGTGTAAGTAAGCCGAGCGCAGATTGTGGTCATCATCCTCTTCGTGGTCGTGGTCGTGGTCGTGGTCGTGGTCGTGGTCGTGGTGATGACTGTGGTTATGACCCAGAATCGCCACCGATGCGCCGTTAATCAGCAAACCCAACACCGCAACAGCAATCGCATAGTCGAAGGCGATGGTGCTGGGGTTAACCAGTCGCTCAATACTCTCGGCAGCCATGCCCAAACTAAATAGTGCTAACAATAGGGCGCCTACAAAGCCACCGAGGGCATTGACTTTGCCGGTACCAAAACTGAAGCGCGGATTATTCGCCTGGCGCCGTGCATAGGCGTAGGCCATGGCATTGATGCCCAGCGCGATGGTGTGGGAACCCATATGTAAACCATCGGCAAGCAGCGCCATGGAGCCGGTCCAGAGCCCCGCCACAATCTCGACGACCATGGTGGTGACTGTTAATAAAATAACCCACAGGGTTAAACGCTCACCTTCGCGCCGCTGATCTTGTCCAAAGACGTGCGTGTGGGGCTGTGATCGGTCTTGAGCTGCATGCATAGTCAATCGGATTCCTCCATGACCAAAGCCAATGAAGCAGGCGCTTACCTACAGAGGTTCTCGCTCTGTGTGCCCAGTGCTTCGTGTCGTGGTATTTTGCCCAAACACTCGGGTAGTGCCCAGAGGCGCTGCCATACTCGATGCAAATTCGTCCTTAAATGCATCTGGATTGATCCTTAAATGAAAGCGCTGGAGATAAGATTAGTGGAACCCATTATTGACTGGGAAGCTCGTTACAAAGACAGAACCACCGCATGGGAGCGGGACCATTTAAATCCGGCCTTCAACGAATGGCGTTCGCACTTTAGTCTAAACCCAGGGCGGGTGATCGTACCGGGTTGTGGTCGGGCGCCCGAGGTGCTCGAATTTGCGCGCATGGGTTGGCGGGTTACATGTATTGATCTTGCCGATACGGCGGTGGGGTATCAAAAAGCTGCATTGGCCGACTCTGGCTTTACTGGAGACGTCGTTCAGTCGAATGTTTTAGCCTGGCATCCCACTGAATCCGTCGACTTGGTTTACGAGCAAACCTGTCTCTGTGCTCTAAACCCCGAGCATTGGCCCGCTTATGAGGAGCAGCTTCATGCCTGGCTAAAACCCGCCGGCACCTTGGCGGTGCTATTTATGCAAACTGGTCGCGAGGGTGGACCACCGTTTCATTGTGCCCTTGACGACATGAGGCGACTTTTCACTACCCAGCGCTGGGACTGGGATAACCAGTCAGTGGTATCAGAGCATCCGATGGGCATTCATGAACTCGGCTTTTGTCTTACCAGGCGCTGACTAGGGCGTCTTTAGCGGCCCAAAACAGTGCCCAACGCGGTCAGACACCGAGTGACATTAACGTCATTACAGGCATGCCCCATTAGGCCGATGCGCCATTGTTTTCCAGCTAATTCACCCAGACCTGCGCCTATCTCGAGATTGAAGGAGGTTAGAAGCTGCTTGCGTACATGTGCATCATCGACGCCTTCAGGGATCAGTACTGAGTTCAGCTGGGGTAGTCGGTATTCGGCTGTTACCGCCATTCCGAGTCCCATGGCTTCAAGGCCATTTACCAAGGTGGTGTGATGCGCTTGATGTCGGGCAAAGGCCTGCTCTAGACCTTCCTCTTCAACCATCAGCAATGCTTCGTGGAGAGCATACATAGCATTGACGGGCGCCGTGTGGTGGTAAGCCCGCTTGCTGTTACCGCCCCAGTAGCCCATGACCAGTTGCATATCCAAGAACCAACTTTGTACTTTGCTTGTGCGGTTTTCGATACGTGCCACAGCTTCGGGGCTGAAGGTAATTGGGGCAATACCGGGGACGCAAGATAAACACTTTTGGGTGCCCGAGTAGGCTACATCAATGCCCCAATTATCGACTTGTAGGTCAATGCCCGCTAAGGCGGTTACGGTATCGGCAATGACCAGCGCGCCATGTTCCTTGGCAATTCGACTGAGAGTTTGCGCATCGCTGCGAACGCCAGTGGAGGTCTCGGCGTGCACGAAAGCTAACAGGTTGGCTTGTGGGTGTGCCTTGAAAGCTTCGCTTACTTTGTTGGGGTCCACAGGATCACCCCAACGGTCGTGCACCATAATCGCGGTTGCACCGCAGCGCTCCACATTTTCTTTCATCCGCCCGCCAAACACACCGTTTTGACAAACAATGACGGTATCCCCTGGGGAGACCAAGTTAACGAAGGCTGCCTCCATGCCCGCAGACCCTGGTGCAGAGATGGGAATAGTCAGGGCATTGTTGGTCTGAAAAACATACTGTAACAGCCGCTTCACATCATCCATTAGATCCACAAAAAATGGGTCGAGGTGGCCAATGGTGGGTCGCGCTAATGCCCCCAACACGCGGGGAGATACGTCGGACGGACCAGGGCCCATTAAGGTGCGAACTGGGGGATAGAAACTTTTCGTCATGGATGAAGCCTTCAACGCTGTGTGCAACATACTTGCGCCAAGGACGCCTGGCCGTTGACGCAATTTTTATGAAATTTCGACCGCTCCAATGATGCCGCAACAGGGCAGGATATGCGACGCCGGTCTGTCTATGACGCCAATAGCGCCTCGTTATGTTCAAGCTTTTCCTGTAGTTCAAGCCAAGTTTCTTCAAGTGTTGCCAACGCACTTTTGGCTATGCCTTCTTGGCGCACCAAGTCTGCAAGCTCTTCTTTACGCTCCGCCTGATAGAGCCCTGGTTCGCTAAGCGCTTGTTGTAACTCGGCCAGTTTTACTTGCGCTTGATCGAGTTCGCGCTCGGCTTTTTGCAACGCTTGCCGCAGCGGTTTTAACTTGGCGCGCCGTTCGACGGCCTCTTGGCGTTGTGCCTTGCGGGACTGCCCGCTGTCTTCAGAGTCCGATGTGTTGCTTGACGCGTCACTGGGTTTATTGGGGGCGCGGCCGGATTCGCTGTTGCCTCGCAGAATCCACTGCTCGTAGGCGGCGAGATCATTGTCATACTCATGCACCGAGCCACCATCAACCAGTAGCAGCGTCTCTACAGAATTACGCAGTAGGTGACGATCGTGGCTAACCAAGAGCAAGGCGCCGGAGTAACCCTGCAATGCCACTTCAAGTGCGTGACGCATTTCCAGGTCTAGGTGATTAGTTGGCTCATCGAGCACCAGCAGATTGGGGTCTTGCCAAACCACCATCGCTAGTGCGAGCCGAGCTTTTTCACCTCCTGAGAACGGTGCTATGGGCTCTTTCGCCATCTCCCCTCGAAAATTAAATCCCCCCAAGAAGTCGAGAATTTCCTGCTCGCGCACTGCGGGGCTCAAGCGTTGCAGGTGTAACAAGGCGCTGGCTTCAAGATCGAGTACGTCGAGCTGTTGTTGGTCGAAATAACCAATCCGCAAGTGAGCGCCTTCATGACGCTCGCCTGATTGCAGTACCAAGTCACCTGTGAGGCTCTTTAGTAACGTTGTTTTACCGGCACCGTTCTTCCCTAAAAGACCAATACGGTCTCCGGGGCGCAGGCTCATGGTGATGTCGCTCAGGATGGTTGTAGCGCCATAGCCAATCTTGGCCTGCGATAAGATGAGCAAGGGGTCACTGCTCTTGCCAGGTTCGGGGAAGCTAAATTGAAAGGGAGAATCTATGTGCGCTGGCGCCAGTTGTTGCATGCGCTCCAGCTCTTTTAATCGACTTTGAGCCTGCTTCGCCTTGGTGGCTTTGTAACGAAAACGGCGTACAAAGTCCTCGATTTCAGCGATGCGGCGTTGTTGTTTATCGAAACTCGCCTGCTGTTGGAGCATGTGTTCCGCACGCTGACGCTCAAAATCGGAGTAGCCGCCTTTATACAGACCAAGCCGTTGATGCTCGATGCGCATGACGCGCTCACACGTTGCATCAATGAAATCACGATCGTGGGAAATCATGACCAGTGTGCCTGGATAGCCGGCTAGCCAGCGTTGTAACCAGAGAGTGGCATCTAAATCTAAGTGGTTGGTGGGTTCGTCCAAAAGCATAAGGTCCGAGGGCGTCATCAGAGCCCGACCCAAGTTCAGTCGAATGCGCCAGCCACCAGAAAAGTCACTGACTGGGCGTTGACACTGGGCTTGAGAGAACCCTAGGCCCAACAGCAATTGCTCTGCCCGACGCATAAGGCTGTAGCCATCACACTGTTCAAGTGCTTGATGCAGCGTTGCGGCGCGATCGTAATCGCCGCTCTGCTCCGCCTCGGCGACGGCTTCAAGCAGCGCAAAACTGGCTCGATCGCCGGCGGCGACATAATCTCGAGCTGGCGCTTGGGTACTGACAACCTCTTGTGCCATGTGCGCCAGACGCAGCGCGTCTAATCCTCGAATGCTGCCAGCGTCTGGGGCCAGCTCGCCTAACAGCATGGCAAAAAAGCTGGATTTACCACAGCCATTGGCACCGATGAGGGCGATCTTTTGACCCGGCTGCAGCGTCGCTGATGCCTGCTCGAGAAGGTTTTTAGCGCCGCGGCGTAATTGGATGTTATCGAGGATAATCACGAGTTAGTTTCGGATTGGGATGAGGTGCAAAGTGTAACCTTCGCGTCGTTGTATTGCTCGTTAACACAGCCTCTCGCCTACAACAGGTTACGGCTGTGTGCGCTGTTGTGCTTGCCAGAGTGCCGTGTAAGCACCGTTTTGCGCGAGAAGCTCGGCATGTCGACCGCTCTCAACTACCTTGCCGTCTTGCAACACAACGATGGCGTCGGCATCGATAATAGTCGATAGCCTATGTGCAATCACCATGGCGGTGTGATGGCCTGCCAGTTCACGAAACGCTGACAGCACCGCCTGTTCCGACTGACTGTCGAGGCTGGAGGTAGCTTCGTCGAAAACAAGAATAGGCGCATCTTTAAGCACTGCACGGGCAATGGCGACCCGCTGGCGCTCGCCACCCGATAACTTCAGGCCTCGCTCGCCGACAATCGTGTCGAGACCGTCGGGTAGCCGTGCAACAAAATCTTCGAGATGCGCAGCTCGGACCGCCGCAGCCACTGCATCGTTATTGGCGCTGGGTTTGCCATAGCGGATATTCTCGCGCAGCGAGTCATTAAACAGCACACAATCTTGCGGCACGATAGCTATGTGCTGCCGCAGGCTGTCTTGGGTCACCCGATGAATCGGCGTACCGTCGATGCATATGACGCCCGAATTCGGGTCGTAAAAACGAAACAAGAGTTTGACCAAAGTGGATTTACCTGCGCCGCTGGCCCCGACAATGGCCACCGTTTGACCGCCTTCAATGGTCATATCTAAAGCCGTCAGTACCGCTCGCTCAGTCTGATAGGCGAAATGCACGTTTTGAAATTCGATTCGACCGGGCCCAACAACTAGGGTGTCGGCATCGGGTGCATCGGCAACTTTTGGCCGCCGATCGAGCAGCCTGAACATCGTCTCAATATTCGCCAACGAGGCTTTAATCTCGCGATAAACGAAACCCAGAAACCCCAAGGGCATAAACAGCTGAAGCATGAATTGGTTGATTAAAACGAAGTCGCCGAGGGATAACTGGCCGTGTTGTACGCTGAAGGCTGCCATACCCACCATGAGCGTTTGAGAGACGGCAATGATCAGCGCCTGGCCACCGTTCAGAGCAAACAGAGACAGTCGATTTTTTTGGCGCGCGTCCTGCCATTGTTGAAGGGATTGGTCGTAGCGGCTTGCCTCATAGTGTTCATTGTTGAAGTATTTCACCGTCTCATAGTTCAGCAAGCTATCGACGGCCCGGGTATTACTGTTTGAGTCGGCCTCGTTAACCGCGCGAACAAAATGCGTGCGCCACCGAGTGGCACGAAATGAAAACCAGGCATAGACCAGCACCGACGCCAAAACGACACCTGTGTAGCTAAAGCCGTAGTTAAACCACAAAATACCGGCCACCATGCCAATTTCGAACAGGGTTGGCGCAATATTGAAAATGAAAAAGCGCAGCAAGAAGCTAATACCCGACGTGCCCCGTTCAATATCTCGAGCTAGGCCGCCAGTGCGCCGGTTCAAGTGATAATCCAAGTCCAGTTGATGCACGTGCTCGAATACTTGGAGACCAATGCGATGCATTGCAGCTTCCGTAACACGGCCAAAAAGCGTATCTCGCAGTTCGGCAAATAAGGTGTTGGCGAAGCGAGCGCCGCCATAGGCCAGCACCATCATTAGCAGTAGGGTGCCGCTAACAGCCGATGCACTGCCATCAAGACCGTCTACTAGGGCTTTCAAAAGGAAAGGAATGAGCAGTAGGCCGCCCTTCGCTGCTAGTAGGCACGTGAGGGCCATTGCCACTCGTATCTTGTGCTCGGCTAGCACTGGACTCAGCCGTCGCCAGAGCTTTGGTAACAGCTCTCGGCTGGCTTGCGCTGACAGGGTTTCGGTTTGCTTGGTGCGCATGATGTAGGACAACCGCAGAGGTGGCGTTACCATGGTAACAAATAGCGATAACAACGCAGGGTACCCATGAATAGCAAACTACCGCCAGTTCATCTCGACGACACCATAGAAACCCACGAGGTGCTGAATCAGAGCCGACCCCTAGAGGGCTACAACAGTTATATCGGTGATACGCCACTCCGTGAGGCCGTTGAGCGCCATGGCGCGTCTTGGGCCGAGGCCGATTTAATCGCACACGGTGAGCGCTGTGGTAGCGACGAGGTATACCAATGGGGTTTTGATGCCAACGCTTTCAAACCCCAGTTTGCAAGCCATGACCGACAGGGTTTTCGGGTCGATTTGGTGACCTACCACGAGAGTTACCATCGACTAATGACCATGGCAATGACCGAGGGATTACACGCCGATCCATGGCTTAACCCAAGGCCGGGTGCCCACGTTGCCCGGGCCGCTAAATATTTTTTACAGGCTCAAGTTGAATCGGGTCACGGCTGCCCTGTCACCATGACCTTTGCTGCTCTGCCCACGCTACGCTTGGCTCCCGATCTTGCACAACAATGGTGTCCTCGGATACTCAAACGGCAATACGACCCTCGTAATACACCCCATACCAACAAGGAGAGTCTGACCATTGGTATGGGTATGACGGAAAAACAGGGCGGCTCAGACGTGAGGGCCAACACCACCCGTGCGCATCGTTTGGCAAACGACGTCTGGGAGTTGACCGGCCATAAATGGTTTACGTCGGCGCCTATGTGCGACGGCTTTTTGGTTCTTGCTCAAACCGATGCAGGGGTTACCTGCTTTTTGGTGCCACGCTGGCGTGAAGATGGCTCTAAAAACCCTCTGCAAGTGCAACGGTTAAAAAATAAAATGGGCAACGTATCCAATGCATCCTCAGAGATCGAGATGCGACGCGCGATGGGCTGGTTGGTGGGTGAGCCTGGGCGGGGTATCCCGGCCATCATTCAGATGGTTGCTATGACGCGATTTGACTGCATGATCGGTTCGGCAGCAGCCCAGCGCCAAGCACTGTCACAGGCCATGAATCACACGTCAGGGCGGCAAGCCTTTGGCAGCACGCTACTTGAGCAACCCCTTATGCGTCAGGTACTAGCGGATATGGCGCTCGAGGTAGAGGGGTCCATTGCGCTGACGATGCGAATGGCCGAGGCCCTCGATCGGAGTTTGTCGCCTCAAGGCGATGTGCAAGAGGAATTGTTGCTGCGTTTGGGTTTACCTGCGGGTAAATATTGGATTTGCAAGCGCACGCCGGGTTTGGTCTATGAGGCGATGGAGTGCCTCGGCGGTAACGCCGTCACTGAGGAATTTATTATGGCTAGGCTTTACCGGGATGCACCCATCAATGCGATTTGGGAGGGCTCGGGCAACATACAGGCCCTCGATGTATGGCGCGCTATTGGTAAGTCGCCGGCGGTCATTGACGCTTGGTTGTCGGAACTTGAGACCACTCAACAGGCCCATCCGCTGCTTGATAGAGCGGTATCAGCACTCAAAAAAATGGTGAGCGCTAACGATAATCAAGAGGCTCGGGCGCGAGTTGTGGCGGCTCAACTCGCGTTAACACTCCAAGCCAGCTTGCTGGTACGCGGGGGCAACGGTGCGGTGGCCGAGGCGTTCATCCAGTCGCGCTTGGGCGCCGGGGCGGGTCTGACCTTTGGCACTCTACCGGAAGGCCTCGATGTGGCTACGCTCTTGCAGCGAGCGATGCCCTCATTCAG
>CBFHTF010000028.1:0-26532 GCA_965658685.1 Luminiphilus sp.
GGAAGCCGATGTAATCGAGTCCCCACGCAGTGAATGCGGCTACAGCAATCAGCATAAGCAGGGCGAAAAATAGATTGAAGCGGTCGGCAAAAAACATGATGGAGGCTCAAGGCGACGGGCCTCTATGGTCCGAGGCAAAGGTTACAAATTTATGACGCGAGCTTAAGTAGTAACTACTACTTCGGATAGGCCTTGCTACTACTAAAGCATACCTTTATAACCAAACCTTGAGCGGCATCCCCTTAATCAGCACTGCCGAATATAGGTGACTTTCAGATCCAGCAAAAAAGCTAGGTGATTCAATGATCGAAAACAGCAGAGGTAGAGGTACTAAACAACGCGGACAAGTAGTACGAGAAAAACTATTAGCTGCAGCCGAACAACTGGCACTTTCGCGTCACCCTGAAAATATTGCGTTGACCGATGTCATGCAAGCAGCCGATGTGGCACGAGCGACGGTATATCACCATTTCGGCGATCTCGAGGGTTTGATTGGCACGGCTACTCTGCGCTTATATTGCCGAAACGTTAGGGACGACCTGGCGGCGATTGAACAGATTGTCGAAGGCACCACCAGCGTTAATGAGTTTGCCGATCAATTACGGTTGATTACGGGTATTGCAACAGGCGCGGAGCGTCGTCAGTACCGGTTACTCCGAGCCAGTTGCATTGATTACGCACGTGACAGACCCGCACTTTCACAGCAACTAGCCGATATTCAAATGTCGCTGACAGACGACCTGGCAAAGACGATCGCAAAAGCCCAGCGCAAACAACTTATCCGCAAAGATTTGGACCCCCGCGCACTGGCCGTGTTCATTCAAGCGTACTCCCTTGGGAAGCTGGTTGATGATGTCGCTGCATTACAGACGTCAGTGGGTGACTGGGATCATCTGATCGATACTTTAGTGATTCAGCCGACCCTTGCGGGTAGCAACGACAGGGGCTAAACGAAAACAGCCGCCCGAAGGCGGCTTGAGGTGGCAGTAACCATACAGTGGAGAGCTCTGAATACAGAGCTCTCAATAGGTCTGGGTGCTTAGTCCCAGCTTAGCGCTCCACCCGTCTGATATTCGATGACGCGGGTTTCGAAGAAGTTCTTTTCTTTGCGTAAATCCATGATTTCAGACATCCATGGGAATGGGTTTTGAACCCCTGGGAACTGTTCTGGTAGACCCAGCTGCGTAAGTCGGCGATTGCAAATAAATTGCAAGTACTCTTCCATCATCGCGGCATTCATACCCAATACACCTCGAGGCATGGTATCTCGGGCGTAAGCGATTTCAAGTTCAGTGCCCTCCAGAATCATCTGAATAACTTCTTGTTTAAAGCTGTCTGTCCAAAGATGAGGGTTCTCTAGTTTGATCTGATTGATAACATCAATACCAAAATTAAGGTGCATCGACTCGTCGCGCAAAATGTATTGGAACTGCTCTGCAACGCCAGTCATTTTATTGCGTCGTCCCATAGACAATATTTGGGTAAAACCGCAGTAGAAGAAAATACCCTCGGTTACACAGTAAAAACCTATGAGGTTGCGAAGTAGTTCTTGGTCAGTCTCTACGGTGCCCGTTTTGAAATTCGGATCAGACAAGCTACGTGTATGACTGAGGCTCCAAGCCGCCGTTGCAGCAACTGAGGGCACTTCTCGGTACATGTTAAACACTTCACCCTCGTCCATACCCAAAGACTCAATGCAGTACTGATAAGCATGGGTGTGGATAGCTTCTTCGAAGGCCTGGCGCAACAAGTACTGCCGGCACTCTGGGTTGGTAATCAATCGATAGAGGGCCAGTACCAAATTATTAGCTACCAACGAGTCGGCCGTTGAAAAGTAACCGAGTGAGCGCATTACGATTCGGCGCTCATCGTCAGTTAGGCCCTCACTGCTTTTCCATGTGGCCACATCGGCGGTCATGTTAATTTCTTGTGGCATCCAGTGGTTGGCGCAGCCATCGATATACTTCTGCCAAGCCCAGTCGTACTTAAACGGTACTAACTGGTTCAAATCGGCACGACAATTGATCATTGCCTTCTCATCAACTGAGACACGTGCCGCACCCATTTCCAATTCTTCAAGGCCTGGTGCCACATCCAAGTTTTCGATGGCCGCTTGAGCACGAGCCCGATTGCTCTCCATTTTTACAGCGGCTTCATGATCTGCAGCCACACCATCGGGTGCATCACTTTCAACGGCTGCACTGCTGTTGTCGTTAAGCGTATTCAGAGCGCTGTCTACCACTTGGGGTGCTGCGGGTTTTGCTTGGGTGGGTGCTCCCTTGGTGGAGGTGGCAGTTTCTTCGACGTTGTAATCGTCCCAGCTCAGCATGGTCAATCCTCTTTGGGTTTGTCTCATGGGTTAAAAAAGTATGTGTTGTTACAGCCCGCTACAGCTTACTGACAAGCCTCACAATCGGGGTCATCGAGTGAGCAGGCTTTTGGTACAGGTGCCGGTGTAGGCGCACTGCCTGAAGACACGGCGTTTAATGTCCCGGTCTGCACAGTGGATTTTTCGGTGCCTGTAGCCGCCAATGATCGCAAGTAATAGGTTGTCTTCAATCCACTGTACCAAGCCATACGGTAGGTGACGTCTAGCTTTTTACCACTGGCATTGTTGATATATAGGTTCAGAGACTGCGCTTGATCAATCCACTTTTGCCGCCGTGACGCACTATCAACCAGCCAGCGCGGTTCCACTTCAAAGGCGGTGGCGTACTTGGCTTTTAAGGTATCGGGTACACGATCAATCTGCTGGACGGAGCCGTCGTAATACTTGAGATCGTTGACCATGACCTTGTCCCAAAGCCCTTCGGCTTTAAGATCTTTGACCAAATAAGGGTTAACGACCGTGAATTCGCCCGACAAATTCGATTTGACGTATAGATTTTGATACGTCGGCTCGATGGACTGGGATACACCGGTAATGTTGGCAATTGTGGCAGTGGGGGCTATCGCCATGCAGTTAGAGTTCCGCATGCCCTGGGTGGCCACTTTGGCTTTCAGTGCGGGCCAGTCTAGTCGCTGCTCGCGATTTACTTGAATGTAGTTTTCGCCCCGCTGGCGCACCAAAATATCGAGTGAGTCGAGAGGGAATATACCTTGGCTCCACAAAGAACCCTCGTAACTCGAGTAGTAACCCCGCTCAACAGCGAGCTCGCTCGACGCTTCAATCGCGAAGTAGCTCACCGCCTCCATGGATTTATCGGCAAACTCTACAGCAAGCTCAGAGGCGTACGAGACATCGACTTTATACAGCGCGTCTTGGAAACCCATAATGCCAAGGCCAATCGGCCGGTGTCGCATGTTGGATTGTTCAGCAGCAGGTACTGAGTAGTAATTGATGTCGATGACGTTATCGAGCATACGAATAGCTGTGCGCACGGTCTTGCGCAGCTTATCGATATTGAGCTCGCCATTCTCAATGTGCTGCGGCAAGTTGACGGAGCCTAGGTTACATACGGCAATTTCGTCAGCACTGGTGTTAAGTGTGATTTCTGTACACAGATTTGATGAGTGCACCACACCTACGTGTTGCTGTGGCGATCGGAGGTTGCAAGGATCTTTGAAAGTCATCCAGGGATGGCCAGTTTCAAAAATCATGCCCAGCATCTTGCGCCAAAGGGTTTGCGCCTTAACGGTTTTTGCTGGACGCAGCTCACCACGTTCAGCGAGCGCTTCATAATGGTTGTAACGCTCTTCGAAGGCGGTGCCGTATAGGTCGTGTAAATCGGGTACGTCATTAGGCGAGAACAGAGTCCAATTGCCATCATCGAACACCCGTTTCATGAACAAATCAGGAATCCAGTTGGCGGTGTTCATGTCGTGGGTACGGCGTCGATCATCACCGGTGTTCTTGCGAAGCTCGAGAAACTCTTCGATATCAAGATGCCATGTTTCAAGGTAGGCACATACCGCGCCCTTACGCTTGCCACCTTGGTTCACAGCTACCGCGGTATCGTTGACAACTTTCAGAAACGGCACGATGCCCTGGCTTTTGCCGTTTGTTCCCTTTATGTAGGACCCCAGCGCGCGCACCGGTGTCCAGTCATTACCTAAGCCACCAGCGAACTTTGACAACATAGCGTTGTCCTGAATGGCCCCGTAAATGCCAAATAAGTCGTCAGGCACAGTGGTGAGGTAGCAGGATGACAGTTGAGAGCGCAATGTTCCTGAGTTAAACAGGGTTGGTGTGGAGCTCATGTAGTCGAAGGATGACAGTAGCTCGTAAAACTCCACCGCCCGAGCGTTTTTGTCATCTTCACGAATCGCCAGGCCCATGGCGACACGCATGAAAAATACTTGCGGAAGCTCAATGCGCACGTCATTTGAGTGGATAAAGTAGCGGTCATACAGGGTTTGTAGGCCCAGATAGCTGAACTGCAAGTCACGCTCTGGTAGCAGGGCAGCACCCAACAACTCCAAATCAAAATCGAGCAACTCGGGGGACAGCAGTTCAAGCTCCACCCCTTGCTGGATGAATGCAGCTAAAGCAGCGCCGTAATACTGATTCATTTGTTCTTGGGTGGCCGCTTCGGCTACCTGAAGAAAGCCCAGTGCTTCGGCGCGTAGGTTGTCGAGCAACAGGCGCGCTGCTACGAAGCTGTAGTTAGGATCTTGCTCGATAAGCGTGCGAGCAGTGATCACCAGCGATGTGCTCAATTCTTCAACCGTCACACCGTCGTAGAGGTTGCGCAATGCTTCATCGATAATAGCTGCTTCACTGACATCTTCGAGGTCGGTACAGGCTTCTGCTACGACGGTTCGGACGCGCTCAATATCGAGTGGTCGGCGGCTACCATCTGCATGCACCACATTAATGGTGCGGGCTACGGCTTGAGTCTCGGGCGACAATGCCGCTTTCTCTCGGCGTTTTTGTGCACGTTGTTCGCGGTATATAACGTAATCCCGAGCAATTTTGTGCTCGCCGGCGCGCATCAAAGCCAGCTCTACCTGATCTTGGATGTCCTCGATATGAATAGTGCCGCCAGAAGGCATGCGGCGTTTGAACGTTGCCACGACCTGATCGGTGAGTTTTTGCACTGTCTCGTGGATACGTGTGCTTGCCGCCGCTGTGCCACCTTCAACTGCCAAAAATGCCTTTGTGATGGCGACAGAGACTTTGCTGTCTTCAAATGGCACAACCGTGCCGTTTCGCTTGATAACGCGCAACTGACCCGGTGCTGTTGACTGTAAGCGCGTGGGGTTAGCTGTTGATGTGGTGTTATTTGCGGATACCGGATTTGATGTTGTTGTAGATGTTTCGGTACCTGTCTGCATAGTCAATACCTCTTGCGTGCCACCGGGCGGTAGTGAGCGCTGTTTTTAAGGAAGGGTTGGGCGCTAACGCTATATATGGGGGTGCGCGACGCCAAGAACCCCAAGATAGGCCGGTTAGCTGCAAATTGCAAGGGTGTGACTCAGGGGGAATACTGTGGGCAACTTGTGACTTTTATTTGAGTTAGTGCTCACTTACTTTTCGCATTATTTAATGCTTTGGTTTTTTGTTTTTCGGGTTTGTGGATGAATTTTTTGCTGAAAGCGGTGTTTTCCCCGGCTGCGGTGGCGGCCGGGGATGGGGTCACCAACCCTGAGCTTTAGCCGAGTAAAAATTCCATTAGCGCTTTTTGCGCGTGCAGTCGGTTCTCGGCTTCATCCCAGATGACGCTGTCGTCGGCATCCATGAGCTCCGCTGTGATCTCTTCGCCGCGATGGGCTGGCAAACAATGCATATACAAGGCGTCACTCTTGGCATGATTGAGCAGTGAGCGTGTTAGCTGAAACGGTGCCATAGCTTTGGCTCGGGCCAGCTGCTCGGACTCTTGCCCCATCGAGGCCCAAACGTCGGTTACCAATAGGTCGGAGCCTGCTACCGCCTCTTTAGCGTGGTGTACCACGCGTACCCGATCGCTATGCATGGCCAGCAGCTCAGCTTTGGGTTCATAGCCTTCCGGGCAGCCAACCACCAATTCAAAATCCAGAAGATGCGCTGCATTGATGTACGACTGGCACATATTATTGCCATCGCCCAGCCATGTTACTTGCGCACCTTTGATATCACCTCTGGCCTCGAACCAGGTCTGCATGTCGGCCAGCAGTTGGCAGGGGTGGTAGTCGTTGGTTAGGGCGTTGATGACAGGCACCCGCGAGTTCGCAGCAAAGCGCTCAACATCGCTGTGCTCGAAGGTGCGGATCATAACGATGTCGACCATCGACGAGATCACTTTGGCGGTATCTTCAATCGGTTCGCCGCGCCCCAGCTGGGTATCGGCGGCGGATAAAAACATGGCACTACCACCCAGTTGAGCCATGCCGGCCTCAAAAGACACGCGGGTGCGGGTGGAGGCTTTTGCGAAGATCATCGCTAACACACGGCCGGGGTAGCGCGCGTGCGGGATGCCCTCTCGATGAAGGCGCTTCAACTCAATGGCTCTGGCAATGATGCCCCGCAATTCATCGGCGGTCAGATCATTGAGGGTAAGAAAGTGGCGTGGTGCGGGCATGGCGATAGGTCCCCGTTAGGTCGCGGGCTGTGTATTCAGAATATCGGCTACAGTTTGGCCGAGGCGATGAGCTTGATCGATAGTCATCACCAGTGGTGGCAGCAACCGTATGACATTGCCGGCGGTGACATTGATAAGTGTTTGGCGTTTGAGTGCCTCTAGCACTAAGTTGTCGCTAGCAACCCCTACCTCTATCCCAATCATAAGGCCAAGTCCCCGTATGTCGAGTACCTTTTCGGGAGCCTCGAGTCGGTCTTGCAGTCCAGCAATGACTGCTGCGCGAATAGGCTCGGCGGCCTCGTATAACCGCTCGGCACTCAAGGTGTTGATAACAGCGCTGGCCGCGGCGCAAGCCAGCGCGTTGCCGCCGTAGGTTGTGCCGTGGTCCCCGGGGCTGAGCACATGAGCGGCACGTCCTTTGGCCATACAACAACCTATGGGAAAGCCATTGCCCAAGCCTTTGGCGGTAATGAGTACATCGGGTATGACTTCCAACCGTTGGAAAGCGTAAGGCATACCGCAGCGCCCATTGCCCGACTGCACCTCATCAAACATCAAAAGCCAATCTTGCTCGTTACAAAGTGCCCTTACTGCCGAGAGGTAGTTGGGATCGAGTGGCCAAACCCCGCCCTCGCCCTGTACGGGTTCAATCAGTACCGCCACGATATTGGCGTGCTCAGCGGCGTCTCGCATCGCCTGTATATCGTTGCGGGGCAGGTGCAGAAACCCCGGTAACATAGGTGCAAATTCAGTTTGGATGGCCCGATTTCCAGTGGCAGCGAGTGCTCCCATGGTGCGCCCGTGGAAGGCGCTCTCGAGCACGATAATCGTTGGGGTTTCAATCCCTTTTCCGTGGCCGTAGCGCCGCGCCAATTTGATGGCGGTTTCGTTAGCTTCTGCCCCCGAGTTGCAGAAAAATAGGGCTTCCATGCCAGTCAGTGAACTGAGTTGGGCGGCCAGCAATTCCTGTTGTGGAATGCGATACAAGTTGGAAGTGTGAACCAGCGACTGCACCTGTTCGTTAATGGCAGCCGTTACTGCGCGATGGCAATGGCCCAAATTAGTGACTGCGATACCGGAGACCCCATCGAGATACTCTTGATTGTGCTGGTCATACAACAGGGCGTCGCGACCGCGAACAAACGCAACGGGTAAACGCTTATAAGTGGGCATGAGGGCGGACATGGTTAGGTTCCGGGCAGGGGCTTCTAGGCAGGGAGAATAATGAGTGCAGGATACCGTTTGGGCAGGATTTTGGGAAATGAGCGGCTGTTGCGAGTCAACGGGGTCTTGTAAACCGCGCAACTACCCCTCACATTGTGTATCCCGCTCAATCAACAACCGGAGGCGCTCGTCATGGATATTATGGATACCATCAAGGACCAAATCACCAGCAATCGTGTATTGCTTTATATGAAAGGTTCTCCGAACCAGCCCCAGTGCGGTTTTTCCGCGCGCAGCGTCCAGGCGCTGATGGAATGTGGTGAGCGTTTCGCTTACGTCGACGTGCTCTCTAACCCTGAAATTCGTACCAATCTGCCTAAATACGCGAACTGGCCGACATTCCCTCAGCTTTGGGTTGACGGGGAATTAATAGGTGGCTGCGACATCATCACGGAGATGCACGAGACCGGTGAGCTCAAGGAAGTGATTACTGGCGCTGCATCCTGATTGTCTTTTCTGCGACGAAAACAAAAACGCCACCTTGCTGGGTGGCGTTTTTTGTTTGCTTACCAAAATCCAGTTCACCCCTCGCTGGGTTTCACTGTTTTCATGGCTGTTTGCAGGTAATTTTGCTCACCGACACGATCCATGAGCGACAACTGCGTCTCTAGCCAGTCGATGTGCTCTTCCTCGGCATCGAGAATGCGCTTTGCTAAATCTCGGGACGTGTAATCTTGTGCTTGTTCGCAATAAGCGATGGTTGCCTTCAAATCTTTATGGGCGATGTGCTCCAATTTCAGGTCACATTCAAGCATCTCTCGGGGATTTTCACCGATCATGAGCTTGCCCAGATCTTGCAGGTTAGGCAGGCCTTCCAAGAATAAAATACGCTCGATCAATTCGTCGGCGTGCTTCATTTCGTCGATGGACTCGTGATACTCGTGCTCTGCGAGCTCGGTGAGTCCCCAGTCTTTGTACATCTTTGCGTGTAAGAAATACTGGTTGATAGCAACCAGCTCGTTGGCGAGCAGCGTGTTGAGGTGCTCGATAACTTTAGGATCGCCTTTCATGTAACCCCCCGGTCTGTTGGCGTCATTGAGGTGCCTAGTATAGGCGATTATTTTGGTATCACAAGCGGCGGGCTGTGCATAAGTGATTGATCTATAAGGTTTTTATCGATATTGCGAATCAGACGCGTTTGCACTAGCGTCCGCAGTGCTTAGGCGGGCTGAGCAGCGTCGTAGAAATCGATTTGGGGTTGGAGTTGGGCCAGTTGTTCGGCCACGATGGCGCGCGCCAAGGGGGCGCACTTGCCACACTGGGTCGAGACCGCCAAATGATTGCGGACTTCCCGAAAACTGGTGGCGCCTTCTTCGCTGATGACACGTTTTATATCGTGGTCAGTGACGCCTTTGCAGAGACATACATACATGTTGCGAAGCTTATTGCGAGTGAGAATGATTGTCAACACTTTTTGCGTTTAGTGCTTGTTGGGACCTATTGGTCATTGCCGTCGCGCTAAAGCGTGCTCAGGTATAATGGTGGGCACACAAAAGGACTAAGTATCTATGACAATCCAGCAGTACATACTCGAGCTTGGGCAACAGGCGCGCATGTCGGCGCGCCAAGTTGCCGTGTCGGATGTGGCGCTTCGCAATGCTGCACTAAAAGCCATTGCTCAACTCGTCGACGATAACCGCCGTGGACTTTTAGCGGCCAATGCAGAAGACCTAGCACGGGGTGAGCAAAACGCTCTCGAAGCACCGCTAATGGATCGTTTGGCTCTTGATGATCAGCGTATCGATGCTTTGATTGCCAGTTTGCATCAGGTGGCTGCATTACCCGATCCGGTGGGTGCGATCGACAGCGTGCGCGCCATGGATTCGGGCATCAAGGTGGGACAAATGCGCGTGCCGCTGGGTGTGATCGGTATTATTTATGAGTCGCGCCCGAATGTGACGGTTGAGGCGGCAAGTTTGTGTCTGAAATCAGGTAATGCCGCTATTTTACGAGGGGGCTCCGAGGCGCTCTCGAGCAACACCATGCTAGGTCGTTTAATTGCCGAGGGGCTAGCCTTGGCGGGGCTACCTGAAACCACAGTGCAAGTTGTGTCATCGACCGATCGTGCCGCGGTCAGTGCGCTGATCACCATGCCCGAGTATGTCGATGTTGTGATCCCAAGGGGCGGTAAGGGGCTAATACAGCGCATCGCCGATGAGGCGCGGGTGCCGGTTATTAAGCATCTCGATGGTATTTGTCACGTGTACATCGATAGCGATGTTGATGCTGATATGGCGCTGGCTATTGCTGTCAACGCCAAGACTCAGCGCTACGGTACTTGCAACACTATGGAGACCCTGCTGGTTGCCGAGGGGGCCACTGTGCATCTTGGTGCTATTTTGGATGCCATCGCCGACAAGGGGGTCGAAATTCGTGGCTGCCCTCGTACACGAGCGATAGCGCCTCAGGTGCAGCATGTGGCTAGTGAGGCCGATTGGCAAACAGAATACCTGGCGCCTATTTTGTCGGTGCGCGTCGTTGACGATCTCGAAGCCGCCATCGATCATATTGCGCGCTACAGCTCTGGTCACACTGAGAGCATCGTCACCAATAACCATGCCCGTGCTATGCGTTTTCTGCGCGAAGTTGATTCCAGTTCGGTTATGGTAAACGCGTCGACTCGCTTTGCTGACGGCTTTGAATATGGTCTAGGTGCGGAAATCGGTATCTCCACCGATAAATTGCATGCCCGCGGTCCTGTTGGGCTCGAAGGGCTGACATCGGTGAAGTATGTCGTGTTCGGCGATGGCCAAGTGCGGAGTTAAGCGTTGGTAGCCGTCGGCCTATTGGGGGGAACCTTCGATCCTATTCATGTTGGGCATCTTAGAATCGCTATTGAGTGCCGAGAGCGTCTGGCGCTTGATGAGATTCGACTACTCCCCGCGGCCACGCCGCCTCTGAAGTCCAGTCCAAATGTTGATGCGCAGCAGCGTGCTGCTATGGTTGCATTGGCCATTGCGGATGTGCCGGGTTTGACACTGGATACCCGAGAATTACACCGGCAAGGCACGTCTTATACCGTTGACACGCTGGTTTCAATCCGCGCTGAGATTGGTGCAGAGACTTCGCTGGTCTGGATTATGGGTGCCGACAGTTTCGAGCAGCTCGATCGCTGGTATTGCTGGCAAACATTGACTGACCTTGTCAATATTGTGGTGCTGCGACGTCCCGGTTGGCAGGGGGTTAGCCATGGTCCTGTTGCTGAATGGTTGCAGAGGCACCAATGCCATCCTGCACAGCTGTCCAAGCAGCCTTTGGGTGGTATCGCCTTGCTTGATCAGCCACCCTTGGCCGTCTCGTCAACGGCGATCAGAGCTGCACTGCGTGAAAGAAAAAATCCGCAATTTCTATTGCCGACCTCCGTTATCGAGTATATTGCCGACAATGATCTATATGCCAACTAATGCCTTGCCGCGAGGGTGCGTTTGATGCCTGCCGCGGACACACATACGCCGCCCATGCCAGAGGGCCCATCGCTCATCGCTTTGGTACGAGATGCCCTCGATGATCTTAAAGCGGTCGACACCGTTGACATTGATGTTCGCCAGGTTAGCTCCGTGATGGATTACCTCGTCGTGACCAGTGGTACGTCGACACGGCATGTGAAGTCGCTGGCTAATAATGTGATTGAAAAAGCGAAAGCCGCGGGTGTTAGACCCATTGGCATCGAAGGCGAAGTCGCTGGCGAGTGGGTGCTTGTCGATTTTGGCGACGTAGTCGTGCACATGATGCAACCTGCTACCCGTAGCTTTTACGACCTAGAGCGATTGTGGACTGCGCCTCCCGCTGAGTGATGCGAATCCGAGTGTTGGCGGTGGGCACGCGCATGCCAAATTGGGTTGCCTCGGGGGTCGACGATTATCAACGGCGCTTACCCAGAGATTTTTCTGTCGAGTGGATCGACATCCCCCCCGCTAAACGCCAAGGTGAAGCCGTTCCAAAGCTGATGGCGAAGGAAGCTGCGGCGATAAAGCGACAGCTGAAAAATGGTGAGCGTTTAATTGTGCTCGATGTTGCTGGTCGTCTGCTAGACACCGAAGCTATGGCGGCGAAGGTATCTCAGTGGCAACAATCAGGTGGCTCTGCCGCTGTGGTGATTGGAGGGCCAGACGGTACTGATCCCAGTCTGCTGGCACAAGCCGATCTGTGTTGGTCATTAGGGCGCATTACCATGGCGCACCCTTTGGTGAGAGTGGTATTGGCCGAGCAGCTCTATCGGGTCTGGTCTATCATTGCACAACACCCTTACCATCGGTCGTAAGTCATGGCTGCTCGCCGCCCAGCACTGAGCGATACCGGACGGGAAGCTGCAATCAACAGCGCCCGTGTCACGGTTGCCGGCGCCATCGTGTTACTTGCCTTTGCAACGCTGGGATGGCGCTACTATAGCCTGCAGATTGTTGACTACGAACAGTTCTTGGTGCAGTCCGAGCGTAACCGGGTAAGGTTGGAGGCGGTGCCCCCCAAACGCGGTTTGATATACGACCGCAAAGGCCGATTATTGGCGTCCAATGAACCCAGTCACCGCTTGAGTATTGTCATAGAGCGCGCCGACGATCTCGATGCGCTACTGAAGCAGCTGCAACAATTGGTCGTTATTTCGGAGGACGATATCCGTCGCTTTGAGCAGCGGCGCAGGCGTCGACGGCCCTATGATCCGGTGCCGCTAAAACTCCAGCTGAGTGATGAGGATATGGCAGTGTTGGCCGTCCACCGGCATCGGTTGACGGGCGTCACTATCGAGGCGCAGTTAACGCGTCATTACNCCCACGGCGATCTTGTGAGCCATGTGGTGGGCTATGTCGGGCGTATCAACGAACGCGAGGCCGCGGACCTCGACGAGGCCGCCTACCAAGGCACGCTCCATATTGGGAAAGTGGGTTTAGAGAGGCGCTATGAGGCCCTACTACATGGCACTGTAGGCTACCAAAACGTTGAAACTAACGCCCACGGCCGGATATTACGCGTACTAGATCAGCAGCCTCCCGTCGATGGCGCTACCCTCCACTTATATCTCGATTTAGATCTTCAGAGGGTTGCCGCCGAAGCATTGGGTGAGCAGCGCGGTGCCGTTGTCGCCCTTGACCCCAAGAACGGGGGGGTTCTTGCGTTGGTATCCAACCCAAGTTTTGATGCCAACTTATTCGTAAATGGCATTAGCAGTCGAGATTACAATGCCTTGCGCAATAACCCCGATAGCCCACTGTTGAACCGGGCCGTGCAGGGGCGTTATCCCCCCGGCTCCACCGTAAAACCCCTGCTGGGTTTGGCAGGGTTAGAAATGGGCTTGGTAACCGCTGAGACTATGATTCCCGATCCGGGTTGGTACAGCCTGCCCGGCGATAGCCGTCGTTATCGAGACTGGATACTGAGAATTCGCGGCACGGGTCACGCCGACGAGGTGGATTTGCGCATGGCCATTGCCCAATCTTGCGATGTGTACTACTACGATTTGGCCCGTATGATGGGTATCGATCGTATGGCTGAGGCGCTAGCGCCCTTTGGTCTGGGGGTGACAACGGGTATCGATATTACCAGTGAAAAAGCGGGCATATTACCGAGTAGCGACTGGAAGCGGCGGGCAATGGGGCAACCTTGGTACCCCGGTGAGACCTTGAGCGCGGGCATTGGTCAAGGCTACATGCTGGCGACACCGTTGCAGTTAGCACAGGCCACTATGGCGTTGGCAAATCGTGGTGAGAGTTTCTCGCCGTCAGTGGTGCGACGCATTGGTAACAAACAAGTGGGCGGCTTACCGCGCGAGCCTGTTATTGCCAGTGATGATCATTGGGAGACCGTCATCGCTGGTATGGTTGATGTGGTCCACAGTCGGCGTGGTACTGCCCATGCGATTGCCGATGGCCTGACTTACGCTATTGCGGGTAAAACGGGTACATCTCAGGTTATCGGTATTGCGCAAGACGAGGAGTACGACGAAGAGACAATCGCTGAACGCCACCGAAACCATGGCTGGTTTATTGCCTTCGCGCCGGTTGATGAGCCCAGTATTGTGGTGGCTGTGCTGGCCGAGAATGGTGGCGGTAGTAGTGCGGCTTATCCAGTGGCTCGCCGAGTGCTCGATCAGTGGTTACTAGGAGGGGGCGCCGATGGCTGATTACGCCCATTATCTCCCCGATGCGGAGCGAGATCTCCGTAACAGAAATAGTCTCGCGCAGTTTTTGCACATCGATATGTTGCTTTTGTTGCCATTATTGTTGCTTATGTTTGGGGGGTTGGTCGTACTCTACAGCGCCTCCGATGAGAGTTGGGTGACTGTCATGCGTCAGCTGCGCAACATGATAATCGCTCTGGTTGGTATGGCCATCGCTGCCCAAATCAAGCCGGAAACTTACAGTCGCTGGGCGCCCGCTTTGTACCTTGTGGGATTGGTGTTGTTGGCAGCGGTTCCGTTAATTGGCGTCAAAGCAATGGGTGCCCAGCGCTGGCTCAGTCTTGGCTTTGTGCGTTTTCAACCATCGGAACTGATGAAGTTGGCTATGCCACTGATGGTCGCGTGGTGGTTTGCTCGCGAAGGTATACCGCCGCGTCCAATGTCTCTGGTAGTGTCGCTGTTGTTGGTGGTTTTACCAGCGGCACTCATTGTCATTCAGCCCGATTTGGGCACCTCGCTGCTGGTGGCGGCCAGCGGTTTGTTTGTGGTGTTTATGGCAGGCATAAGCGGCTGGTACATCGCAGCAGCGGTGCTGGTGTTAATGGCAAGCTTATGGCCCGCTTGGATGTTCTTGTTAAAAGATTATCAGAAGCAACGGGTACTCACTTTGCTGGACCCGGAATTGGACAAGCTCGGTGCTGGTTGGAATATCATTCAGTCGAAGACGGCCATCGGCTCTGGCGGATGGGGTGGCAAAGGTTGGTTGGCGGGTACCCAATCGCATCTCGATTTCTTACCCGAGAGCCAAACTGACTTCATTATTGCTGTGCTTGCGGAAGAGTTTGGGCTGAGGGGGGTATTGCTCCTAATGCTCATTTATTTGCTTATCATTGGGCGTGGATTCTGGATTAGCCTGAATGCGCAGACGCTCTACGGGCGACTTCTGGCATCTGCAGTTACCCTGACATTTTTCGTTTATGTCTTCGTCAATGTCGGCATGGTGGCTGGCATTTTACCAGTCGTAGGTGTGCCACTGCCTCTCATTAGCTTTGGCGGTACCTCGATGGTCACTTTATTGCTGGGTTTTGGGGTGTTGATGGCTATTAGTACCGAGCGTCGTATCATTGCCCGCTGACGTCACGTTTATGCAGTGTGTTGCACACAAGGAGAAAAAGTTAATGTTCGAGCAAAGCACTGTGGCCCATTTGCCCCAATCGTCTCAGCCCGTGTTACTGCGGCTGGCAAGTCGACAGGTATCACGTTTAATTGGCCTGTTGTCGATAGTGCTTTGTGTCGATGTTGCCACTGGGAGCGAGTACCTAGAGCGCGATAAGACCGATACTGTACTCGAAGCTGTGGTCGCTGAAGGGGTCGATCGGCAGTGGGCTGTTGAAGTACTTGCCGCTGCTCAGCGACAACAGAGTATTCTGGATGCCATCGCGAGGCCCGCCGAAAAAACCAAGCCGTGGTACGAATATCGCAAGATCTTTCTTACGGAAAAACGTATCAACGGGGGCGTCGCATTTGCGCGGGAGCATGCCGCCACCTTGGCAGAGGTGTCACAGCGCACCGGTGTGCCCGCATCGCTTATTGTGGCTGTTATCGGTGTTGAAACCTACTATGGACGAATTACCGGTAGCTATCGCGTCATCGATGCCCTGGCAACATTGGCTTACGACTACCCTAAACGCTCGCCTTTTTTTACGCAGGAGCTGCAGCACTTTCTGGTGCTGGCCTACAACAGCGGTAAAGACCCCCTTACCTTAAAGGGTTCCTACGCCGGTGCCATGGGTTTTGGTCAATTCATGCCTTCGAGCTACCGTGCTTATGCGCGGGACTTCGACGATGACGGTGTTGCTGATATTTGGAGTAACCCCGACGACGCTATCTTCAGCGTAGCCAACTATTTTGTGGCCCATGGCTGGCAGCCGGGTGCTGCGGTTATCGAGCTAGCCAATGGCGACAAGGCCGATGAGGCATTGTTTGATGCTGGTTTGAAACCGGTGACAACCGTTGGGGAGCTCGCTTCACAAGGTTTGGTGCCTTTACAAGCCACCGACGTCAGTTTGCCTGCGACGCCATTGCGTCTTGAAGGTGCGGATGGCCCAGAATACTTTGTTGGGCTTAACAATTTTTATGTGATCACGCGCTACAACCACAGCGCCATGTATGCGCTGAGCGTCTGGTTATTGAGCCAAGCGATTAACGAACAACTCTGATATCAGATGCGGTATCTACTGACGCTATGTATGGTTTTGGTGGTGGCGTGTGCCGCACCATCAAAAACACCCGACGTGGCGCCGCCCCCGATTAGCGCAGCTGCGGTACCCGATGCCGTGCCCCGTTTTGAACCCATTTTGACTGCAGGTAATAAGAGCCCGTATCGAGTTCACGGCAAGACCTATCACGTGCTCAAAAGCGCTCAGGGTTATGCAGCAGAGGGCGTGGCCTCTTGGTATGGGCTTAAGTTCCATGGGCGTCAAACGTCAAACGGTGAGCGTTTCAGCGTGTACGGCGCCACCGCGGCCCATCGCAGTCTGCCGATACCTACTTATGTGCGGGTCACGAATTTGGATAACGGTCGCAGTATGATCGTGCGAGTCAATGATCGGGGTCCCTTCCATCCGAATCGTATTATCGACTTGTCTTATGGTGCAGCGGTGAAGTTAGGCTTTGCCGACCGAGGTACGGCGCCGGTGCGTGTCGAAGCCATCGTTATGCCCGAGACGTCGATGCCCAACTATACTCAATTACAGTTGGGTGCTTTTGCTAGCGAGGCGGCGGCGTTGCGCCTGAAGCAAAAGGCAAGCGAAATATTGCTTGTGCCGCTGGTTTTACAGCAGTCGGATGGCCCCAATGGCGTGCTATATCGCCTGCGAGCAGGGCCTTTTAGCAGTGTTGATGAACTGAAGGCCAGTCAGCAGTTGTTGGCGGCCATGGGCTTGCCGCAGGGCCAGCCACTGCCTTGAACCTGTGACGGGGCTGTAAGCGGCTGCTACCATGCCGCTCTTAAATTGATCGTGTTGTAAGGACTCACATGCTTCGCTTTGCTCTGCTGCTTTTGCTTTATACACCCATTGCTGGCGTCGCCGGGGCAATCGTACCGGCGCCACCTGCGATTAATGCGGCAGCGTATTTGCTCATGGATTTCCAATCTGGTGACATTCTCGTCGAGCACAACATCGACAAGTCACTGGAGCCGGCTAGTCTTACCAAGCTTATGACGGCCTATGTTTTGGCCGAGGAAATCGATGCGGGTCGGCTTTCCTTGGGCGATACAGTAACGGTGAGCCGCAACGCTTGGTCGCAGAATCCGCTGTTCAGAGGCTCATCGCTCATGTGGATTGAGCCGGGTAAACCGGTCACCGTCGAGGAGCTTGAAAAAGGTATTGTGATCTCCTCGGGTAACGACGCCACTGTGGCTATTGCCGAGCATATTGCCGGTACCGAGCAAGCATTTGCCGACATGATGAATCGTTACGCCCAAGAGCTGGGCATGGTGGGCACCCATTTTACGAATAGTCACGGCTTGCCTGATCCAGCCCATGTGACCACTGCGCGGGATTTGGCGGTACTGGCGGCAGCCACCATTCGTCAGCACCCCGACCGGTATGAAATATATTCCCAGCAAAGCTACACCTACAACGATATTAAGCAGTACAACCGGAACTTGCTGTTGCGCGATGATCCCTCGGTAGACGGGTTGAAAACGGGCTACACCAGCAGTGCCGGCTACGGTTTGGTGGCCTCGGCAGAGCGCGATGGTATGCGCCTGATTTCTGTGGTTATGGGAAGTACTAGCACCCGCAGTCGTACCTCAGAAACGCGCTCATTACTGAACTATGGCTTTCGTTTTTACCAAACGATTGAGCCTGTGATTGCCGATGCAGTGCTGGGGCAAGCGCAGGTTTGGCAGGGCCAGCGGGATGTGCTGGATGCCGGAGTATTATCGTCAGTGGTGATGACCGTGCCGCGTACCAACGCCGAGCTTCAACTTGATGTTGTTTTTGACGAGCCCCTTGTTGCACCGATTGAGCGGGGGGATGCCGTTGGTTCCCTAGTGGTAACCCTTGACGGCGAAGTTGTTCATCAGCAATCGCTGCAAGCACTCGTCGATATTCCTGAGGCGGGTTTCTTTGCTCGTCTCTGGGATGCGCTGCTGTTGTGGTTTAAGACGTTATTCAGTTGAGTGATCGACCCAAGGTTGTTTGGCATTGGCATGAAGGTTTGTGATGAGTGAGCCAGAACCTCCAAAAATTGAATTCCCCTGTAGCTACCCTATTAAAGTGGTAGGACGTCGCTGTGATCAGTTCAATGAGTCAGTGCTCACTATCTTTGAGCGTCACGCTCCGGGGTTTGACGCCGAGGCCATGACTGTCAAATCGTCGAGTGGCGGCAAATTTATTTCATTGACTATTGTTATTGAGGCCACCGGTGTCAGCCAATTAGAGGCCTTGCATAAAGACCTAATGGCCACGGGTTTGGTGTCGATGGTGATCTGACGATTATGCGCATTCAGCGTATGGGTCTCGTTGAATACGGACCAACCCTTGACGCCATGAAGCAGTTCACGGCCCATCGAACGGCGCAGACCGACGATGAGCTATGGCTGTTGCAGCATCCTCCGTTATATACCCAAGGTATCTCCGGCAAGGCAGAACATATACTTGATGCTGGCGCTATTCCTATTGTGCCCATCGACCGCGGTGGGCAGGTCACCTACCACGGACCGGGCCAGTGGGTGGTGTACCCGCTATTCGATTTGCGCAGGGCCGGATTTGGGGTACGTCAGTTGGTCACTGCTATCGAGCAAGCGGTTATCCACGTGTTAGGGGGCTTTGGTATTGTGGCCAGCGCCGACCCGAAGCGCCCAGGTGTATACGTTGATGGTAAAAAAATCGCATCCCTTGGACTCAAAGTGAGCCGTGGTTGCAGCTATCACGGCGTCGCTTTGAACGTGGATATGGACTTAGAGCCCTTTAAGCGCATCAATCCATGTGGCTACCCCGGACTTGAAGTGACCTCCATGGCCGAGGTGTTGGGTTATGCGCCCGCCCTGCCCGAGGTGGGTGATCGGCTCGTCGAAGCGCTAAGCAACCATTTGCAGCCCGCAAAGACCGCTGTATAAGTGTTAGTAACTGAAAGGGCGTCAGTGGCTTGTTGTTCTGCCCCTCGCGGTTGACCATTCGATTACCCGTTATATCGACATACTGGCATAATCCCGCCCCCTGAAGGAGGCGTCATGTCAGAAACCGAAACCGATTTAAAGCGTGCGATTGCCGCGCGTCGTACCTTTGCCATTATCTCGCACCCCGACGCGGGTAAGACCACTATGACCGAGAAACTGCTGTTGCTCGGTAGCGCCATTCAAGTGGCAGGATCCGTCAAAGGCAAGCGTGGTCCACATGCCACCTCCGACTGGATGTCACTGGAACAAGAGCGTGGTATCTCGGTGACATCGTCGGTCATGCAGTTTCCCTACCGCGAACGTACGGTGAACCTACTTGATACCCCTGGGCACGAGGATTTTTCGGAGGATACCTACCGAACACTCACGGCAGTTGATTCAGCGTTGATGGTGATTGATGGGGCGAAAGGGGTGGAAGACCGCACCATTAAGTTGATGAATGTTTGTCGTTTGCGCGACACGCCCATCATTAGCTTCGTCAACAAACTCGATCGAGATATTCGTGATCCCATCGAGTTGCTCGACGAAATTGAAGCGGTGTTAGGTATTGCCGGGGCGCCAATTAATTGGCCGGTTGGTATGGGGCGACACTTCAAGGGCGTATACAACCTGTATACCGATACTTTTCATGTTTACCAGCAAG
This sequence comes from Luminiphilus sp., assembly GCA_965658685.1. Classification (GTDB taxonomy): domain Bacteria; phylum Pseudomonadota; class Gammaproteobacteria; order Pseudomonadales; family Halieaceae; genus Luminiphilus. Next base: position 19,668 of record CBFHTF010000028.1, read on the forward strand.
GCCACAATTCCGTGATGCCACCGGATGAGCGAATTGAAGGTCTCGACTCTGATGCAGCACGGGCATTGCTCGATGATGAGTACGACAACTTTTGCGATGAGATCGAGTTGGTTCGTGGCGCCAGTCATAGCTTTGATCAGGCGCTATTTGTAGGCGGTCAATTGACTCCGGTATTTTTCGGCACTGCCCTTGGTAATTTTGGCGTGCGTGAAATGCTTGATCGGTTTGTTGACTGGGCACCCGCGCCGTTGGCCCGCCCCACCCAAAGCCGTGAAGTCGACCCTTATGAGGCGCAGTTCTCTGGTTTCGTATTCAAAATTCAAGCGAACATGGATCCCAAGCATCGTGATCGCATTGCTTTCGTGCGTGTCTGTTCAGGTCGCTACGATAAGGGCATGAAAATGCGTCATGTGCGAACGGGGAAAGATATTCGCATTGCCGACGCTGTTTCGTTCAAAGCGGGCGAGAGGGTGCTGGTGGAAGAGGCGGTGTCGGGAGATATTATTGGTTTACACAACCACGGTACCCTGCAAATTGGCGATACTTTTACTCAAGGTGACGACCTGCGATACACAGGCATCCCTCACTTTGCCCCCGAGTTGTTTCGGCGCATTCGATTAAAAGATCCGATGAAAATGAAAGCACTGCAAAAGGGCCTCCAGCAGCTTTCGGAAGAGGGATCCACTCAAGTATTTTCTCCCCTCAACAACAGCGATCTGATTGTTGGTGCGGTCGGTCAGCTGCAGTTCGATGTGGTGGCGTATCGGCTAAAGGACGAATACAAGGTAGAGGCCATTTACGAGCCAGTAAATGTTTACACGGCGCGATGGGTGGAAGCGGATGACCCGCGCAAACTCGAGGAATTCCGCAAGAAAGCGGCAGATAACCTGTCGGAAGATGGCGGTGGCTACCTTACTTACCTTGCACCAACCCGGGTCAATTTGTCGCTCATGGAAGAGCGGTGGCCTGATATTCGTTTCAGGGCAACCCGTGAGCACTAATGGCCCAACATTATCGACGCGCTAAATGTCCAAGGCACAACGATCTCATGGGGCTCATTAGTTGGCCACAACGCCTAGGGCGCAGTGAGTAGTGCTTCGATGTCGGTAGCTATGGCCTCGGGTTTGGTTTGTGGGCTATAGCGATTGACGACCTTTCCTTGGGCGTCTACTAGGAATTTTGTGAAATTCCATTTGATGGCTGAGGTCCCCAGTACACCTGGTGCCTGCTTCTTCAGGTACTGATACAGCGGATGGGCATTCGCTCCATTCACCTCTATTTTGCTGAACAGTGGGAAGCTCGTTCCGAAGCTGGTGCTGCAAAACGAAGCGATGTCGCTGTCAGTGCCCGGCTCTTGATGCCCGAATTGATTGCAAGGGAAGGCCAGTACATCAAAGCCACGATCGTGAAAGCGGCTCTGCAGTGCTTCCAAGCCCTCGTATTGGGGGGTGAAGCCACATTTCGAGGCGGTATTAACGATGAGCAACACGCGACCCTTGAAGGTAGATAGTTCAACGGGTGTGCCCGAAACATCGGTGGCGCTGTGCTGGTACAGATCGGACATGGGCATCTCGTTTCTCTCAATAGAAGCGATATGTACGCGCCAAAGCCTATTTGGTTCAGCGCCAAGCACTTGCTGTACGACAGAGGTATGCCTAGCCGCGCAAGTAGGTCTCGACTTCAAACTCTGTTACGCGGCGCTGGAATTCATCGAGCTCTTGCCGCTTGGTTTTACTGAATAAGGTTTGGAACTCAGTACTCAAGTATTTGGCCACAAACGCAGATTGTTCGAACTGCTCAATAGCCGTAGACATGAGCACAGGCAGGTCGGGGGCATCATGCTCCTTATCCCAAGCGTTGCCCTCTACCGCCAAGGGTGGCTCAAGCGCATCATTGATACCGTGCAAAATACCCGCAAGCACCGCTGCCAGGGTGAGGTAGGGATTGGCATCGGCGCCAGCCACACGATGTTCAAGACGCATTGCCTGCGGTGGTCCTGCGGGTATTCGTACCGCTGTCGTGCGGTTATCCATGCCCCAAGTGGGCACGGTAGGGGCATGATTACCTGCTTGGAAACGACGATAGGCGTTGAAGCTGGGTGCAAAAATGAGCATGGCATCAGCCATGGTGTCCAGACACCCCGCTATCGCTTTGTGTAAAAGGTCAGTGCCTGTTTCGGTCCCATTGTTGAAGACATTGTTGCCCTGTTGGTCGAGCATGCTGCAGTGCACATGCATGCCGTTACCCGCATGCTCATCCATGGGTTTTGGCATAAAGCTGGCAATCATGCCGAAGCGCGCCGCCACAACACGAATACAGCGCTGCATGCGGATGATGTGATCTGCCAACACCATGACATCATCGCTGTGGGCCATGTTGACTTCAAATTGAGCGGGAGCTGCTTCTTTTACAATGCCCTCATAGGGCAGGCCCTGAACTTCAAATGCCTCGCGCAGTGCTTCGAGCATATCGGCGTGTTTATCGAGCTCCTCCAACGCGTACAAATTGCCGGCTACTGAGGCTTGTCCACGTAGGGCATGGCTAAGTGGCTTGTCCGCGCCGGGATCGGGTAGCAGGCTAAATTCCAGTTCGGCGGCCATACAGGGGCGAAGGCCGCGGTGAGTAAATTGGTTCACCATGCTCGCCAAAACCTGGCGCGGATCACCCATAAAAGGCTCGTGGTTCTCGTCATACATGGTAATCAGCAACTGACCTTGATCGAGCCCACGTGCCGTGCGCATGGGGCGTAACGACCCCTCCACCACCCGGCAGTAGCCATCGATGTCACCGTTAGCAAACGCTAATTCGGGAATATCGCGACCCCATATATCGAGACTAAGCGCTGACTTGGGCAATTTAAGACCGGTTTTGGTGACGCTCTGTAGCTTGTCTCTGGGCACCAACTTGCCACGTGCGACACCGTTGCAGTCGGTGATTAAGGCTTCGATCATCGATACCGATGGATACGCCTCTAAAAACAATTCGATCTCGCGGCTCATGTCTTACTGACCTTTCATAACAGTCAGTGCAGAGTGCCTGTTGGCGTTGATTTGAACAATTCGTTGGCTACCCCATAAGGGGCAGGGATGCGGGCTTATGTTTTTGTCACTAGAGTCCGTTCGCTGTCAGGGAGACCCGACTCGCTGGCACGGGTTATGACATGTATACGCTGAGAGGGTCGCCGCCTCGTGCCTCGCCAATGAAAGGCATGACATTGATAAACAGGGCGAACAAGTCGGATTGGGAGTTCACATCGAGCTTTTTGTAAATGGCTTTGCGATGTCGACGTACTGTTTCTAGTGATATCTCGAAGCGCTCGGCCGTGGTATCGGCGCCGTATCCCCGCAGCATCAGTTCCAGCACTTCTCGCTCGCGCTTGCTGACGAAATCTTGGCCAAAGGTGCGAAAAGCCAAATCAATTTGGGCATCGAGCCCCGGTTGTAAAAGGTTATTGATAGCGAAGTCATCGTGTTGGCAATGGACTTTTATGATGGCTGAGATCGGCTCAGCGACCGCGTACAGTAAATCGTATTCTTCTTGAGTGAACTCCCCCTGCTGTTTGCTTCGCATCACTGACAGATGCACCACGTTGCCATCATCGAGTCGCGAGAGAAAAATCACTTCGTCGGCGGTGCCGGTTTTTGAATAATAGTTTGTGAAGTAACCCGACTCCTCAAACAGTCCGCCGGTTATCCGGCTTAGTCGGTAGATGGCGTTGCGTGGTCCGCTCATAGAGATTTGGTAAAACGGATCTTCTCGGTAGGGACCATCAAGGTAGCGATCGATTTGAATGGCTTGGTACTTTTCGGGGATGTCGTGATGTAAAACGCAGGGCGGCAAATCGCGGTGATACAGCCATATTTGGGGCCACGACAATTTGACCAAGTGACGCAACGCCGTGTAGAGCGACGGGAAAAAATCGTCGGTGCCCACCGCTGAAATGCTTTTGCCGAGATCGGTGTTCCAGCGGTTAAGCAGTTTCAGATCGATCATTGGAGTGGTGCCCCTACTTTAGGCAAGAATTAGTCCCGACCAAGCGCGCTCATAATACGATCGTAGGCTTCCGCTAGGGGCACTGACTGCGACTCGCTGGCAGTGCGGGCTTGCAACTCAATATTGCCGTCAGCCAACGAGCGGTCACCAATCGTCACTCTTAATGGCATACCCACAAGTTCCATCTCGGCAAATTTGACACCGGGGCGCTCCTTACGATCATCCAGGAAGACATCCACACCTGCGGCTAGTAGCTGAGCGTAGAGGGCTTCGGTGGCTTCCGCAACCGCTTCAGACTTATCCATATTAAGCGGCACAATAGCGATGTCGAAAGGTGCCATGGCGGAAGGCCAAAGGATGCCTTTGTCATCGTGGTTTTGCTCAATCGCCGCGGCCACGATTCGCGTTACACCGATGCCGTAACAGCCCATAGACATGGGCACACTTTTACCGCGCTCGTCGAGCACCAAAGCGCCCATGGCCTCTGAATACTTGGTGCCCAGCTGGAAAATGTGGCCCACTTCAATGCCACGTCGGATTTGGATGCTGCCATCACCGCAGGGGCTGGGGTCTCCCTCAACGACGTTGCGTATATCAGCGCTCTCAAAGTCACCAACGTCACGCTGCCACTGGGCACCTTTGAAATGAAAGCCATTGTTGTTGGCACCGCACACAAACTCGGGCATCGCCGCTGCAGCATGGTCCACAATAATTCGACACTTCAGATTCACGGGGCCCAGCGAGCCAAAGCTCGCCCCCGTTAGTGTCAGTACGTCCTCTTCGGTCGCCATCGTGAGCGGTGAGGCGATACCTTCGAGTTTTTCCACTTTGATCTCATTCAGTCGATGATCGCCACGCAATACCAGGGCCACTGGTGCATTTTGCTCATCTTTCACAAACAGCGTCTTCACCGTGTCAGCAATAGCGATGCCCGCTGACGTTACTAGATCATCGATAGTTCTCACATTGGGTGTTGCAAATTCCTCGAGTGCCGCCGTGGTTGTTGTCGCCGGTGCCACTGGCGGTAACGCAGCGGCTAACTCGACATTGGCAGCGAAGTCACTGGCATTGGAGAAGGCGATATCGTCTTCGCCCGATTCAGCAAGAACATGGAATTCATGTGAATGGCTGCCACCAATAGAGCCCGTATCGGCTTCCACTGGCCGAAAATCGAGACCGAGGCGCGTGAAGATAGCCGTGTAGGCTTCATGCATGCGCCAATAGGTCTTTTCCAGTGATTCGTGATCAACATGGAAAGAGTAGGCGTCTTTCATTACAAATTCCCGCGAACGCATCACACCGAATCGAGGGCGTATTTCGTCTCGGAACTTGGTTTGGATTTGATAAAAATTCAGCGGCAACTGCTTATAGCTTTTGATCTCGTTGCGACCCAGTGTCGTCACAACTTCTTCGTGGGTGGGCCCCAAACAAAACTCGCGTTCGTGTCGGTCTTTCAAGCGTGCTAACTCAGGACCGTAGTGCTGCCAGCGACCGGATTCTTGCCACAGTTCTGCGGGCTGAACGACTGGCATACTAATTTCCAGCGCCCCGGCACGGTTCATTTCATCGCGCACAATGGCTTCAACTTTGCGTAATACGCGCAGCCCCATGGGCATCCATGTATAGATACCTGCGGCAATGCGTCGAATGAGTCCGGCCCGCATCATCAATTGATGACTAATCACTTCGGCATCTGCGGGAGTTTCTTTTTGGGTCGACATTAGAAAGGTGCTGGCGCGCATTTATCGATTTCCGTGTAGTGTCGGTGAGAGCTGGCATTCTACGAGCACCGATCACCTTGGCAACAGTACTTTCGATGCTATCGGTTGCTGGCACGAGTGCGGATCGCCTTAGTCTTTGTGGCTGCACAGCCCTTGTGTTGTGCTTGATGCTGAGGTTGAATCGGAGTGCTGAATGACGACGCCTGGTTTTGCAGTTGTTGTCGGCGGTTCAGCGTGTCTCCGTTCTAAAACTAAAAAGGTGATCCGTTCATGGCAACTAAAAAAACCGCAGCTAAAAAAGCCCCGGCAAAAAAGGCCCCTGCCAAGAAGGCCCCTGCCAAAAAGGCAACAGCCAAAAAAGCGCCCGTGAAAAAGGCGCCAACGAAGGCGGCACCTGCCGCTAAAAAAGCCCCAGCCAAGAAATCGGCTGCTGTTAAAGCAGCACCTAAAAAGGCACCGGTAAAAGCTGCACCGAAACAAGCGGCCGCCAAAAAGGCGCCTGCTAAAGCACCCGCCAAGGTGAAGGCTATTCAAGAAAAAATGACCAAGACCCAAATCATTGGCAACATTGCCGAGAGCACTGGGTTAAACAAGAAGCAGGTCAGCGATGTTATTGGTCAGCTTGAGTCCCTGATTGAGGGCAGCATCAAAAAGCGTGCTGTTGGTGAGTTCACGATCCCTGGATTGATGAAGATCACCACCGTTCGTAAGCCCGCGGTACGTGCGCGCAAGGGAATCAACCCCTTCACCGGTGAAGAAACGACGTTCAAAGCGAAGCCGGCCAGCACAGCAGTAAAAATTCGGCCGCTGAAAAAAATGAAGGAATTTGCCAATTCCTGATGCTTTGAGTGCCGTGTAAGGGGCTACTTACCCTTAACACGGCCTTAACCGCCTTCCTAAAACGTGAGTCCTGCGGTACTCTCTGCGCTCTTGTGTTTTTACCCAATTGACCTCATCTACGGCCTCGGTGCGCGAGCGCGCGTTTTGAGGAGAGATGCAAAGTGCCTATCTACGAATATCAATGTGCTGACTGCTGTCACAGCATGGAAGCCATCCAAAAGATTTCCGATCCGGTCCTTGTCGATTGTCCAGCCTGCGGCAAAGCTGCACTTAAAAAATGTGTCAGTGCGCCCTCGTTCCGATTGGCTGGT